>NZ_JBTLQG010000020.1:0-110304 GCF_054461535.1 Flavitalea antarctica
ACGGCCACTACAGTGGTTTTTGCAGTCAACTTCTCTGAATCAGTCACAGGTGTAAATTCGTCAGACTTTGCACTTACCACCGGGGGCACGGCTGGGGGTAACATAACTACTGTCTCTGGTTCCGGCGCTGCATATACTGTAACGGTAAATAATATCACAGGTACCGGAAGTCTCAGGCTGGATCTCAACGGTAGTGGTACCGGAATAGAAGATGGAGCGGGCAATGACATTACCGGAGGATTTACGGGTGGAGAAACTTACAATGTATCTCCAGGCGACCTTACAGCGCCGTCAGTAGCAAGTATTCTCCGCTCTTCTCCAACCACACAGAACACCACGGCCACTACAGTGGTTTTTGCAGTCAACTTCTCTGAATCAGTCACAGGTGTAAATTCGTCAGACTTTGCACTTACTACCGGGGGCACGGCTGGGGGTAACATAAGTAATGTCTCTGGCTCCGGCGCCGCGTATACTGTAACGGTAAATAATATCACAGGTACCGGAAGTCTCAGGCTGGATCTCAACGGTAGTGGTACAGGAATAGAAGATGGAGCGGGCAATGATATAACGGGAGGATTTACGGGTGGAGAGACTTACAATGTATCACCGGGCGATCTGACACCGCCGTCGGTGTCAGCTATACTCCGGTCTTCACCGACTACACAAAACACAACTGCAACTTCAGTCGTATATGCAGTGAACTTTTCTGAATCAGTCACTGGGGTAGATGTGTCAGACTTTACGCTGACTACGGGGGGCACGGCTGCCGGTAACATAAGCAATATATCTGGTTCGGGCGGTGCATACACCGTTACCGTAAACAACATCACAGGTACCGGCAGTCTCAGACTGGATCTCAACGGCAGTGGTACAGGCATACAGGACGGAGCCGGCAATGATATAACGGGAGGATTTACCAGTGGACAAATTTATAATGTATCTCCGGGCGATGCTACACAGCCGTCAGTGTCGGGCATACTGCGGTTTTCTCCTGCCACACAAACTACAACGGCTACCACCGTGGTTTTTGCAGTTAATTTTTCTGAACCGGTCAACGGAGTTGATCCGTCTGACTTTGTACTGACCGCAGGAGGATCTGCAAATGGAACTATTACTAACGTACTCGGGGTATGTGCCAATTATACGGTAACAGTTACCTCTGTTTCGGGAAACGGGACATTAAGGCTCGATCTCAAAAATAACGGAACAGGAATCGTTGATGCTGTGGGTAACCCCGTAGCAGGTGGCTTTACTACAGGGGAACATTACATCATTGACCAACCAGCCCTTGCCGCCCGGATCAAAATAAAAAATACAGCAATGGCCCGGAATGATCTGTCGACAAAAAACATCGAGGCAACGGTATTTCCAAATCCATTTTCTAATCAGACTACTTTCAGGTTCAGATTGCCAGAGACCGGAAAATATTCTGTGCGATTCTACAACAGCAGTGGAGGACTGATATCCCAGGTTGATGAAGGAATCGCCAATGCCAATGTATCTAAGGATGTCAATATCGATGGTTCGCGCCTCGCAGCCGGTTTGTACACGATCAGTATACAGACCCAAACTGAAACAAAAATCCTGAAACTTATAAAAAAATAGCCTAAGCTCAGCAGTCGGATAAGTTATGACTGTGCAAAGGACATAACAGATTAAGCTTAATTAGAAAAGAGGCTGTCTCAATGAATTTGGGGCAGCTTTTTTTTGTGCCATTAATGACTATCAAAAATAGAAAGGCTGCCTCAATTCTTATGTTGAGACAGCCTTTAGTCGATTGGTTATTGAAATTATTATCTCACAATAGTAAAGGTAATAGTAGACGCTGTGCCAGCTGTGCCGGTGCCCTTGGCTCCGGAATAAGGAGTTGCTTTAAGCGTGTAAGTGCCTAATGCTGGCGGATCCCAGTTGCCAAAATAGTAATTGCCATTACCATCATCGCCATGTAGTGAATAAGGCAGACCGCTGTCAATGTATGTTTTTGACTGAGTACCGCTTAACTCCAGCTTTACGCTTCCGAGTGCGGCAGAAGAATTTGCCCGTATATTCAGCTTATCAACATCTATTGTTGCCAGGCTGATTGTGGCTCCGTTAACAATAGTCCTGATATCTTTTTCAGTATGAGCACTAACCAGGGTAAAACCAGTAATCGGACTTGGTGTTGGTGTTGGTGTTGGTGTCGGTGTCGGTGTTGGTGTCGGTGTTGGTGTTGGTGTTGGTGTTGGAGTAGGAGTAGGTGTTGAACTGCCATTTGCAGTTGGTGTCATTTCTGCTAAGGTTGCATTCTCATTACCCAATCTGATATCATCATAATACAACACCCTTTTGCTTGTCTGAGTTGTTTGTGTACCGTTCCAGTTTGATTTATAGATACCCAATTTCCACTCCGGGTTTGTCATACCACTTTCACTACTTAAGCTGTACATATTAGAGCCAGCACGGTTTACAACTTTTTGCCCATTAAGCCATAACTCTAATAACCCATCTGAACCTGTTGAATGTTTTACATGTATAACAAAGGTCAACCATTTGTCTTTGGTAACCGGGCCTAAGTCGATCTTCTCGGATGTAATTTTGTATCCGGGAAACACCGTTAAACGAAACCTGTCTTCTTTAATCCTTAAGCTGATAGCACTGCTCACGTCATGTTCATGCTGCTTCCATTGTCCTATCAATTCGTCACCGGTATCAGGTTTAAAATCAGCTGAAGGAAAATAAACTGCGAAGCTGTACCAACGATTCAGATTTGATGCTACCGGGAACACAGCTTCCGCACGGGTTCCACCATTGTTTTCAGGATCAGTATCCCTTAATTCAAAACGGCCAGATTTGCTTCCCTGGAACACAGGACTGCTGGCTATGTTGAACGCATGTGATGTTTCAAATTGTGTATTTAAACCGCTAAAAGCAGAACTGCCTTCAAAGGTTTCATTATACAAGATGTTTCCACTAATTGCTAAAGCTGAGATAGTTTTTGTAGAGGCATCATCTTCCAGTGCCACTGGTTCTTGGAGACCTCCTTTGTTACACGAAAATAAAACTGATAATACTAGCGACAGGCCAAGCATAGAAGTAGCTTTGCAAGGCAATTTCCTGCATTTTTTCATTGAAAATTGGATTTTTTGTTAAGAAATTAATTTTTGTGGTTAAGTGAAATTTTAATAAAGAACTAAATAGTTTTTGAACTCAGGTAAGATAATTTTTACTAGTAAGCACTATAGTGAACCTGTTGGGGAGTAAGCCTGTCTATACAATTTATCGCAGATCTATAACCGAAAGCCTTTCTAAAATATCTTCTCACTTTCGCAAATATGGTGCCATAGCATGGAATCATTGACAAACTTTTTTATAATAGCTTCCAATATTGATTTCGATCATTTGTGATGATAATTCTTTATTTGAAAGCCTATAATCATGCTTATAGATAGAAGAAACATGTTGGCAGGTCACTTAAGTAGACATACAAATCATATAAGATGATAATGGATTGATTGAAATCAACTATGGGAATGAATTTAAGGAGGAACACAGCGCTTAGAATATCAGAAAAATTTTATATAATGGGATTGCAAAAAAAAATAGATATAACAGTTAGTCTACAACTGCCATCCATGCAGCTATATACCTGCGATCCATCCACGCCATTTGTAATATGATATGCATCCTATTTGTCGACAGACTGATTAAGTCTGCAAGTGGTGATCACCCGTTGGCTTAAATGAATAGATCTGCCCGGTTATCATCCTGTCAAAGGCATGAGAAGCGGCATAATCTTTTGCAAGGGTAACTTATAAGAGTATGCATGTTAAGTAATCTGAAATCATCGTGGAATCTATTAGTTGAGTCCAGATATTATATTTGGTGGTTTGATCACTGTGGCTTCCAGCCAACAGCTTTTCAAAGTAAGGTCTCAACATTCCACACACAGACCGAGTAAATTTCCCAACCACTGTGAATATAAATTTCTAAAACACATGTATTATAAATATGCAAACACACACGGTATATTTGCTGGTAAGTTGCAATGTGAATTTCCTCGTGAAAAGTAAAGTTGCTGAAGTGATGTCCTATTGTAATCCAAGGCATGTCAACAACCCTTACCTTGTTAATTAACTCATGTCACCATTTTCAAATCAAATTACCATGGAAAAAAATTATGAAAAACTTATTAATCATATTTATGCCCGGTTTAATGCAAGGGACATTGATGCCATGCTTGTGCATATGGACAAAAATGTACACTGGCCGAACGGCTGGGAGGGAGGTTATGTAAATGGCCATGATGAATTAAGAAACTACTGGACGAGACAATGGAAGGAGATCGATCCCTTTGTTGAACCGCTGGAAGTCAGTGAGAAAGAAGATGGGAAAATACAAGTCAAAGTTCACCAGGTTGCGAAGGATAAGACCGGCAAGTTGTTGTTTGAGGGAAAGGTCATTCATACCTATTCATGGCAAGATGGATTAATCAAGGGCATGGAAATTGATGATAAATAATTGCCGGTTCTTTGTTTTACTATTTGACCTCTGAGCAATTACAGCAACTAATAGAATTGCAACCAACCGGATTAAATTGTATATTTATTGTGCATTCCCGTTATTGACGCCTGCCCGATGATTGCTCGCTCCGCACTCCATTCGTCATAATTAAATTTATTACAATGAAGTCCTCATCCCTCCTATCTGCCAGGTTACTCTGCCTCTTTTTAGTCTTCGCCATGTCATGCGGTGATCAATCTGATGATAAAGACAATGGAACAACGGACACTGTCGGATCTGATTCCGCTACAGGCACAACAACCGCCACAACAACTCCATCATCCACTTTCGTTACCAGGCCGGAAATTATGATGTTCATAATTCACAAGGTGGCCGACTACGACAAGTGGCTCACGAACTATGAAGAACACGATTCGGTCAGGCTATCCAATGGCGTTCATAATTATGTGATCGGTTATAGCACAACGGATCGTACAAAAATATTTGTGGCCTTGAAGTCTGATCAGGCAGACAAGGCTAAAGCTTTTGGAAAATCTGCTGACCTCCGCCAGGCAATGCAAAAAGGCGGTGTAAGAGGTGCCGCAAATATGAAAGTGTATAACATTACTTTCCAGGATACAGGAAAAATCAGCACCAATCTGCGTTCGCAAACTACGTTCACAGTGAAAGACTGGGACACCTGGCAACGCTCGTTCGATAGTACCCGCCAGATAAGGGTCGATAACGGCCTTATCGACCGGGCTTATGGCCATGAAGTCGATAATAATAAAAAAGTAACCCTCGTGGTGGCCGTTACTGATACTACCAAAGCCTATGCTTTCTGGAAATCCGATCAAATCAAACAATTACGGAAAAATTCCGGAGTTATTGGAACTCCTGAACGATTTAACTTCCGGATTGTAAAGAGGTATTAGTGTAGAAAGGGTATTGAGTGTGGAACGAGGTATTAACTGTGGCACAGTAATCATTTGAAACCATATCCGCCCGGTGGCTATCTTAGCGGAAAGAATATGTATTGATCGGTATCATTTTATGTGGCGGCAGAAGTTCCCGGATGGGCACAGACAAAGGTTTGCTGAAGCTGGATGGCAAAACCTGGGTACAAACAGCTATTGATAAAATGTCCACCCTGGATCTTCAGGTCAAAGTCTCGGTTAATCACAATCAATATCCGGCTTATTCAGCTATTTTCCCACCCGAACAACTGGTAAGCGACAATCAATCACTTATAGTAAATGGCCCGCTGTCAGGCGTTCTGAGTACTCACCTTCAGCATCCTGCCGACGATTTATTTGTACTGGCCTGTGACATGCTCATGATGGAGCCGGCTTTACTTGAAGAACTCATGGCGAGGTACATCTCAGGATTCTCATATGATGCGTATATCTTCACAAACAACAATGAACCCGAACCATTGTGCGGAATTTATACCGCTAAAGGGCTGGCAATAATTCTTAACATACTGCTTGAAGGTAGGCTGATCAGGCACAGCATGAAGTTTATGCTAGAGCAACTCCGGGTAGATGCCATTCCGGTTGCCGAAAATCAAAAACAATACTTCCGGAATTTCAATTCACCTGCTGAATCAGACAGGCTGTAATCCTAAAGTTTTTTTATCAGTTTTTCTGAATTCGTCTTTAGGACCATCACATAATGGACAATGATAACTCCCAGGTAGAGCGATAAATTGAGTTCCCGTCATAATTCCATTTTCAGGTTCACCAATTGCCTCATCATAAACAGTAAGGCATTGGGTACATTGATAGACATATTCCATCAGCTTTTCTTTTCTTTCTTTCCTGGCTGGTACTTCGCGTTCAGAAATTTCGTTTTTGTCGTTCCTGTAATTGTAGAAGGCAGTAACTGACCTTCTTAACTGTTCCCCAAGAAGAAACTTCGGATTATTACTGCTGAAGATGAAACCCGTGCGCTCATTAGGATTAAAATCGAGGGCACACAAAATATCGTATACATGGAAAAATTCTATACCAAACAGGGAGATGAGTGATTTGCGTCTCACCAGGATGCTGCTGAATACTTCACTCTTTTTCCTGGTCTTTATTCCGATACAAACTCCGAAAGTCCTGGTGTCTTGGTTGTTTAATCTTTTCACGAGGTAGTTCTTGAGCATCAGGCCTTCCTTGCAGTTGTCTTCAACCTGGAAGTTCAGTTCGTTCGCGGCGTGGCGGACATTTATCTGGTGTTTTTCCAGCAACCGGTTCCACGAAGCTTTATCTTTTTCTTCAATTCCCTTAACCATGATGGATTTCCAGGGCGTGGAACACAACTGACCGATCTTTGTTTTCAGGCATAACAAACAAAGTTCTTTAAGAAATGAAATACCGAACAGCTCGTCACGGCGATAGATACCGAGCCAGTACTTATTATTGTAACGGTTCAGGCCTTCGTAATAGGGAAGATTGAAGGCGGGTAATGCCGCCGGTTTCTCTGCCGGTTTCACAATAAACTTCCCAGGATCTATTCTCTTGAACAATACAACGCCATTCGCCTGTTTATTATCGTAGAACTCATCCTGGTGCCGAAAAATGGTCTTTTCGATTTCAGCCGAAAGATTAGCTACATCGTTCGTGTAGACCAACTGGTCCCACTCATAAACGGTATTGGTTTTAGGGAAACGGACGAATAAATGCCAGAAATGCTGGGCCGTGGCAGATGCGACCCAATTAATGTTGCCCGTAAGCATGGGGGTGAAGCTCTGGTTACTGTCTGAAATATTAATTTTCAACCTTGGACGGTAGTCTATGCCATCAAAGATATCCTTGTAAACTCCTTCACTCAGCCATGTGTTGTTTATAAAGGCTTCCTCAGCCGGGTAACTGCTGATAATATTCGGAAATTCATCCGCATTTGTCTCGTAGCAAACGTCCAGCCGGATAAGTTCATCCGTCAGCTTTTTCAGATTCTCAGCAGATACATCTATCAGTAGCTGCTGACGCAATCCAATGCTTACCTCATGCACCCCTGATCTTGCGGCCGCAACCAGGATATTATAAAGTTCGCCCGGAGAAATAATACCGCCGGGGAAATTAATTTTTATGGTAACCGATGATTTCATTTTGCTTATTTAATCCGCGAAAACGGTTATTGCCGTCATTAACCCGAATTCTTTTAATGCCTTAGTGAAATTTTTACTTTCATGACCCGGCCTGCACAGTTTCAATAAAGCAAAACGCTGCAGATCGGTCAACTTTCTCCACCGGCTCAGAGAAACAAATACATCTTCTTCGGCCAGTCTCTCCTGCAATATTTCCGGCATCTGGCCCAGGTCCGCCCAGGCTGGGTTCTGATCTTTCACCAGGTCAGTAGCCTCTCGCTGTGAACGTTTTCTCACCAGGGCCAGCAGGTGGTCCCGATAATTTGTTGCTTGTTCAGCATCGCCGCACGCACGCGTGGCCAGCCCGATCCTTTCTTCCACAAGCAGCCTGTTCCATTCGTCAAGTCTCAGTTTTATTCCTGCCAGGTCCAGTTTGAAACGAACAATCATGGGTATGCACCGCATATTTTTCTCGACGAAATCTTCTTCGAAATCAAAGTATTCAAGGCCCGTTATGGCTCTAAACTCCGATGGTGATGTTGACTTTGACTTTTTCTCCATGATGTGATTTTTTTCGCAGTTGTGATTCAAGTATCTGCTTTATTTCAGGGCGGCAACTTCCACAACCCATACCAGCACCGGTTGTCTGGCAAAGTTGTAAATGATCGTGGCATCCCTCCTTAATTTTGTTTAGAAGATTTCCCTCACCGACATTATTACAGCTACAGACCAGGCGGCCTATAACAGGCTCTGCTGATTTGCCCGATCTCAGTAACTGCAGTCGCTTTTCACTCAGTTCGATTCTGCCTTCTATCAGGTTCCTGTATTCCAGGAATTCAGTTTTATCTCCGATCAGTATCGCGCCGATCAATTTGTCGTTATGAATGATACATTTTTTGTAATAACGTTTCGCTTTATCAATAAACACGACCTCTTCATAGGCAGGATCATCGGGACACTCTACCTGGCCCAACGAACAAAGATCTGTCCCGTGCATTTTCAAAATATTCATCAGCAGTGAACCACTATAGTATTTTGAGATATCACCGTTCAGGTATCTTGCCACTATGGCCGCCTGTTGTTCGGCTGCAGCAGTAATGCCGTATAACATTCCGTTGAATTCAGCTATTTCTCCGATCGCAAAAATGTTTTTATCACTTGTCTGGAGGTATTCATCCACCACAACACCCCGTTTGCATTCAATACCGTTTGTTTTTGCTATTTCAATATTCGGGATGGTACCGATGGCAATTACTATGGCCTGGGCTTCAATAAGCAACCCGCTTTTCAACAAGATCCCGGTTGCGGTTTTTGTGCCAAGGAACCGGTCTATCTCATCGTTATAATAGATGTCAACGCCTTTGGCAATAAGCTCTTCATGTAGGAGCTGGCTTCCCAGCGGGTCAAGCTGCCGGTCCATCAACCTTGATATACGTTGTACGATGATTACCTTAACATCCACCTCACGAAGAGATGCCGCCAGCTCTATACCAAGTAAACCCCCGCCTACGATCACTACTGTGCCTTTTGCAGGATCAACATGGTCCCTGAAGCTATCCGCATCAGTTCTGCTCCGCATGGTAAAAATTCCTTTCATGGATGGCACATCGCGCATCAGGGCGGGACGGCTTCCGGTGGCCATCAGGAGAACATCGTAGTTATGAATTTGTCCTTTACTATCGGTAACCGTTTTTGCCTGTTTGTCTATCTTCTCTATACTCACGCCGCGATGCAATGTTATACTGAATTCCTGCTCCTCTGCATCTGTCATTTTCACCAGGTTATCCCATTTCAGCGCCCCGCTGATATAGTCCGGTAACAGTACACGGTTATAAAAAGGAAAGTTTTCTTTACTAAAAACGATCAGTTCATCATCTGCGTTTAGTGCCCGGTAACTTTTAATGAATCCGCAGGCACCAGCCCCGGCGCCGATGATAATGATCTTCTGTTTAGGCTTTGTATATCTCCGGACCTGGACCGTTGAAAATTTAAAATCAGGTTCCTTACTCAGGGGATCTACCAGGTTACTGGTGAGATTATTTGCCCTGTTGAGATCGCTGTTCAGGATCTTTCCCCAGTGCATTGGTAAAAAGCAAACACCTTTTTTGATATCTGTTGAAAGTTTAGCCTTAACCCTCACATTGCCCCTTGCATTTTCAACTTCGACCAAAACGTTTTCTTCGATGCCCCTTTCAGCCGCATCTTCAGGATGAATTTCCAGGAAAGCTTCGCTGATATGTTGCCTCAGCTTGTTAACCTTTCCGGTCTTGGTCATGGTGTGCCATTGATCGCGTATTCTTCCAGTGGTTAAAATCAATGGGAATTCTGTGCCGGGCATTTCAGACGTGTTAGCGTCGGCGACTGCATGGAGAATCGCTTTTTGAGATGGCGTATGAAATTTCTTATCGGTAAAAAGCCGTTTTGTTCCATAACCGTTTACTTCTTTGGTATAGGGCCATTGTACGCTTCGGCGTTCCTTCAGTATGTCGTAATTCAGCGCGCTTATGTCGATGTTTGTACCCGCGGTTAACGCGGCATGTTCCTTATAAATTTCCCCGACACTTTGATAATCAAATCCGGGAAAATTCATCTTCTGTGCAAAGCGACAGATTATCTCTGCATCCGGCAATGCTTCCCCCGGTGCCTCAATGACTTTGCTGAGGTAGCTGATCCGACGTTCTGCATTTGTCATGGTTCCTTCTTTCTCTATCCAGGCGGCAGCAGGCAACACCACATCAGCATATTTTAGTGTTTCAGGTCTGTTACTTACTTCCTGGACCACAACGAACTTTGCATTCTTCAGTCCTTCTTCAGCAAGCCGTGCATTAGGTAGACTGACCAGGGGATTCGTACACAGGATCCAGATGGCTTTCAGTTTTCCGTCATTCAGGGCTTCGAACATCTCGGTGGCAGTTAAACCTGGCTTTGGATTGATGGTTCCCAGCGGGATGTTCCAAAACGTCTCGACTTCATTTCTATGCGCCTGGTTTGAAAGGTCCCTGTGTGCAGGCAGCAGGTTCGCGAGGCCACCGACTTCTCTTCCTCCCATTGCATTCGGTTGACCGGTTAATGAGAAGGGCCCGGAACCTGGCTTTCCGATTTGTCCCGTGATAAGGTTCAGATTAATCAAAGAAAGATTTTTGTTTACGCCAACAACACTTTGATTCAGACCCATCGTCCACATCGTGATGAACCCCTTTGCATTGCCGATATAGGATGCGGCAAGGCGGATATCAGCTTCGTGAACACCGCATATTACTGCAGCTTCTGCTATTGTGCGTTGAAATACCAACGCGGAATAGTTTTCAAAACCTTCCGTGTGATTCCTGATGAAATCAAAATCGATGTTTCCCTGTTCAATCACGCATCTCCCAATGGCATGATGTAATGTAATATCAGTTCCGGGGTTCAGTTGCAGATGAACATTAGCAATCGAACAGGATTGAGTGATTCTCGGATCGCTGACGATGATCCTGAGTTCCGGATTTTTTTCCCGTGCGGCTTCAACCCTTCGCCATAAGATCGGATGGCACCAGGCAGGGTTCGCGCCCGCAACAAAAATGCAGTCTGCCAGTTCAAGATCGTCATAACTGACCGGTACACTATCTTCTCCAAGGCTCATCTTATATCCTGTTACGGCTGAGCTCATGCAAAGTCTTGAATTGGTGTCAATGTTGTTACTGCCTATAAAGCCTTTAATAAGTTTATTGACAACATAATATTCTTCGGTAAGGCATTGGCCGGATGCATAAAAGGCCACCGAATCGGGCCCGTACTTCTCAATAAGTGTTTTAAAAACGGCTGCGGTCCTCCCGAGGGCTGTATCCCATGATACTCTTTGTCTTGGCTGATTACGGCTATAACGCATTTCAGGGAACAAGAGTCGGTCCGATGTATCCGTCACGGTGTAATGGAGGTTCATTCCTTTGCTGCAGAGCATCCCTTTGTTTACGGGATGTTGTTTATCCCCGTCAACTACCAGGTTGCCCTGGGGATCTTTGCCCACCATGATGCCGCAACCTACTCCACAATAGCAGCAGGTTGTTGGCAAAGCTGAACCTTTAGTAACAAAGTCTTTTATCTGGTTTGAATCTCTCACTAAGATGTTATTTATTGATCGCTACCCTTTGAACCACCAGGGAATTTTCAGCCTTTTCTACGTCGGCATTGAAGACGTTAACCCGGGCTGTTTTTTTACTCATGATCCTTGCTGCCATGATCACAACACCAACGCTAAAAACGCATCCGCCCAGATAGAAAAAAGCTTCAGCGTATGGCATCGATTTAAAAAGGAACCCGATAAGCATGGCCCCCACATTTCCCCCCGCACCAACAATACCGGCCACACTTCCAACGGCCTTTTGATTGATGAATGGAACGATGCTGTAAGTAGCTCCGTTGGCCATTTTAAGGCATAGTCCAAAAAAGAACATCATCATAATTGCCATTACTAATTCACCGGAGTTTGCAAAAAGCATGATGCCGGCTCCTTCAAGCAATAGTAAGATGGCCAGCAAACTTACTTTGCCGTTGAAACCATACCTGGTGCCAATCTTGTCTGAAACAATTCCTCCCAGAGCACGGGCGAAAATATTGATCCAGCCAAAAATGCTTGCCAGTAATCCCGCAAATATCAAGGTGGCTTTATAGTTATCGTGGAAATAGGAAGCAGCAAAATTATCAACGGTTATTTCTACCCCGAAGCAAGCGGCATAAGCAATGGTCAGTATCCAGGTACGATAATCTTTAGCGGCTAACAAAAACGTATTTTCTTTTTTTCCTTTATCTGTTTGTGGGAGTTCATCAAAGTTCCCGGCGGGTGTATCCTTTGTATACTTCCAATAGAGCCATGCCATCACCAGCAACATGGCGCCAGGAAAGATCATTGCATACCGCCAGCTATCCGCCTGGCTCACCCAACCGGCACCGACTAAACCCGCGGCAATCAACGGCATCAGGATCTGTGTTGCACCGCCGCCGGTGTTCCCGAATCCACCCGCCGTTGCGTTTGCTGTTCCTTTGATATTAGGTGCAAACATTACCGATGTATGAAACTGGGTTAACACAAAAGAAGCTCCGATTACCCCGATGCCCAGTCTGAACAACAGGAATGTAATATAACTATCGGCTAACCCTATAAACATTACCGGGAAAGCGCAGATCACCAACAACCAGGTGTACACTTTCCTCGGACCAAATTTGTCGGTCAGTCTTCCTATAATCAACCTGGCGAGAATGGTGGCGCTCACTGCAGCTATGGCCACATTGCCTTTTTGAGCTTTGGTCAAATGAAGTTGTTCGCTGACCAAAGGCATGAGGGGTGCAATTCCAAACCAGGCAAAAAAGCAAAAGAAAAATGTTAGCCAGGTGATGTGAAATGTTTGCATCTGGATTCCGCGGCCAGAAAATATGTTCAGTTTTGTGAGCGGCTGATTATGATCAAACGACATAGCTATTATTTTGAAGTTGATGATTTACATGTTCCGATATCAAATCCCTGTTGGCAACAGGATGAAAACTGGAAAGCCATTCCTGGCGAATGACCGCCGGATACGCTGGAGCCTTGAAAAACAGGCTTATCAAGTCTGGAGAGGAGATAATTGAGAATTGCCACTACTGTCATACAGATTCATTGAGTTGAATGTAGTGGCAAGCAATCGTATGGTAAATAGATATATGTAATATCAGAAAGCGTAACCGCTAAAGAATAAGATATTAAATTATGATCTATGTAATAAAACTAGTCATTTTTTAATGACTTTGAACAAAGAAGGAGAAATAGTTTATATTTTATTTATGTTAATTTGTTTGAATGTTGAGTTGTTGATATCGGTTTGTATTGGCCATTGCCGTTATGACTGGAGTTTCGTAAGTACAGTCGATCGTAAAAAAGAAAGGCCGATCGCAAAAAGAAAGGCCGATCGCAAAAAGAAAGACCGATCGCAAAAAAGATAGACCGATCGCAAAAAAGAAAGACTGATTGAAAAAAAGAAGACCGAAAGAAAAAGAAATGCACGTAGAAATAGTAAGACCGACAGAATAAAAGAAACCTATGAAGTGGATATAGCACGCTGACGCCATGGACATGGAAAACTGTCGAAGAAGGGACAGCAAGTATGGAAGACAAGGGAATTGAGACGAAGGGCTACCGAACCGGACAATGAGTTGCCGTAAAAAATTCCACCACCCATTAGTGCTCACCGGCAAAAAACTGATTTATCATCTGAACCACAAGGCCAGGGAGCTGATTGTTCTTATCTCCTGAAGAGATCTCCCCGATATAATCTCCATGTCCCGCTGGAACAATAAGCAGCCTTGCATTGGCTAATGTTTCCGACAAGAACAACGCGTGTTTTGCCAGAACCACTTCTTTATCGCCATTGATCACAAGCGCCGGGGCTGAAATTGTTTTTATCTTTTCAATGGAAATATCCTCGAAACCAACCATCCTGGCTACATCGCGGTTGAACATCTGCATAAGACCAGCCTGGTCATTGTTAACATCGAGATAAGCTTTTTTGAGCGGCATGGGCATCTGATCAAAATTTGCTTGCTTCATGCCTTCAAAAAAACCGGGTACCATGCCCTCCCGTTGAAAAATCGTCGAAGCAAGCACTATACGGTTTACCAGTTCTGAATGCCTGATGGCAAACTGGAGGGTAGTAGTGCCTCCGTTGCTGAACCCAAGAAAATTTGCTTTTTTAATACCTAGCTTATTCAATAACGCAGCTACATCGTCAGCATCCTGTTCAAAACTTAGCGGACGGTCAATATCTTTTGTTCTTCCATGCGCCTGCAGTTCGATGGCAATTACTTTATGCTTCCGGGCAAGTTCAGGAAGAACCTTTCCATAGGTCGATGAGATCGTTGAACCACCGCCATGTAACAGAACAAGTGGTTGTCCACTACCATGAATCTCATAATACATGTTAAGGTTGTTGATAGTGGCATAATTGCCAATGGCGGTTTGCTGTGCTTTCATCGGGAAAGTTATTATCATTGATAAATTGAATACCACGATCAGCGGTAATGGCAATATTTGTTTCATTTTCCTGTCGGTTATTGATCAAGTTTCACCGTTTGCGGCCAGAGACGTAACTCCGGGCGCGGGAATAAATTTACAATGATAAAAAGTCTGAACAATATGGAGAAAAGGCCATTTTAAATGGGGATTTCGGCCAACGGGTTGAAGAACAGGTCATGCTGTTTTCACTGATGTCCAACATTCTGTTTATAATTTGTAATTTACCTGCGACAATGATTGTCTGCCGGTGAGCAATATATCCTCGTTGTGGGGAGACCGCTGGCAAGTTTCGGTTATTCCAGACTGATAGTGACCGTCACCATCGCTTAAAAAAGTTTATAATTCTAAAAACATGCGCCATATGACAAAACAAAAACTGCTGTTTTTTCTATTCACTTCTCTCATTTCAGCGGGCTTTTCGCAAAAAACGGTTACTATCTCTAAAGAAGTACTCCAGGATAAAATTAAGGGAGGATGGGCCGGGCAGACGATTGGTGTTACATTCGGTGGTCCTTATGAATTCAGGTTTAATGGCACCTATATCCAGGACTACCAACCGCTGGTTTGGAAAGATGGTTACCTGAAATCAACGATGATCAATAACCCGGGCCTTTATGATGATCTGTACATGGATCTCACTTTTGTTGATGTATTTGAGAAATACGGGATGAATGCACCGGTTGATTCTTTTGCTAATGCGTTTGCAAATGCCGGGTATATGTTGTGGCATGCGAACCAGGCCGCCAGGTACAATATTCTGCATGGAATAAAAGCTCCTGAGTCAGGTCACTGGAAATATAATTCACATGCGGAAGATATCGACTACCAGATTGAAGCAGACTACGCAGGCTTAATGAGTCCCGGGATGCCAAATACAGCATCAGCGATCTCGGATAAGATAGGGCACATTATGAACTATGGGGATGGATGGTATGGTGGCGTTTATATAGGTGCAATGTATTCGCTTGCTTTTGTTTCTGATGATATTTCTTATATAGTGACAGAAGCACTAAAAACGATTCCAAAGCAATGTACTTACTATCAATGTATAAGTGATGTAATAAAATGGCACAAACAATTTCCGGGCGACTGGCACCGGACCTGGTTCGAAATTCAACAAAAATGGTCCAGTGACATTGCCTGCCATGATGGAATATTTCATCCATTCAATATTGATGCAAAAGTAAATTCTGCATATGTTGTACTTGCGCTTTTGTATGGGCAGAAGGATTTTGGAAAAGCCGTAGAGATTGCTACCAGGGCTGGCCAGGATGCCGATTGTAATCCCTCTTCCGTGGCTGGTGTTCTCGGTACTGTACTGGGCTACAAGAAGATTCCACCCGAGTGGAAATCCGGGCTGAAGGAAGCAGAGGACATTAATTTTAAGTACACTGAAATTTCACTCAACAAAGTGTATGAGATAGGTTTGAAACACGCGTTGCAAAATGTTGCAGCCAACGGCGGAAAGGTCAACGATGATATGGTTACGATAAAAACCGAATCACCAAAGGCAGTAAAACTAGAGCAGGGGTTTCCCGGTCTCTACCCGGTTGCCAAAGTAGATTTTAACCACAACATTACTGAAATATCGTTTGAATTTGAAGGCACAGGATTTTCGTTAGCGGGAGAAGCAAAAAAGAAATCAGGTATCAAAGAGGAATATGTTTTTCGGGCGCTGATTCAAATTGATGGCGGGCATGCCGACACCGTTGAACTTCCTACGAATTTCACACATCGGCGTCTGGAACTTTTTGCTACCTATCCTATTGAGAACAAAAAACACACGGTAAATATTATACTGTTGAATCCAAACGATCAATATGAATTGAAAAGTTATAATTATGTCGTGTTTTCAGACAAACCGTATACTAAAATAAATCGCTGATTATCAAAAGGATTCCGATGAACCTTTACATGCTCAGTTTCGCAATTCGATCATCTTCCTGAAATCGCGCGGTGAATAACCTGTGAGCTTTTTGAAGGTGGTGGCAAAATGCTGCGATGAATAGAAGCCAGTGTCCAGCGCGATGTCTGTCACACTCGCATCTTTACGCCTCAGGAGATTGACTGCTTTTGAGATACGGATATTAATCAAAAAGTTGAGCGGCGAAAAACCGGTGAAGTTTTTTACCTTCTCAGAAAAGGCAGTATGACCAAGACCAACAAGAGAGGCCATCTCATCCACTGTCCATTGATGTGAAAGATTTTCTCTGAGCGATTTTTCCAGTTTTACAAACACTGCAGGGTAATCACGATGCGTACTTTTCTGACGTAACAATGTCCTGGCCAGCACTACAAGTAATTCGTTCAGCAACTGGTTCACGCGCAGTGTATGCCCGATCTCCGAGGAGATGAGTTCCGTCCGGATGTCTTGTAAGAGTTGTCCTGTAGCAGGCAAATGAAGAACCGGCTTATTGTAATGTTCAAATATTCCCTTGATCATGATTTTCTCATCTGAAGACAAATTACACCAGCTACCTGGGAAAATGCCGCAATCAACATTGCCTCCTTCAACATGAATATCGATCCAAGTCACCGCACCGATATCAAAATAATTATGCGTCCCCCCGAACATCATGCCTGGCATCACCACAGCAAGATCTCCCGGATAGAGGACGTGGTCCTGTTTACCAATCGTCCAATTGAATTTTCCTTGTATCACATAGTAAAATCTCAGTGTGTTTTTAGCCGTTACAGGCAGCGAATGAAATTGAATAGTATTGCACTTTCTGAGTGCAAATTCCGCAACATGGGGGAATGGTGCGAGCTCTTTGTTTGTTCGGTTCAGCAGGAAAGAGATCATATTGGCAAGTTGAATCTTTTTCAGCCGTATACTGCAAAATGTCATTACAACACTTAACTAAATATAATCAGATTTCTTTTATGTACATTATTCGCCGGTGTATTTTATTGGAAGTTTATTGTTGCTAAGAAAGGATACTTTGTTAAGTAATTGCAGCCTCCTAACAATCCTCAAACGACTTGCTTATGACTAAAACAACCGTTCCGGCAACCTTGCCGGCTTATTCAAGACTGCTCGCTACCTTATTTTTCCTTTTTTGCTTTTCCGGCGCCATTTACTCACAAACCGTGACAGGGACTGTGACTGACAATCGCAATCAACCGGTACCCGGTGTTACCGTAATGGTAAAACGCACCGGCGAAGCAACAGTAACCAATGCAAATGGAAAATTTGAAATAAAAGCACAGGGCACTGACTCATTGCAGGTCAGCTCCGTAGGGTTTGCAGCGAGAACCTTTGCGGTGGATGGTCGGAGCGATATTACGGTAAACCTCGAGGGTAGCGCCCAGGACCTTGCCGTTATCGTGGTGACTGCCCTTGGTATCAACAAAGAAGCAAAACGACTTGGTTATGCGACGAGTGTGGTGAAACCTGATGAGCTAACCGTGAACAGGACGCCTAACCTTATGAATGCGCTACAGGGAAAAGTCGCCGGCGTAAACATTTCGGGTATGGGAACCGGTCCTGCAGGTACTTCCAAGATTCGTATCCGGGGGCAATCTTCCATCTCCGGACAAAATAACCCGCTTATTGTCATCAACGGGGTGCCGCTTGATAATACAAATTTTGGTACCAATCCAGGATCCGTTGGTGGCGACAATTCCATTGGGGTACGAGGGGGTGGAAACACTTCCGATGGAGGGGACGGGTTGTCAAGTATTAACCCGGATGATATTGAAAGCATGACGATCCTGAAAGGTGCAGCAGCAGCCGCCCTGTACGGATCAAGGGCAAAGGATGGAGTAATAATGATCACCACGAAAACACGGAGCAAAGGAAAAGGTATCGGCGTTACTTATAATCTCAATTATACAAACGAACAACCGCTGGATTTTACGGACTACCAGTACGAATATGGCCAGGGTGAAAATGGCGTCCGGCCAAAAACTGCCAACCCAACTTCCGGGCAGTGGTCGTTTGGTGAAAAATTTGAGCCCGGGATGACCCAGGTGTTGTTCGACAGTGTCGTTGTTCCTTATGTGCCGCAGTATGACAGGATAAAGAAATTTTTCCGAAACGGTCAGAATCTTACAAATACGGTAACTATTGAAGCAGGTGGAGAAAAAGGCGGACTTTATGTGTCGCTCGGCAACCTTGATAGTAAAGGAATAGTGCCAAACAATACGTTTAACCGGAAGACCATGAACCTGGGGTTCAGTTATAACCTCACCGATAAGCTAAGCTTCCAGGGAAACGGTAATTATTCGATTGAAAAAAACAACAACCCTCCCAATATCGCCAACCAGGATAATTCGATACCAACGGTTCTTTATAACATGTCGAACTCTATGCCATTGGATCTGCTTGATCAGAAAAAATACAATGCACAGGGTAACGAGTTTATTTATTCAAGATTTATGAACCGCACCAATCCTTATTGGGTATTGGCCGAACAATTTCAGAATATCAGAAGGGACAGGTTATTCGGAAACTTCTCTGTTAAATACGACATCACTGACTGGTTGTTTATCCAGGGCAGGATAGGCCAGGACTTCTGGACCCGCGACCAGGATTACAACAACTTTCCAACCGGTCATGCTTCAAGAGGACCCGCCCCTGCAGGTTTTGTAAATGGTGTTTTTACACAGGATGCAAGGCGATTCCGTGAAACAAATGCTGACTTCCTTATTTCTTCTGATTTTCAATTTGATAAGATCGGGCTCAATGTAAATCTCGGTGGCAACCAAATGCGCAGACGCTCTGAGCTGAATAGTGTGCAGGTTACTGACTTTGTGGTCAGGGGACTTTACACTGTTCAGAATGGTCGTGCAAAAGATCCTTTGTATGATCTCCAGACAAGAGGTGTTAATTCGTTGTATGGCTCCGCTGAAGTTTCGTTTAACGATCTGTTGTTTATCAACGGAACATTAAGAAATGACTGGTTCTCTACCTTATCAGTTGACAACCGAAGCATTTTATATCCATCCATTTCAGCCAGTTACCTGTTCTCCGAATCATTGAAATCGGTTAGTTGGCTTAACCTCGGTAAGCTGAGGGTTGCATATGCGGAGGTGGGAAGTGATACCGATGTACCTCCGTATGCCGATGTACTTTTTTATCAGATCAACGCTAATCTTATACCCAACCCGGCAGGAGCCACTCAACCGGTTGGCGGACCAAATGGTACGACGGTCCCCAATGCCAACCTTAAACCAATGAGGATCTCTGAGATTGAAGTTGGCGTAGAACTTAAGATGTTTAATAACCGGGTTGGACTAGATCTCGCAGCTTACCGGAAGATCACTACTGACCAGATAGTCCAGGCACAGATCTCTGATGCTTCGGGTTTCATTGATACCCGTATCAACAGTGGTAAGAGTCGTATTCTTGGCTTGGAAGGCTTACTTAACCTCGTGCCCATTCAGTCATCAAATTTTCGCTGGGAGTTTACGGCCAATGCTACTTATAATAAGTCGGAAGTGCTGAGCCTGCTAACGGATAAGCCAGGTGAACGTATAACTGTTGGTACGCACGTTTTTAATGGCGAGTTAAGGCAGATAGTTGGAATGGAAATGGGCCAGATCGCAGGTTTCGGGTATAAACGTGATGCAAAAGGTAACCGCATGTTCCAGACCAATGGAATGCCGGTAAGAACAGATGACCTGGTGACTTTTGGCTCTGCCCTGGCTAAATGGTACGGAGGTTTTCTGAACGCATTTACTTTCAAAGGAATTAACCTCTCGTTCCTGATCGATTATAAATTAGGTAACAAAATGTTATCCGGTACTAATTTCAACATGATTCGTGAAGGGCATCACAAGATGACGCTTGAAGGTCGTGTTGGTGGCGTTGTAGGTAAGGGTGTAAATCCATCCGGAGGAGAAAACACTGCCGCCGCACCCGTACAGAGCTACTGGGAACACCTGAGATCGCAGGCAATAGTTGAACCGGTGATCTATAATGGTGGCTACTGGAAGCTCCGCCAGATCACGCTGGGATATGATTTCACGAAGTATGTTCCCGGTTCCTGGCCAATAAAGGGATTGAAGCTCAGCTTCGTTGCCAACAACGTGCTGATCCTGAAAAAATGGGTGGATAACATAGATCCCGAAACATTCGGTTATACCTCAGATAATCTTGTGGGAATGGAATCGACAGGGTTACCTTCCACAAGGGGACTTGGCTTGAACCTTAACATTAAATTTTAATAGCCGCACATATGAAAAAGATAATTCAATTTTCGCTTTTGATGCTGGTGCTGTTATTCCAGGTTGCCTGTGATAAGGGACTTTCAGAATTGAACGAAAACAAAACCAACCCTACCGCCATAGATCCGCTTTTCCAATTGAATAATGCGGTGATCAATCTGTCATTCCCCACATCTACGCTTAATTATGAAATGGGTATTGTTCAGCAGATGGTGACACCAAATGGCGGGGTACTTGCCGGCGCAAACTTCAACCAGGATAATAAAAGCCTGCTGGGGCCTATCTGGCAGGCATATTACCGGAACGTTATCCGTAATACACGTGATGTAGTTGCATTCACCAAAGAAACGCCAACCCGCAGCAACCTGATGCAGATGGGAAGAATCTTACAGGCTTATGCTTTCATGATTCTCACCGATACCTATGGCGATATTCCTTACACCGAAGGCGGGCTCGGTTATTCAGAGCAATTGTTTCTACCGAAATACGATGCTCAACAGGCTATCTATACAGACATTATTAAGGAATTGACGGAAGCCTCAGCTGCTCTCGATGCTACCAAACCAACGGAGGCAGGTGATATTCTTTATGGTGGTAATATTAATCAATGGAAGAGATTTGGTTATTCGCTGCTGTTAAGAGCAGGCATGCATATTACAAAAGCCGACGCTGGGAAAGCGGAATCGACTGTAAAGGCAGCTTTTGCCGGTGGTGTTATAGTGTTGAATGCGGATAATGCCATTATGCGCCATGATGCTAACTACCTGAACCCGATCGGAAATACGCTTAATGGAACAGAAGGCGCAAATTTTTTCCTTGCGAAACCATTTGTTGATTATCTCAAAAATACCAACGATCCGAGATTACCGGCTATTGCTATCCGTTATGTTGGGGCTAAATCAGGCCCCGAACAAACGCCGGCTGTAGGTACAACCGATCCTACGAAGCAGATAGGTATGCCCATTGGTAAAGACAATGGTACGATAGTAGCTGCAGCAGCGGCCGATGGACTGGTCAGTTTTTACGAGTATAGCCAGGTGGACCGCCGCCGGGTTACCAAGACCACTGCACCAGCCTTTTTTGTGACCGCCTCGCAAACCTTATTGCTGCTTGCGGAAGCAGCGCAAAGAGGATGGGTAACGGCTAATACCGCCAAAAACTATTACGACCTTGGCGTTACAGCACATATGCAGGAGCTTGCAACGCATGATGCTGGTGCCGCAGTACCGGTATCCGCAATTCAACCATATTTGACTGCCAATCCTTTTTCGCCAGCTACTGCAATGCAACAGATAGGTACACAGTACTGGATCTCCTCTTTTCTGAATGGTCCGGAAGCATGGGCAAATTTCCGGCGCACCGGTTTCCCTGTGTTGACACCTAATCCTTATGCCGGTGATATTCCCCCGAACACCTTTATCAGGCGAATTACCTACCCGGTTTCCGAAATATCTGCAAATACAACAAACGTAAACGAAGCAATTGCAAGGCAGGGTGCAGATAGAATGGATACCAGGGTATGGTGGGACAAGTAATAGGACCGTTGAAAAATCAATCCAGGACCTGAATTTTCATGATCCGGTACCATATTTTAAAATTAAATGTAAAACCAATGTTTAAGATCGTTTTGTGCCTGTTCATGATTTGCTATGGAACCGTCTACTCGCAACAGGTTTCATTGACTGCGGACCAGGTAAAACAACTGACGGCAGAATGGAAAGGCGAAAGGTTTCCTGATGGTCGTCCTAAGGCACCCGCTAATTTATTAACCAGGTTAAAAAATATATCTATTGAAGAAGCCTGGGGTTACCTGCGTAACAAGGGATACCAGAATCAATATGAGGGTGAATGGATAATTATCCGTCCTGATTCAGCAATGGTTGGACAAGCAGTGACTGCCCAATACATGCCGATGCGTGCGGACTTTGATAAAATGATCAAAGACAAGGGTAAGGAGGAGAAAAGATCAGGCTCACCGAATTCATGGCCGATTGATGTATTGAAGGAAGGGGATATTTATGTTGCTGACAGCTATGGTAAAATAGCTGATGGTACCCTTATTGGTGATAACCTTGGCAATTCCATCTATGCCAAAACCCATAGGGGTGTAATTTTTTATGGTTCCGTGAGGGACATGGAAGGGTTACTTGCCATCAAAGATTTCAATGGCTGGATAAAGGGCATTGATCCATCGTATATCCAACAGATGATGCTGGCCGGCATAAACCTTCCGGTACGCATCGGTCGCGCCACCGTACTTCCGGGTGATGTAATTCTTGCAAAAAAATACGGAACCATATTTATTCCTCCGCATCTGCTTGAGGACCTGGTCATAAACTCAGAATTTGTGCAACTGAAAGATGCATTTGGCCACCAGCGTTTAATCGAAGGCAAGTGGACACCTGGTGAAATAGACCAGCAATGGACAGATGAAATTAAAAAAGATTTCCTTCAATGGTTGTCCGAAAGAAAAAATCTTCCCATGACAAGGAAAGAACTCGATGAGTTTATGAAAGGCCGCACCTGGTAACCGATCAGCTGCGCCTTCCTGAATAAGATAAAATATCAACCAGCTCCCTGAGCAATATCAGGCTCAACACTGTAATTCCCCGCGGATCAACATCCGGGTCAAACTGTTATTAACGCCATAAATAATTTTCATGACACCATCACAAAAATTTCTTGAAAAACTTGGATTGAAAGATGAGCAGCCTTTACCGGATCAGGGTATAAAAAGCGATGCTTATGAAAATGGCCGCAGGAACTTTCTTAAGATGTCAACACTTGGTGGGATCAGTCTCGGTGGTGCATTGATCGCTACGCCGATAGAAGACATCCTCGCACAGACAACTCAGAAAGTTAGCCGCAACTCAAAACCATCGGAGTTGAAAATAACTGACATGCGGTACTGTGTGACCAGCGTATTGGGACGCACGGCAATTATCCGGATCGACACAAACCAGGGGATTTATGGTCTTGGAGAAGTAAGAGATGGCGCCGATGTAAGATATGCCCTGATGCTGAAGAGCAGGATACTTGGTCAGAACCCCTGTAACGTGGAAATGCTTTTTAAGTCCGTCAGGCAATTCGGCGGACAGGCAAGACAGGCCGGCGGAGTATGTGCAGTTGAAACGGCGCTGTGGGATCTTTGCGGTAAAGCTTATAACGTTCCATGCTGGCAACTTCTCGGGGGCAGATACCGCGACAAGGTGCGCCTGTATGCCGATACTCCCGAATCCCAGGACCTGGAAGAGTTCAAGGCAAAAGTTAAATACCGCACAGTTGACCAGGGATATACCTGGCTCAAAATGGATGTGTCAATTGGCATGTTGCGTGGCATCCCGGGAACGCTGGTAAACAGCGCATTCTGGGGACAGGGCCTTGCACAGTGGAACGGGGATTATATGTCATATGCAAATGCTGCACATCCATTTACCGGGATCCAGATAACTGAAAAGGGTCTGGAGGTAATGGCCAAACGTGTTGCCGATGTGCGTGCTGTGATCGGGCCTGAAATTCCACTCTCAACCGATCATTATGGACATTTTGATCTCAACAATATGATCAGGTTTGGAAAATCTATAGAAAAGTATCGGCTCGCCTGGCTTGAAGATATGGTTCCCTGGCAGATGACCGAACAACATAAAACCATAACCGAGGCGTTGGAAACCCCGACATTGACCGGTGAAGATATTTACCTGTTGCAGAACTTTAAGCCTCTGATTGATACACATGCAGTCGATATCGTTCATCCGGATCTTGCATCATCGGGTGGACTGCTGGAAACGAAGAGGATAGGTGATTACGCAGAGGAAAAAGGAATCGCGATGGCTATGCACCAGGCCGGTACTCCCGTTTCTTTTATGGCCAATGTACATTGTGCGGCTGCTACCCAAAACTTCCTGGCGCTTGAACATCACTCAGTTGATCTGCCCTGGTGGGAGAGTCTTGTGAAAACAACAGACAACAGGAAGCTGATTGATAAAGGGTTTGCGCCATTGCCACTGGAAGCACCGGGTCTCGGGATCGAGCTTAATGACGAAGTAGTTAAGCAACACCTGCATGCAAAAGATAAGACATACTTCGCTCCGACACCAGACTGGGATTCTTTGAATTCACATGACCGGACCTGGAGTTGACCATGGAAGGATTTTGATTTCTGGCCGGTTTTGTCGTTTTGATCCGGACCCCATTATGTACAGGCTTTAATAAAATGCTGATAAACCATGACCAAAGCTGTTAATGCTACCTATCGGATTTTTTACGGATTATCAGCATTGTTTTTCATTTGCTGGCTTGTCATAACAATCATGGCCAGGCATGATCTTGCCGGCTGGTTCCTTATGTTGTCACTCGTAAGCCTGGCCATTGCTGTGCGTGGAAATAAACTGTTGAAAGGCTTATCCTTTACCATCATCATATTCGGGGTGGTTAGCCTTGCTATGTACTACCCCCAGCATTTTAAAACCATTGGAGATTTCAAGCTTTCCGGGCTGATAGTCCCATTGTTGCAGGTAATCATGTTCGGCATGGGGACTGAGCTTAGCATAAAGGATTTCAACAATGTATTGAGAATGCCAAAAGGTATTATCGTCGGCATTGTTTGCCATTATACCATTATGCCTTTGATCGGATTTGCCATTGCAAATCTTTTTGATTTTCCAAGTGAAATAGCAGCCGGGATTATCCTTGTCGGATGTTGCCCGAGCGGTCTTGCATCCAATGTAATGTCTTATCTCGCGAGAGCGAACCTGGCGTTATCGGTATCGGTCACAACGGTGTCAACCCTGCTTGCGCCCTTTGTAACGCCCTTGCTTATGCGCTTGCTGGGAGGCGGATTCGTTGAGGTTCATTTCTGGGATATGATGTGGGACATCACGAAGATTGTCATCATTCCGATAGCCGGCGGACTTGCATTTCATTACCTGGTAAGAGGTAAGTTTGGCTGGCTGGATAAGGCGATGCCTTTATTATCAATGGCCGGAATTGCGCTGATCATTATGGTCATTACAGCAGCCGGTAGGGACAGCCTGCTGAAGGTTGGCGGATTACTTATAATCGCAACATTTATTCACAACGTAGCTGGTTTTGTGCTGGGATATTGGTCGGGCCGTTTGTTGAAATTTGCTGAAAGTGATTGCCGCACAATTGCACTCGAAGTCGGAATGCAAAACGCAGGATTGGCATCAGGGTTGGCCCTTACTATGGGCAAGCTCGCCACGGTTGGTCTTGCTCCGGCTATATTCGGCCCGATGATGAATATTACCGGTTCCTTCCTTTCCAGCTGGTGGCACAGTCGTTTGCCAGAAGATGCGCCCGGCCAGGGATCGATCGGATTGCATCCGACTGAGAAGAACATAACACCGGTTGATACCAGGTAGCGAAAGAATAAACCTTACTGCTGCGTGTCTACTAACTTAATATGGAGCCTGTTGCCCCGATTAATGTGCTGCCTAAAAATTTCTAGCCATGAACAAGAAATTATTTTTCCTTTTGCTGTTTATAGCAACTTTTATCGTCGGTTCAATCTATGCCCAGCAGATCTCTAAAGAAGAATTGATATTCCTGACTCCTGAATGGAAGGGTGAGCGATTCGCTGATGGCAGGCCAAAGGTGCCTGATGCTATTTTAGCCCGTATGCGTAAAGTGAGCCAGGAAGAAGCGTGGGCTGTTATGAAAAACGAGGGTTATGGATACCAGGTTGCTGAGAACTGGCAACAGATTAATCCTGATAGTGTACTGGTAGGGCGTGCGGTGACTGCCACCTTTATGCCAGCCAGGCCGGATGTGTGGGGTGCGATTGATGCGAGAGGAAAAAAAGCAGGTAAAAAAGGACAAAACAGCTGGCCCGTGGATTTGCTTGTGAAAGGCGATGTGTATGTGGCCGACCAGTTCGGTGCCCATCGTAACGGACCAACCATCGGTGATAACGTTGGAAATGCTATCTATGCTAAAACCGGGAATGGTATTGTATATGACGGCGCCATCCGCGATATCGAGGGCCTGAAAGAGATAGGTGGATTTACATCCTATTTCACAAGTTATAATCCTTCGTATCACAATCCGACAGGGGACCTGAATACGATGATTATTGGTATTAACCAACCAACAAGAATACGTACGGTCACCGTTATGCCCGGAGATATCGTATTAGGTAAACAGGGTATAGTAAGTTTCATCCCGCCTCATCTTGCCGAAAAAGTAGTGACGACTTCAGAGATTGTCAGGTTAAGGGATATGTTCGGACATCTTCGTCTGAAGGAAGGGAAATATACAGCCGGGCAGATAGATTCGAAATGGTCGGATGAAATTGAAAAAGATTTTTCCAAATGGCTGAATGATCATATAAATGAACTTCCGGTTCCAAAAGAACAGATACAGGAGTTTTTGAAAACAAGGACCTGGTAACATTTTTTTTAAAAAAATTAAATCTGCAATTATGTCGCATTCGCCATCAAGAAGATCTTTTCTTTCCAAAACCGCCATGGCTTCAGCCTTAGCGTCGCTGGCACCTTTTGCGCTTTTTGGCAAGGGGATAGAAGATGCAGTAGAAAAGACACCCATTGCATCTCCTCCTGCGGATCTCAAAATAACCGGCGTCAAATGTGGGTATGTACGGGGATCGGTATTTGTAAAGATTACTACCAACCAGGACATCTGGGGCTGCGGAGAAGGAGTTGATGCCATACCCGGTACATATCATCTTGTAAAAAATTTCGGTGCCAGGCTTATTGGCAAAAGCCCCTTGAATGTGCACCGGCTTTTTGAAGACATCAGGAGATCCGGCTTTTTCCAGGGAGCCCAGGCGGGTATGTATATCGCTGTACTTTCTGCCATTGAAACAGCGCTCTGGGATCTCGCGGGCAAGGCACTCGGCCTACCGGTTTACCAGTTGCTCGGTGGCAAGTTTCGTGATAAGATCCGTGTTTATTGCGACACCGCCCTTTACCAGAGAAACCTTCCCACACCCAAGGACTTTGCCGATGCTGCATTGAAATCAAAACAAATGGGTTTTAATGCTATCAAGTTTGATCTTGACCAGGCTAATGACCCTAACAAATACGACGCATACAATTGGACCGCCAGTCCCGCAGAGCTGCAACGGATGGTTGATCAACTGGCCGCAGCGCGTGAAGCAGTAGGACCAAACATTGATATTTGTGCGGATATGCATGGACGTTATGATGCTGTAACTGGTCAACAGATTGCAAAACGGGTTGAACATCTCAACCTCATGTGGCTGGAAGAGCCCATTCCTGCCGAAAACCCGGAGGCTTATAAACTTATCTCAGATTCCACCACCACTCCAATCTGTGCGGGAGAAAATCATTATCTCGCTCACGGGTTCCGTCCACTACTGGAAATCGGGGCAGTAGATATCGTGATGCCGGACCTTCAGAAGGCCGGGGGGCTGGGGGAGGGACAGCGCATCGCCAATCTTGCCAATCTTTATTATGTTCCCTTTGCTCCGCATATGGTGGCTTCATTTCTTGGTGCAATGGCTTCGGCCCATGTTTGCGCCTCTGTTCCAAATTTTATGGTACTGGAATGGCAATCCTATTTTCATACTGAGCCAATGTTCAAAGAGATTGTTACTTATGAAGGTGAATGGGTCAAGGATAGCTTTATCACACTATCAACAAAACCAGGTATAGGGGTGGAAATTAACGAAGAAGGGATGAAGAAATATGCCATCAAAGATGTCCCCTTTTTTGTGTGATACAAATCATATGTACATGACTGATATTTTTGGGTCAATTTCCATGTACATTTGGCTCTCGTAATGTTTGACCTATGACAAGAGTTGTGAAGCTTATTCTGCTATCTGTTTCCCTTTTCTTTTCCGGTAGCTTCAGTTTTGCCCAGGTAAAACAACCGCTGGATTCAGTGCTGGCGCAGATGAAATATTCAGCGAAGAAAGAATTGATTGAAGTTTATTATCCCAAAAACCTTGACTCCTTATACGGTGGATACCTGACCGATTTCTCATTCGATTTCAAACCTTCAGGTAAGCAGGACAAGATGATCGTTACGCAGGCGAGGCATGTATGGACCACTTCAAAGGCGACACTATTTTATAAAGACACCGCTTACCTTTCGATGGCGCGTCACGGGTATTTTTTTCTCCGGGATAAGATGTGGGACAAACAATACGGTGGATTCTATACACTGGTAAACAGGAAGGGTGAGATGATATCCGATACCAAGCAGGCATACGGCAATGCATTTGGTTTATATGCACTTGCCGCTTATTATAAAACATCCAAAGATCCCGCGGTTCTTGAATTCGCAAAGAAAGCTTTTGCATGGCTTGAGAAAAACAGTCATGACCCGGTTCATAAAGGATATTATCAACACCTCGAAAGATCCGGGAAACCAATAAAGCGTAGTTCAGGAACTCCATTGTCTTCAGATCTCGGTTATAAGGATCAGAACAGTTCAATTCATTTGCTGGAGGCGTTCACCGAACTATATGCGGTCTGGCCGGATCCGCTGGTTAAGACCAGATTACAGGAAATGCTTCAGCTTATCCGGGATACCATGGTGCATTCCAAAGGTTATCTCCAATTGTTTTTCACGCCTGACTGGAAACCCGTTACCCACAAAGATTCAGCACGCGAAGTTATAATGGAGCGAAGGTCACTGGATCACGTTTCTTTCGGACATGATGTGGAAACTGCTTACCTGATGATGGAAGCAACGGAAATCGCCGGCAATCATAATGATAAAAAGACTGCTCTTGTCGGCAAACGTATGGTCGATCATGCCCTGCTTAATGGCTGGGATAAGGTTTTGGCCGGGTTTTATGACCAGGGTTATTATTTCAGGAATGCAGATACGATCAGCATCATCAAACAAAGTAAAAACTGGTGGGCTCAGGCTGAAGGATTAAATACTTTGATGATATTTTCCCGGCTGTATCCGTCAGATCCATTGAATTATGGTGATAAGTTTCTTGAATTATGGAACTACGTTCAGTTAAATCTTATTGATCATGTTCATGGCGACTGGTATGAAGAAGGGATAGATCATAGTCCTGAAAAAACAAGGTCGCCTAAATCACATATCTGGAAGGCTACCTATCATAATTTCAGGTCATTGATTAATTGCATACAAATGCTCGAAAAGAAATAAGACCGGGTTACATATACCGGTCATCGCGCCAGGGGTATGCCGTATTCGAATATCCGTTTCTTTCCCAGAAACCCAACTTGTTATGTGTCAAAAATTCAATGCGGTTTATCCACTTAGATCCTTTCCACGCATAAAGTTGTGGCGTTATCATTCTCACGGGACCGCCGTGTTCTGTAGGTAAGGGTTTGCCTTCATAGGTGTGAACGAGCAGCACGTCTGGTTTCAAAGCCTCTTCCATTGATATGTTGGTAGTGTACTCATCATAGCCATAACACAGGATATGGGTGGCAGTTTCTTTCACCTGCGCGAGAGCGGCGAGGTCCAGCAAACGCACACCTTTCCAGTTCATATTCAGTTTTGACCACGTGGTCACACAGTGGAAATCGGACACGTCGTCTGTTTGAGGTAATGCCATAAAATCATCCCAGGTAAGAACCACAGGATTATCAACTGCACCATCCAGCTTAAGCCGCCATTCTGCTTGTGAGATCCTGGGTTGCGTTCCGAGATCAAGTACCGGCCATTTTTTTGTTTCCGTTTGTCCGACCGGGATTTCCGGCATACCGTGCCGGTTCGATTTTCCGGAGCCCATGGGCTTCAAATCCGATACTGATGGCGTTTCCTTTATTTTGTTTTCAAAACGTGCCTTCAGTTTCATCCTTGCTTCAATGATCCGTTGTAATTTTTGAGATTCCTCCATCGCTATTGAATTTTAACATGATCAATACCTCAATGAGAAACAATCATTGATGTGAAGCAAATATAGAATATGAAGGATAAATAACGAATCAGCAATTAATCGGGGGCCTCCGGATCACTTCGTGCCTGTTATGAAGAAATACAAAGGGCTTTCTTTTTGATAACCTGATGTGATTATCAGGCGGAACGATGTGTCGGTTGAGACTTATGACGAACAGTATAAGTATAGGTATTCCGCCGGCAAGCAGTGTGCCCAGCCAGATTGACAGAAATGTATTTAGCCGGGCATCGTCAGGGACTGACGTATTGTAGCGCACGGGAACCTTATCGCCCGGTTTGAAGCTCAGGTTCGCGCTGCTGTTAAACCAGGTTGTATCATTGTCATGTTCGAAGTAAAATACGGAATAGGTAGAACGGAGCATGTCCCCTGCATTACCCATTCCTTCAAAAGACATAACTCCTGTAGTGGTTTTGGTTTTCGAAATCCAGATAAGTTTGCTCACCACCAAAGGTGTAGCAACCAGGCACGCCAGTATCAGAAAGAACAATGAACGTCTTATGACCATTTGACCATGTTAACCCGGTGAAAGTAGTATTAACGTGACAAAGTTGTTACTGATTTTGTGAAAGGGGGAAAAACATCGTGAAAGTCATGTTAACATTCAAAAATTCCGGTTATCAGGGTAACTGAAGTTGTGGATTACGCCTATCAGGTAGCTGATGTCTTTGATCACGCTTATCAGGGTGACTAATCTTGTTGGCCACGATTATCAGGGTAACTGGTGCTGCTGAAAAAATTCCCAGAGAAGATCATTCGCGTTTATAACCCTCGAAGGCTCGTCACCCACAACACTTCCGGCTTTGCCTCCCGGCCAGGAATGTCCTCCATCTTTGGTAAGATAATAATTGATGCTCACCTGGTACTTGCAATCAAACCATTTGTAAAAGGTATAACCGGCATTATCAGCCAGCTTGCTGGCTTTTGTTCCACAGGCATTAATATCAGACCAGGCATTTAATACCGAATCAATCGGAGCAAAATATGCCTTTGACACCCCATCACCATATCCGCCTTTATACGGAACGTTGGAATCATTCACCGAATGCATATGGAGAACCGGTACCGGCCTGGATGCATTACAGGGTTTGGTAACGGACATACTTGAAGCGTTTGGTGCTATGGCTGCAATTTTCGCCGAAAGCTCACAGGCAAGACGATAAGACATGATGCCACCATTCGAATGACCCGTAGCATAGACCTTCTTTGGATTTATCCTGTAACCGGCAACGAGCCGATCGATGAGTTGACTGATAAATTTCACATCGTCAATGTTTTTTTCAACAGCATAATCGCAACAGGTACCTCCGTTCCAGGTTTGCGCTTTCAAAAGGCCGGTGCTTTTCACACCGTTTGGATATACCACTATAAAGTTCGAGTTGTTGGCTTTGTCGGTTAGACCCGTGGAATTTTCAAATTGTTCGGCTGTTCCTCCACCTCCATGCATGGCGATTACCAGCGAAAATTGATTTTTTGATTCATAATAAACCGGGGGAAGATTTAAGAGATAAGTCCTTTCAAGCCCGTCAACCGTGATGGTCCCGGAAAACCTGAACGCCTTTTCTGGTCCGGAATCGCCATTTTTATCGCAAGCCAGGCTTAATACAGTGATAGATAGAATCATTATGCGAAGAAATATCTTGATATTCATGTTTGGGCTTTTACGGTTATAAGGACTTCGGATGGATGTTTATGACTTACAGAACGTTAACGGGTTTAATATGGTATTCGATTTCTCTTGAAATCCGCATTCCTGTTCACAATCAACAACTTCCTAAATTAATTTTTTGGTAAACCCTATCTGTTTAATAGACTGATAACTTTTCTGTATTAACTTTGTCCCAGTTCTTAAAAAAGTTTTTCCGAAAAGCTCGGTTTTTCAGAAAGCACAGTTTTTCAGAAAGCACAGTTTTTCAGAAGAAAGAGAGTGTTTCATGTGTTTTCCTAAATGGTTCTATTAAAAATTTATTTACTCACTATAAATTGGTCCGGAGCCTGGCTAATCATTTTAGTATGACATTAAATTTCGTATCAGCTTTGTCGATACTTCTCTTATCCTTATTCGTGGAAACAAATGTTGATCGTACCCGCAATAAGGTGGAAGATTCAGATAAGGTGGAAGATCAATCTCCGGCTTCACTGAGCCTGCCCATTGACGGCAAATGGCGAGGCGAGTTTGAAATAAGGCCAGGACTGAAAGTTCCATTCATATTTGAATTTGCAAAAGGGAAGAACAATAAACCATCTGTTTATTTTCTGAATGGAGATGAAAAGTTCGAGGGTGGTACCGTAAAACAAGTAAATGATTCGGTAATTGTTTCACTTGATCAGTTCGATAATGAGTTGGCCTTAAAACTGGCAGGGGATAAATTATCTGGTGAGTTGAGAAAACAAAACAGCAAGATTCCCGGAACACCGCTGACTGCCACTAAAAACATCAACTACCGTTTTAAAGAAAGTTCCTCTTCTGTACCTGCGACGGATATCTCGGGAACCTATGATATTGTATTTAAAGCTGCAGACGGAACGGAGGAGAAAGCAGTTGGTCTTTTCACACAGGAAGGCAATACTTTAAAAGGTACTTTTCTGCGGATTACCGGTGATTCAAGATACCTGGAGGGAACAGTTGATGGAAACAGTTTCCAGCTTTCATCTTTTATCGGCTCTTCCCCATCTTATTATAAAGGCCAGGTGGGAAGTGACGGCAAGCTGACCGGTGAAACAATCGGCCTAAAAACCAGCCAGCTTTTTACAGGAATACCCAATGAAAACGCGGCGCTGCCAGATGCATCTACGCTTACCTTGATGAAGCAGGGATATAGTTCGCTGGATTTTTCTTTTCCCGATGCCGACGGAAATCTGGTGTCGCTGAAAGATGAAAGATTTCGGGGCAAAGTAGTGATTGTAACCATCGGTGGAACCTGGTGTCCTAACTGTATAGATGAAGCGAATTTTTTATCACCCTGGTATGAGAAAAATAAAAACAGGGGAATTGAGGTTGTCTCAATACACTACGAACGTCAGACTGACCCGGTATTTGTAAAGAAGGCACTGGAACGTTTCCGCGAGAAATTTGATATCGGTTATGTCCAGGTGTTTGGAGGCAAGGCAGATAAGCAGGCAGTTGCAGCCTCATTGCCCGCATTGAATACATTCCTCTCTTTCCCGACAATGATCCTGGTGGACCTTGAGGGAAAGGTAGCTAAGATCCATACCGGCTTTTCAGGGCCGGCGACAGGAAAATATTATGATGAGTTCGTTAAGGAGTTCAATCATGACATTGACGGATTGTTGAAAAAGTAATTGTAATCGATTATTTTCAGAGTGGTATATACCTCTGATGGCGTATATACCAGAACAAAAGCCGCGGACCCGCGGCTTTTGTTATTCCGATAATATTATTATTTTGGGATTATGAAAACTGAAAATCCCTATCCTGCAAAAAAACCACACAGGTCGCTTTTAACTGCAATTACATTTCTGCTTTTGGCAACATCTGTATATGCGCAGGATTTGTTCCCGTTGAAACGAAAGCCATATGTGTTAAAGGTTGAAGTAGACAAGAAAACTACTTATGAAGAAAGTCTCCCCGAACAAAATTACGTTTTGCCCGACCTCACCGTTCAGCTTTATCCCGGCGAAACCGTTTACATAGAAATTGAACAGGAGAATCGGGTTGTCAAAAATGTAAGGGCAGTAACTGAAAACAAGTTTCCCGAAAAGACCCTTATCATGAGTCTTTCCCAGGTTTCAAAAAAGAAAGTGCACCAGGCCATGATGCTTAAGATATATAACCCTTTCGGCTATGCGCTAAAGTACGATGCCAAAACTTATTTGCTTAATTACAAAAACTGGGTTAATGCCCGGGTTCTGCCCGTACAGCCTGGTCTTACTTCTTTCGAAACCTGGCCGGAAATCGTGATCTCTGCAGCCGTCGGCAATCTTTCATTTGAGTAGTGAGTAATGATCCACCCGCACACCTGCTTCATGACCCGAGTTATTTTCCAATCCTGTAAAGCCTGCCCTGGTCAGTAACAGCATAAAGTGCACCGTCCTTTCCCTGTGTTATGTCACGGAAGCGTTGAACGAGTTCAGGAAGCAATCTTTCTTCACCAACCACTTTGTTGTCTTTTATGATGAGCCTGGCCACGTGCTGGCCACTCAAACTGCTGATAAAAAGATTATTCTTCCACTCCGGCATGTTATCTCCTGTGTAGAAGGTCATACCACTTGGTGAAATCACGGGATCCCAGTAATAAACCGGCTGAACCATTCCATCCTTTTGCGTCAGGCCATCACCAACTTTTGAACCGCCATATTCAATTCCGTAAGTGATTGTTGGCCAGCCATAATTTTTACCCGGTTGAACCAGGTTGAGTTCGTCACCACCGCGGGGACCAAATTCATTTTCCCAAAGATCACCGGTTTGGGGGTTGATGGCAAGTCCCTGGACATTGCGATGTCCATACGAATACAGTTCAGGCCTTGCATCTGACTTGCCGGCGAACGGATTCCCCTGAGCAGGTTTGCCATCTTTTGTGATCCTGATTATTTTTCCTAGTGCAGAGTTAAGGTGCTGTGCCTGCGGACGGGATTCTCTGTCGGATCTTTCCCCTGTGCTGATGATAAGGTTACCCGTCTTATCAATCACGATCCTTCCTCCATAATGAAGATTGCTTTTGAACGCCGGGGTAGCCCGGTAAATTACTTTGACATCCTGGATCGATTTGTCATCTGCCGACAATTTGCCTTTGGCTACGGACGTGAGGTTTCCATCATCAGTTTTTTCAGAAAACAACCAATAGACCATACGATTAGTCCCAAACTCCGGATCAATCGCAAGTCCCAGTAATCCACCCTGACCGGCTGGGTTCACTTCCGGGATTCCGGTCACAGGTTCACTAACCTGTCCCTCAGGTGTAGCTATCCGCATCTGCCCGCGTTTTTCGGTGATCAGGAACCTTCCGTCGGGTAACATGGCAATGCCCCAGGGACTCTTCAGATCGGATGATAATAACTTTCCCTGGAAAGCAGTTTTGGTTTTCACTGCCGGGATGCGGGTCTGACCGGCAAAAGAAGGCTTGTAATCGCTGTTTGGCGATTTTGTTTCTACTGGGCCAAGAGTGTCCGCCGCCTGGTACGCGCTGGCGCTGCTAACAATCATACTCATTAAAAAGGCGGGCATTGCCCTGAACGCTTTGTACATTTTTTTGGATTTTTATTATTAGATGCTGAGCTAACCGGGGTTGCCGGAGCACAGACTTTGCATGCAATTGTTGAGCCTATAAATATAATGCTTGCTTAACTGGCAACCCGAACATTCGGGTAAAAGATATGTTTTATGGTTCCGCATGACTTTTGCTGATAAGTCTGAGACAAATTGCCAGCGGTTTTGGTTTATGCTTACTTTTACTTCTTATTCAAACGTATAAATTATTAATATGAATAGAATTTTTCCTCTAACAATCCTGGTGGCTGCAATTGTTTTTTCGGCCTGCGATGATAACAAATCTCCTGAAACAGCGGCAGCCACCGCTGATACTGCCAGCGCCGGCTCATCAGTCGAAACAAAAGAACCCAATACGAAATACAAGCCTGCTTTCGAGGGGCAAACCCGTATAGGAAGTGTGAAATCAACTACTTCATACGAGGGCAAGGCGATATCTTCAGACCTTAAAAATCCCTGGGGAATTACCGTGCTACCGGATGGTCGCCTGTTGATTACTGAAAAAGCGGGTACACTTCGAATCGCTACGACTGCCGGGCAGGTCAGTGCACCAATTACCGGTCTTCCCAAGGTTGATCCTGCAGGCCAGGGTGGCTTATTAGGAATCACGGTTGATCCGGCATTTGCGACAAACAGGATGGTTTATTGGGTATTTTCCGAACCATTGCCCGAAGGAAACCTTACTTCTGTGGCGAAAGGCAAATTATCCGCAGACGATAAAACGATCGGGGGTGCGACTGTGATTTACCGGGCAACGCCTGCCTATAAAGGCGATAAACACTACGGAGGAAGAATCCTTTTTGATAAATCAGGCAACCTCTTTGTGAGCACCGGTGAGCGTTCAGATATGGTTACCCGTCCCCAGTCACAGGATCTAAAATCAGGGCTTGGAAAAGTGGTGCGGATTACAACGGACGGCAAACCTGTTTCAGGCAATCCATTGGCAACTAACGCCAATGCCAGGCCGGAGATTTATTCATATGGACATCGCAATGTACAGGGTCTTGCATTTCACCCGCAGACCGGTGACCTTTGGGAAGTGGAATTTGGTCCACGCGGCGGTGATGAACTCAACCGGATAGAAGCCGGCAAAAATTATGGCTGGCCAATCATTACTTATGGCATCGAATATGGTGGCGATAAAATTGGGGATGCTATCACTCAGAAAGATGGTATGGAACAACCAGTATATTATTGGGATCCCGTTATTTCGCCAAGCGGAATTACGTTTTATTCTTCAGACAGCATACCTGAGTGGAAAAATAACCTGTTTATCAGCGCCCTCAGTGGTCAGCACATTGCGAGAATTGTGATTCAAAACAATAAAGTGACCGGCGAAGAACGACTGTTGGCAAGTGAAGGTCAGCGTTTTCGTGATGTTACCCAGGGCAACGACGGTGCTTTATATGCCGTTACCGATCAGGGTAAATTGTACAGAATAGGAAAGAAATAAACATAGAAAAAGAAATAAATCTTGAAGTGGATAGTGACTGATCACTATCCACTTTTTTTCTTCCGGCCAAGATATAATACGGTATTCAGGACGAGCCTGTTTTGAATGGAATTAGTGAACGTAAACGACAGCTCGTTGTTTGTCCCGTTTTCATAATCAATATCATTATGGCCCATGTTGAAATAAACCATGTTATATTTTTTATTGGTCCATACAACAGGATAATATCCGCTAACCCATATCTCATGTTTTTTTGGACCGGTGCCCAAAGGAAAACTGCTTGAATCTATAGAAAGCAGGATGTCGATATCCGGGTTTGTTCTCAGGTCGTATTGCCAGCGGTACCATTCGTTTGGTGAAGATTTAAATATTGCCGGCAGTCCCGCCATCGCCGGGTGGTTCTTCTTCTCAATCCTCAGAAAAGCGGAAGTCGGTCTCCATGTATTGCTTTTATATTCTCCCGCACCAAGAAATTCCCGGTGATACCAGTTCCAGTTCTGCGGAAAGTCAGACGAGGTCAACGCAAACCCGGCAAAATGAAATCCCATCCAGGCACCTCCTGTCTTCATGTATTGCTCAAAAGCCCTCCGCTGATCGTTATCTTCGGGACGGGTATCCAGGAATATAACCAACTGATACTTGCTGAGCGTTGCCAGGTTCATGTTGTTCCAGGCAGATGTAGTATCATATGAGAAGTTGTTTTTTGCAGCAACATCTGCAAACCAGCGATTGGCTTCCTTAACAAAACTGATATGTGCTTTATCGTTACGGCATGTAAAAAACGCAATGGCTTTGAAGGACTTCTCCGGCCCGGGCCACTTATCCGTGAAAGCCGGGTTCGCTGATACGAAATTGGAAAACAAAAGACCGAGTGAAAAAGCTTTCCTGAGAAGATAAAGACGGGCAGGCATCGGAAGATTTATTTACAGGTTAAAAATAGGGTTTTAATTTTTTTTCAACCTGTTTGTGTTAAGCGTTGAAACAAGCCAGAACTTAGTACCTATGAACGCTTCATTTCCGCTGAAAAATTTGACTGTATTCTTTTTTACAACGTTGGTAATTCTTACTGATGCGAATGCCCGGTCTGAACAGGCAGGCCTTGGCATAAAAACAAAGATGGATAAAGGCTCTGCAAAGAGAGCGTTAAGACCAAAGAAGGTGTTGTTTGTTATAGTCGATGGGATTCCCGCGGATGTTATTGAGAAGGTTGAAACACCCGGGCTTGATACTATAGCGAAATACGGAAATAATTTAAGGGCAACTGTAGGGGGTAAGAAAGACAGTTATTCTGAAACACCGACTATCTCTGCTGTTGGATATAATAGTCTGCTAACGGGTACCTGGGTAAATAAACACAATGTCTGGGACAATGACATTGCGAATCCTGATTATCATTATCCGACTATTTTCAGGTTATTGAAAGATCAGTATCCTCAAAAAAAGACCGGGATATTTTCTACCTGGGAAGACAACCGGACAAAACTTGTAGGGGATGGCCTTCACATGACAGGTGGATTGAAAGTCGATTTCGTGTTTGATGGCCTGGAAAAGGATACGATAACCTATCCGCATGATGCTGAAAAAAAATACATTCACCTGATTGATGAAGAGGTAGTGAGAACTGCTGCTGAAACAATAGTAAAACATGGACCTGATCTTTCATGGGTTTATCTCGAATATACCGATGATATGGGCCATAAGTTTGGGGACGGTCCGCAGTTTTATAATGCCGTTGAAATAATGGATAAGCAGGTAGCGAAACTTTGGTCATCTGTCAAAGCAAGATCTGAGGCAAATAACGAAGACTGGCAAATATATATCACGACTGATCATGGCAGAGATTCGATAAATGGAAAAGGACATGGCGGTCAATCTGAAAGGGAAAGATCAACCTGGATCGTCACGAATGCGCCTGATGTAAACCCTTATTTTGTGAAACACCGACCCGCTATCGTTGACATTATGCCATCAATAGCGCGCTTCATGAACATTTCTATACCGCGCGCGCGGTTGATGGAAATAGATGGCACGTCGCTTACGGGGCGGCTGTCTGGCGTAAATGCATCGGCGGTTTCAGATAAGAATAAAATCATGGTCAGGTGGCAGGTTTTGGATACATCCGGAACAGCTAAGATCTGGCTGGCCACGAATAACAAACACCGGCTGGGGATCCCTGACAAATATGTGCTTGTTGCGACGGTGCCGGTAGCGGCAGAACAGGCTTCGATTGATATTACGCGATTCAAATCCCGGTTCTATAAAATTGTCATCGAGATGAAGGAAAATATGTTGAATTGCTGGGCCGGCGATGATCTTAAGGTGCAGGTGCAAAAATACAAGTAATCAATACTCCACCCGGTTGTCACTACCGCTTTCCAAAACGTGACAATGATTGTAACAGAACCGGACACATCGTAAGTCTGCAATCGTTGCGAAGCCTGATTTTCAATGTGCTGGCAACATGGCACCCCTCTTGGAGGTGTTTACCTGACCCATACAGGAAGTAAAATGTTTCTCAACCAATCAATTTAGTCCAGTGATACAAAGCTATTTCAAAATCGCCTTTCGGAGTTTATGGCGAAACCGGGCATTTTCCCTGATCAATATATTTGGCCTGGCCACCGGTCTGGCTACCTGTATAATTATCATGCTGTTCGTAAAGCACGAACTCAGCTACGACACTTATAGTAAAAAAGCAGATAGAACGGTCCGTGTGGTTTTCCGGGGAAAGGTACAGGGCCAGGAAATGCGCGAAGCCAATGTGTTTCCCCCGGTCGCAAAAACTATGTTGAAAGATTACCCTGAAGTCGAAGAGGCTACAAGGCTAAGAGTAGGCGGTGCCCCGGTAGTCGTGACAGGGAACAAAACGTTCAATGAGAGAAACATTGCGATGGCTGATCCTAACTTTTTTACTTTATTTACGATACCCCTTTTATTGGGCGATGTAAAGACAGCCCTTATAGAACCTAACAGCCTGGTGATCACTAAGGAAGTGGCAGCTAAGTACTTTGGGAACGCTAATCCCATTGGAAAGATGCTCACCTTCAAAAACTTTGGTAAAGATTTCCGGGTAACCGGCCTGATCGATAAAATACCGGAAGCTTCACATTTTCACTTTGATATGTTTGCTTCATTAACTGATGTCACTGATGCAGCTTCTAATTCCTGGATGACCTCGAATTATTATACCTATCTCGTGCTTAAACCAGGTTACGATTACCGCAAACTACAGGCGAAGTTACCGGCAGCGGTTGAGAAATATATGGGACCTCAGCTTAACCAGGCTCTCGGGGTTAGTCTGAAGGAATTCAGGGCCGCCGGAAATGATATTGGTTTATTCTTACAGCCTCTCCGGGATATCCATCTTCATTCAGATCTTACAAACGACCTGGAACCCGGGGGCAATATCAGCTACGTATATATCTTTAGTGCGATTGCGTTGTTTATGCTCGTGATTGCATGTATTAATTTTATGAACCTCTCAACTGCGAGTGCAGGAAAAAGGGCGAGAGAAGTGGGTATAAGGAAAGTAATGGGTTCATTGAAATCGCAGTTGATCTGGCAGTTTCTCATAGAATCCCTGATCATTACCACTATAGCCATCTTCATCTCACTGGTATTTGTTGAATTCGCATTGCCATTATTCAATAAACTGTCAGGGAAAGAGCTGCAGCTATCGATCGCTATCTCTTCCTGGTTTGTCCCGGCGCTTTGTATAACGGGTATCATTACCGCATTTTTTGCGGGAACATATCCTGCGTTTATCTTATCCTCATTTAACCCCGTTAAGGTACTCAAGGGTAAAATTCAGCCATCAAGGGGTAACGTGAGTTTACGCAGCGGTCTTGTGGTATTCCAGTTTGCTATATCAATTGTATTGATGGTGAGCACGGCAGTAATATATAGTCAGCTTGCATATATCCAGAATAAGAAACTTGGGTATAATAAAGAGCAGGTAGTTCTGATACCGGGCGCGCAGGAACTGGGGGCAAAACAGGATTACCTGAAGGACATTCTTCGTCGCGACCCACGCGTTGCAGCTTTCAGCAGTTCGGGGTATCTTCCTGCGGGACCAAGCTACGGTAATAATTTTTTTGTATTTGAAAAGAACTCGGCTGATCAGATCAAAACACTTCGCTATGATGTAGATGAAAATTACGTTCCAACATTAGGTATGGAAATGAAGGAAGGCAGAAATTTTGCTGGCGATTTTGGAACAGATTCAAGTGCAATAATAGTCAACGAAACGGCAGCCCAAGCACTTGGATGGAACGGCAATGCGATCGGTAAAAGACTTACGCATTCGGATAACAATGGTATGGCAAGAAACTATGATGTAGTCGGAGTGGTGAAAGACTTTCATTTTAAATCTTTGCATGAAAAGATATCTCCTCTGGTTATGACCTATAGCAGGAATTCAGGGCAATTGATAGTAAGAGTTAAAACAACAGACATTGCGGGAGTGATCAGGGAGATAGAAGCCGGCTGGAAGTCATTGAAAATGGACCGGCCATTCGAGTATTCATTCCTTGATGAACAATTTTATAATACCTACAAGTCCGAGCAGAATACGGGTCAGATACTAGGTATTTTTGCGGGTCTTACGATTTTCGTAGCATGTCTTGGTTTGTTCGGCCTGGCCACATTCACCATAAGACAAAGAAACAAAGAGATTGGTATCCGGAAGGTTTTAGGCGCCAGCGTTTCAGGCATCGTGGTGTTGCTGTCAAAGGATTTCTTAAAGCTTATCTTAATTGCTTTCCTTATTGCCGCTCCTGTCGCCTGGTTTGTGATGAACAAATGGCTGCAGAACTTCGAATACCGGATAGGGGTTGCCTGGTGGGTATTCGGTATAGCAGGTTTGTCAGCGATGCTCATTACCTTATTTACGGTCGGCTTCCGGGGACTTAAAGCGGCCATGATGAATCCTTCCATTGTATTACGCAATGAATAATAGCGAATCTAAATACGGGTTGGCCGGGACGGAAAAAGCCTTCAGAATACTTATTTTCGATAATAGTAATTCTTTAGTAACGTAACCGCACCGTAAACTGGTTTATGATTCTGCCGATTTTATCTTATGGACATGACATACTGAAAAATCCTTGTGAACCGGTTGCAACTAACCGGCCAGATCTTTATCCACTTATTGACAATATGTGGGAGACAATGTATAATGCCAAAGGTTGCGGACTCGCCGCTCCGCAGGTTAATCACCCTTTGCAGCTGTTCATTGTAGACAGTAAATCGGCATTTGAGTCGTTGAAACCAGCCGAACGGGAGTTTTATTTTGGCAAAGAGGACAGAGGTATTGTCTCCACATTTATTAATGCCAACATCGTCCACCGGTCAGCCGAAACATGGGAAGAACTTGAAGGATGTCTCAGTGTTCCTAACATTGCAAGGCCTGTAACCAGGTCAATGAGCATAACCATCGAATACTCAGACCAGGAATTTGTAAGGCACCTAAAAACCTTTACAGGCACCACTGCAAGGATCGTTCAACATGAGTATGATCACACACAAGGAAAACTGTTTTTAGATTATCTCAAACCAGTTTCCAGGAAGATGTTGAGACCGAAGCTCCGTAAGATTTCAACGGGTCTGCTGCCTGCCAGATATTTAATGACATATACTCAGTAAAGTCGTCAGCGTTGAAACTTAACTCTAAGTGCTTTTAAGCCGGTAACTCCCTGCAAATCCTGCACTTCGAGTTCTTCGATTGACTCCTGGATCATACCTGAAAGCTGCAGCTCGTTGAGATAGGACCGGTATTGTTTTGCTTCCTCTTCATCAGCAAAAACGATTGCAAGGCTGCCCGGTTCGGTAAGGCGGTTCCGTGTTCCTTTCAGATAGGCTTTGTCTATACGCTTTTTTATGATCTCATATCTTGCGTTGTAGCTTCCGTCAACATCAAAACGTTTTTCGTCCATCCTGAACCGGATAGCAAGCGGCTGGGTATATAACAGGATGAGCGTTGTTACCTCGAGCCTGATGGGAAGGTAATCACGCATCAGAAAATGTGCTTTTTCCATTTCACAAAGCGTCCGCAGTTGCCACAGCCTTAGCTTGTCAAGTTTCCGGGAGGAGAGATTTTTTCCGGGTGCAATGGAATCTCCTATATAAAGACTATGATCTAAGCCGTCTGTTTTGAATCTTTCAAAATAATGGGGAAATATCTGTTGGGCTTCGACCTGTCTGTCGTCAATGATAGCAGCCATTTTCTCATTGATGCTTTTCACCGAACTGTCGAACAATCTCCGGTGATAGTGATAATCGCCAACCTGTTTATCGATGTGGTAGAAATAATCTATTATGTCGTTTGTTAACGGATGGTCGGTAATCCGATCCAGCAATCCATGCACATCGCTCCCGAGATAATGCGTGATGAGTTGTTCCGTTCCGGCATGAACAGGGAAAGCAAGCTGGCTGATAAAATTACCAATATGCGAAATAACAGTAGAATAATCAGTAGTCTTGAAATCACCGGTATCACCATCCTGCGGGGCTTCATCACTGTTCACAACGCCAGTTGCTCCTGAACGAGCCACACTTGCAATATCATTCACCAGGCGGTATACATCGGTAAGTTGCCTGAGCAGATCTTTACGGGTGGCTTCATTCCGTGCATCAGAAGAACCTTTGATATCAATTTGCCCGTATAATGGAAATACATTTTCGAAAACTATTTCAGGTAAACCAGAAGGATCACTAAGCAGATCATTATTGATCGCTTCGCGGGCTGCATCCCGGAACCGCCAGTAAACACTTGGATGAAGAGATGTATAATTTCTCTGGATCACAGCCTGCACCCGGTTTTGAAACTGTGACACCATGCTTTCGATAGTATCTGTAAGAAAAGGCATAATAACGTCAAGCTTAAACGCGTTGATGCTATTCAGTTCTTTTTCTTTTGAGGAAACAACTTCCAGCACGGCAAATATTTTCCTGTTTTTAACTATAGGTGCGAAAACAGCGCTTCTGATGCCCTGGCTGATCAGCCGTTTTACGAGAACGCTGTCCGGGTATTGACTTTGAAAAGCAGCACTATCCGATATCGCAAAGTATTTTTTATTCTCTATAAGTTCATGAAAGGAAAGATCACATAAGACACCTTTTGCCGGTTCTTTTACCGATTGATTTAATAGAAAACTTTTTATTTTAAAACCCATGCCTTCACCCTGGAAAACGCCCTGGCTCTCATCAAAAAGCGTGAGGCCCGTGCGGATCCGGGGATTCTTGAATATAGATCTGAAAATTGTTTCAACACTTTCCTGTAGGTCCTGCGGTTGAAGGGTAAGTAACTTTTCCTTAAATAACGAAACTGCATTTTCGATGGTAACGTCCACCAGGGTCATGATGGCAAAGCCTTTCAGAATATAACTACCCGCCGGAAATTTTCGTTTCCATAAATCAATGTCGTCATAGCTGTCCATCAGTTGGTCGATGTCTTCCCTGGAAATATGAACTGAGCGGGGAGTGGGGGAAATTTCCAGGAAATCACCGTTATAAAGTATCCGGTAATGTTTGATGACACCATTTGCCATTGGGATGTCATAGAACAAAGGCTTTGAAAAGTCGAGGTTGGTACCGTAAAGTTGATTGAGGATGAGGCAGCAGCTTAAAACATAAAACTGGTGATCGTCAAAATCACGGATCCGGAAGTCAAAATGCTCCCCGGCATCTGCAAGGATATTTTCGAATCTTTTTGTGTGGTTGAAGATTATGCCTGTATAGGGTAAGGTAACCGCTTTTATTTCATTTAATGTGAGGGCTGGTGGAAAATAATCTATTAACAAACGGCGAAGACGATCAAGATGATCGCTGATCTGGGAATAATCTGTTATCCCGGTTAAGAGGGCCGGTGCGTTTTTTAATTGCTGTAAGTCTTCAAGCAGCTGGGTCCTGTTGTTTGTCAACGGGTCATCCAATGCCCGTTCAAGGCGGTCGATGAGTTGGCCAAAAGAAAACTGGATCAGGAAAGGCGACTCCTGAAATGCCGGAAAAAGCATCGCGAATTTTTTTAAAGTTAAGCAAAAAGTTAACTGTCAATTAATATCAGGCTAATTTACAGGTAACATTGCCTTCGCAACTTTACATATTATTTGTTAGTGCGGTAATGGCTAACGACAGGCAGTAACCGAAGCCTGGAAAATAAAAACCAACGGATGAAAGTAAAAAAACGTAAGGTTGATGTTATAGTTATCTCCGATGTTCATCTTGGCACCTACGGCTGCCGCGCAAAAGAATTACTTCATTATCTTAAGAGTATAAATCCGGGTATCATTGTGCTGAATGGTGATATCATCGATATCTGGCAGTTCAGCAAACGATACTGGCCAAAGAGCCACATGAAGGTTGTTAAACATCTGATGAATTGGATAACCAAGGGCAAAAAGACATATTACATTACCGGCAATCACGATGAGATGCTGCGGAAATTCGAAGGATTGAAAATGGGGTCCTTCAGCATTGTGAATAAACTGGTGCTTGAACTGGAAGACAACAAAAGAGCCTGGATATTTCATGGTGATGTGTTTGATGTAACAATGCAACATTCTAAATGGCTCGCTAAACTTGGTGCCATTGGTTACGACACGCTGATCCTGATCAATAGCGTTGTGAATTTCATATCCGAAAGGGTATTTAGAAAAGGGAAGATCTCCCTATCAAAAAGAATTAAGAACAGCGTTAAATCAGCGGTAAAGTTTATTAACCAGTTTGAACAGACAAGTGCAGACATCGGCATCAGCCAACAATACGATTACGTGATTTGTGGTCATATCCACCAACCCGGGATCAGGGAAATGACAAATGCCAATGGTTCAATTTTATACCTGAATTCAGGAGATTGGATCGAAAACCTTACTGCTCTTGAATACCATAAAGGGGAATGGAGTATTTATAAATTTGCCGAGCGCGGTTTGCTCGACATGGTACTGAATAATGAGGAGGAAGAGACGGAATTATCGAACACCCAGTTGTTTTCCAATTTGCTTACAGAATTCAGGATGATAAAAAAATGAAAATATTATATGCAATACAGGGAACCGGTAATGGACATGTTGCCAGGGCAACGGAAATAGTTCCCCTGCTCAAAAAAAGGGGCGAGGTGGATGTGCTGATAAGCGGCAACCAGTCTGATCTCGGGCTCCCGTTCCAGGTTAAATACAAGATGGGAGGCCTTGGTTTTATTTTTGGCAAAAAAGGTGGGATCGATTTACTTGCTACCTATAAAAAAAGCCATCTCAGGCAGTTACTGAAAGAAGTAAATAAATTGCCAGTAGAAGATTATGATCTTATCATCAGCGATTTTGAACCTGTGTCTTCCTGGGCCTGCTATCTCAAAAACAGGACCTGCGTGGGACTTAGTCACCAGGTTGCCGTAATGAATAAAAAAGCACCACGTCCTGAAAAGACAGATGCGATCGGGAAGGCAATCATGAAATCATATGCACCGGTTACAGTGAGTTATGGATTTCATTTTCAATGTTACGATGAAAACATGTTTACACCGGTGATTCGCAGTGAAGTCAGGAAACTTACTCCAGGGAACCTTGGTCATTACACTGTTTATCTGCCAGCCTATAGCGACAAAAGAATAATCATTGAACTATCGAAATTTGAAGGCGTTAAATGGGAGATCTTCTCCAAACACTTTACCCACACCATCTCATCTGAACATATAAAGCTGATGCCAGTGAGCAGTGATGCCTTTTTAAAAAGCATGGCGTCCTCGCGGGGAGTGCTATGTGGCGCAGGTTTTGAAACACCCGCTGAAGCATTGTTTCTACAGAAAAAGTTATTGGTTATTCCGATGAAAAATCAATATGAGCAACAGTGCAATGCGGCAGCTCTTGAAGCGATGGGAGTGCCGGTAATAAAAAGTCTGAAAGAAAAACATTTGCATGTTATCAGTGAATGGATAAAGTCTGGCTCAACGGTCCCTGTTGAGTACCCGGATCAAACAGCGGATCTTCTCGACCGCATAATTGATAAGCATGCTGTGCATGCCACCACGCTTTCTTTGTCTCCGCTTGAACCTGAAACACTAACGGTAAAAAAGCTGAAGGGATTGACCATCAAAAAAATTTTATTAAAACTTTCTAATTAGATGGCTTTTTCGAAGGCTGATTTCGGCGATAATTTCGCCTGGGGCATTTCATCTGCTGCATTCCAGATTGAAGGTGCATGGAACCAGGGAGGCAAGGGTGTTTCCATCTGGGACGAATTTTCACATAAAAAAGGTAAGATACGGAACGGGGATACAGCTGATATCAGCTGCGATTTCTACCATAAATTTCCGCAGGACCTTACGCTGATGCGTTCGATGAATATCCAGCACTTTCGCTTCTCTCTTTCATGGAGCCGGATCTTTCCTGCAGGAACGGGGAATATCAGTAAACCAGGTGTTGACTATTATAATCATCTCATTGATTTTTGCCTCGAACTTGGGATCGAACCATGGGTAACATTGTATCATTGGGATCTTCCAATGGAATTGCAATGTAAGGGCGGATGGTCAAACCGTGAAGTGATTCACTGGTTCGAAAACTACGTGGCTTTTTGTGTCAGAACATTTGGTGACAGGGTGAAGAAGTGGATAATCCTGAATGAACCAATGGTATTCACCGGTGCAGGATACTTTCTTGGGATACATGCTCCTGGCAAAACCAACCTGGATGGATTTTTAAGCGCAGTGCATCATGCCGCCTTATGCCAGGCTTTGGCTGGTGCAGTGTTAAGATCATCACGATCTGATATCAGGATTGGAACCACCTTCTCCTGTTCCCTGGTTCAACCTGCTTCGGGGTCGCCCGCAGACGCGATGGCAGCATCCCGCATGGATACATTGTTTAACAGGGTATTTATAGAACCACTGTTGGGTGAAGGCTATCCCCTGAAGGATCTGAAGATATTGCAACGGCTGGAACCGCATATAAAAGATGGGGATGAACAAAGGCTGAAGTTCGATATGGATTTTATAGGTCTGCAAAATTATACAAGGGAGATTGTGGCCCACTCATGGCTGGTACCTTATATGCAGGCAAAGATTATTAAGGCTGATGAACGGAAGGTCGAAAAAACAACCATGAACTGGGAAGTATATCCACCCTCCATATATGCAATGATTAAACAATTTGGCTCCTATAAAAATATTCCACCAATTATTGTAACAGAGAATGGCGCTGCTTTTACGGACGTTGTCCGTGATGGCGTGATAGATGATGCAGAAAGAAAAAAATATCTGCAACGTTATATTGCAGAGGTATTAAAAGCAAAAACAGAAGGTGTAAGGGTCGACGGTTATTTCATCTGGACCTTTACCGATAACTTTGAATGGGCGGAAGGATATGAACAGCGCTTTGGAATCGTGCATATCGACTTCCCCACTCAAAAAAGAACGATCAAATCATCCGGATTATGGTATAAAAAATTTCTTTCGGGACTGCCTGTTGATTTAAATAATGGGGAAGAAGTAAAAAATACGGAGGAAAACATTTCCGACGATATATTTGCCCTTTAGGCGATGCCATTACACCCAAAAATTATTGCATATGAAAAGTTCCTTCAAACTGATTGTTGAAAATGCCTCAAACCTGTCCTGCAGTTTTCAGAAAATTATCTTCCGTAAAATGGCAATGCTGGCGTTTTGTTGCCTGTTTATGTTTGCCACCCAGGCCCAGCTCCTGAAAGTGGCCACTTTCAATGTGAGATATGATAACAAAAGAGACACAGGGAATCTCTGGGTTGACCGGGCACCGGTGGTTTCTGCCCTAATAAGATTTCATGACTTCGATATTTTCGGTACCCAGGAAGCGTTGAAAAATCAGCTTGATGACATTAGCCAGGCTTTGCCGGAGTATACCCGCTATGGACTTGGCAGGGATGATGGAAAAGACAAGGGAGAGCACTCAGCAATATATTTTAAGTCGGGTGAATTCAAACTCTTGAAAAGCGGTGATTTCTGGTTGTCAGAAACCCCCGATAAACCATCACTGGGATGGGATGCGACCTGTTGCAACAGGATATCCTCCTGGGTGCAACTGCAGCATAAAAAATCAGGTAAAAAATTTTATGTGTTCAATGCACATTTCGACCACCAGGGTGTTAAGGCAAGAAAAGAAAGTGCCATCCTCATACTTAAAAAAATAAAAGAGATTGCCGCGGGACAACCTGTGATCTTTACCGGGGACCTGAATGGTTCTCAGACCAGCGAGTGGTATCTTACACTTGCTAATTCTGATATGCTGACAGATTCTTACAAAGGCGTTAAATATCCCTATGCTAACAACGCTTCTTTTAATTCGTTCGGCAGGGCAAGAAAAGGATATGAAATCATTGATCATATCTTCATATCCAAGCATTTTGCCCCAAGCAAATGGGGAATACTTACAGATACATACCATGGCAAGTTTCCATCAGATCATTTTCCTGTTGTCGCATACCTGACCCTGAAATAAAAATCTATTATTACCCCATAATTACAAACTGGCCTGATATTTTTGCCAATACGCCGGATGCTCCAAAGGCTACCGGCGTATTATTTTTTAGAAACAATTTCAAAAATGAGGCAAAAAAGAATTTCGTGGATATTACCATTGTTGATAACAGGCATTTTGCTTGCCCGGGAACACCGGGTGAATGCGCAGTTTAACGATAGCATAACCCGACACATTGCTTATACCTCTACAGGTGTGATCAACAAAACGAATGATGGCGATTCATACGTGTTAAACAATAATCTCCGCTTTGGTATCAGGCGAAAGGACGTTTCTTTAAATGCTGCAGCAAGCTGGATCTACGGAGAACAAAATGACCGGCGGACCAATAACGATTTTACAAACGCGCTTGACTTCAATCTTTTTAAAACATTTAAGAACTTCTATTACTGGGGCCTGCTGACTTATGAAAAAAGTTTTTCGCTTAAGATCAATGATCGTGTACAGGCGGGGCTTGGTGTTGCTTACAACATTGCCGACAAAAAACAGCTTTACATAAACGTCAGTGAAGGTGTGCTTTACGAGAAAAGTGATGTATTCCTGAATGATACCACGAGGGAAAAAAACACTATCCTGAGAAATTCATTCAGGTTCCGGTATCGGTGGGTCATTAAAGAAATGATTACCCTTGATGGAACCCATTTAATTCAGAATGCATTTTCTGACGGCGACGATTACATCATCAAATCAGTTAATGGCTTAAGCTTCCGTTTATATAAATGGCTGAATTTTACGACCGCTCTTACTTTTAACAAGGTCGGAAAAACGGATCGCCAGAATTTGCTGGTAACATTTGGTTTGACAGCCGAAAAGTATTTTTAATATTTCCCCCTCACTATTAAACGATTACAGATGACAATCAAAACAATCTCAATTTCATTTTGCTAAATAATTTAGTATTTGGTACTTTTATATTGATAGCCTGATTAACTTTTTGATAAACGCCGCAAACACATGGAAACCAGTGAAATGACGATAGCTTTGTTCAGCAATAAAGTGCATGCAGGATTTCCATCACCTGCAATGGATTATATGGAAGAGCGGATCGATCTGAACAAAGAATTCATCCGGCATCCGCTCGCGACATTTATTGTTGAATGTACCGGCGACTCTATGATCAATGCTTTCATCCCACCAAAGGCAAAACTTATTGTCGACCGGTCCATAACGCCAAAAAGCGGCGACATAGTGCTGGCTGTGATCAACGGAGAATTTACGGTTAAGTTTCTTAAGAAAAATGACTATAACTGTTTTCTTGTTCCTGCAAACAGCAAATACAAAGAGATAAAGGTACTTCCGGAAATGAATATGGAAGTATGGGGTGTTGTCACAAGTATTATCACTGATACCAGGGATGTAAAAAGATGTATGCTTTAGTAGATTGTAATAATTTTTATTGCTCATGTGAGCGGTTGTTTGATCCGAAGCTGGCGGGGGAGGCGATTGTCGTGTTGTCAAACAATGATGGCTGCGCTATTGCCAGGAGTGACGAAGCTAAAGCCCTGGGTATTGATATGGGTACCCCGGCGTTTATGATCCAGCATTTGGTTGATAAGCGTAAGGTAAAGGTGTTTAGCTCCAATTATACCTTATATGGCGATATGTCGGATCGGGTTATGAAAACGCTGGGTGGATTTGTTCCGTCAATGGAGATCTATTCCATCGATGAAGCGTTCCTGGATATGCACGACCTGCAATATTCGGATTTATTGAACCTTGGCGTTGAGATACGGCGGACTGTAAAACGCAATATAGGGATACCGGTAACGGTTGGTATTGCAGCAACCAAAACATTAGCTAAGATGGCTAACAGGTTCGCCAAAAAGCAGCGGAAGGACCAGGGTGTTTTTTGGGCGGCTAATGACGAGCTTGTCAGGGAAATGCTTCAGAAGACTTCCGTCGAGGAGGTGTGGGGCATTGGTCATCAGCATGCATTGCAATTAAAAAAGCGGGGAGTATATACTGCATACGAATTTTCAAAGATGCCCGAGGAATGGGTTCGTGTGAATATGTCGGTGGTTGGCCAGCGGCTGCTTAACGAGGTGCGTGGAATTCCTGCTATCCAATGGGAGCTTGAGACGCCGGCAAAAAAGAATATCTGTACTTCAAGGTCTTTTGGTTACCTGCTTAAAGATATTGAACTGATAGGTGAAGCCATTTGTAATCATGCTGCAACCTGCGCTGCGAAGTTAAGACAACAAAAATCCTGCTGTTCCACTGTTCATGTGTTTATACAGACAAATCTGCATAAGATAAATGATCCCCAGTATTCGCGGTCTGTTAACATCGAACTTGAAAAAGCCTCGAACGATACCAGTGTAATACTCAAGGCTGCTACCCGCGGCCTTAAACTTATTTTTAAAGAAGGTTTCAGGTACATGAAATGTGGTGTTATTGTTTCGGACCTGGTACCTGAGGAAAGTATACAACAAAGCATGTTTGATCATGCTGACCCTGCGAAATCAAAATTGGTTATGAATGCCCTGGATTCCATCAACAAAAGTCTTGGAAAAGAAATTGTCAGGTTTGCGGTGCAGGGTTATGAAAAAAAATTCAGATTGAAAGCGGCCCATCTTTCAAAAAAATATACGACAAACATTGATCAGCTGGTAAAGGTTAACAACTGATGTTACAACCGTTCGAAAAGTTTAAGAGCAGTTACATCGACAGGTTAATGGACCTGAACAAGGTTTACCTGGTAACGCAGACCTATACCCGGGTGGGATCTGCCAGCCCGGGAGAAGAAAAGATCGGGTTACTGTTGTCCGACTATGACGACCTTGGCCTCGCTAAGATTCACTATAAGGCGGTAATCAATGACCGTTTCGGCTCAATCATTCATTTGTCCAAACCTGCTCATCGCCAAAAGCTGGCGGACATGACAGGGCCCGGCTCCCGCTATGAAGTTTTTTGGGCGGTAGTAAAAAGCAAAATCCAGCTTGAGCAGCAGGTGAATAAGAAATACAAGGACCGGATGCGTGAATACATCACAAAAAACACCACCTGGCGCCTTGAAAGAGATAGCGGAATCAGGCCTTCTGTTCAGCTGATATTCGGTGAACTTTTTATTGTAATCAAACACGGAAAGCAAGTTGTAAGAGTTAAATTTGAAGAACTTGAAAAATGACCGGTTATGTGTTATGATATCTCGTTTACCGTGAACATTAAAGAATTGGGTGATTACTTTCCAGACCTGATTTATGATACGCAGATCTCTATAAATTTTGATGCAACAGTGCATATCATGGCTCATGGATATGGCGAACACCCGATTATCTACCGGGACAGGAGTGATCTGTTGACACATTGCCGGCTGATGGAATGGGGGTGTATACCCTTTTATGTAAGAGAGGAAAAATCATTTCTTTCACAGAGAAATACAATGCTTAATGCACGAAGCGAACGAATACTTGAGGACAACAAAAGTTATTGGTTTAAGATCAGGAACCGGCGTTGCCTGATTCCGGTATCCGGAATTTATGAACACCGGGAAATTCCGGGATGGAAAAAAAAGGTGCCATATTTTATTCAGCTGCAGCAGCAGCCCGTATTTTTTCTTCCCGGTTTGTATTCAGTTGCTGAATTGCCTGATCTTGAAACAGGTGAGATGGTTAAACGGTATACCTATACGCTGATAACACGCAATGCAAACAGCGTGATGATGAAGATTCACAATGGTGGTGATAATAAGTTTCGCATGCCTCTTTTCCTAACGTTAGACATGGCAAAAGAATGGCTCAGCGAGGATCTTAGTGCCGGGCGATACAAATCGATTCTTGATTTTGAAATGCCATCTGAGGAGTTGAAGTATCATGCGGTTTTTACTATCAGGGGCAGAAGCCCGAGACCGGATAATAAAATGAAACATGAAATATGGGAATGGGAAAACCTTCCTGAATTATAATCCCCTGTCGGTTTATTATTGTCATCAACACCTGGTAATCTCTCCTTATGATCACCGGTGATAACGTTACTCCTCCCGGTTTACGGGATGTTGCCTGGACATTTTATACTTAATTTTTTCGTTCTTTATTTTTTTTATTTCATATCGAACTATCGTACATTAGAATACAAGAAAGACTCCACTATCCTTCCTTTATTTACCTTTTTCTATAAACCGCAAAAGCTTATCTATGACCAAATCTCTACTCAACTACGCATGTAGTTTAGGCATGCTATTGTGTGCCATCACCCCAACATTCTCGCAGGTACCCGGCAATCCCAGCCTGGAAAAAGTAAACCGGCCGAAGTTTCTTCCTGATAAAGCCGGTTCAAAATTAAGTCCTGAATTAAGAACATTGGTATCAAAAGCAAAGTCAGGTGACGTAACGATTCTTGCGAAACCTGTCCCGGGAAAAATCCCAGCTGGAATTGAAAGCCTTCTCCAGATTTATGATGGTAAGGTTGTGATTGATGCCACTGTAGACGGAGATCAGACCGAAGCAAAACTTCAGCTTCAAAAAGCCGGTGCCCGGATCACCGGATCCTTTGGCAGGGTTATTTCGGCATTGATTCCAATTGAGTCATTACCCCAATTGGAAAAATCATCACAACTCCGTTTTATCAAACCTTCTTATAAGCCCAGGCATCAGCATCAACCGGTGGCAAGCCGTGTGGCAACTCAACAACATTTATTTCAATCTGCTCCCACTCAAACGGTGTACAGCCAGGGGGACACTGCACAGGGATCCGATATAGCCAGGAAAAAATACAAGGCTGATGGAAAGGGTGTTAAGGTTGGAATTCTCTCAGATTCTTATAACAACCTTGGAGGGGCCGAAATGGGTGTGCTGAACGGTGAACTTCCTGGTGCAAAGAATCCCTACAACTATAAAAAGCAAGTGAAGGTTTTGGTGGACCTTGATTCGGGTGGTATAGATGAGGGTAGGGCAATGGCCGAAATCGTTCATGATGTAGCACCGGGCGCTGAAATCGCCTTTAATACTGCTTTCCTCGGCCAGGCTGCTTTTGCTCAGGGAATTGTGGAACTCGCAAAAATTGGCTGCCAGGTTATCACTGATGATATCTACTACTCCGATGAGCCATATTTCCAGGATGGTATTATAGCCCAGGCGATCGACAGGGTTGTAAAAAACGGCGCGACATACTTTACGGCTGCTGGCAATTCGTCTACAAGGTCCTATGAAATGAATTATAAGCCCAGCGTTTATGAACCGTTAGGACCAGGCTGGGGCACCGCCCATAATTTTGCCGCCCCAGGGGCTCAGCCGATCTATTATCAACCGGTTTATGTGCCGCTGGGAGGAGTATTTACTATCGGCCTGCAATGGGATGATCCCTTCTTTTCCGCTGGAGGAATGGGAGCCGAATCGGATGTTGACCTGTTTATCTTTAATCAGGCAGGTGATATAATCGCCTGGTCATTCCAGGACAACCTTGCCAGCGGTGACCCGTTAGAGTTCACAGGATTCTATAACAACAGCACCAGTAATACTTTTTATATCAGTATTGTCAAATATTCGGGACCCAATCCATCCCGTTTGAAATATATCATGTATGACCAGGGATCATTTTATTCCAACGTTCCGATCCCGGGCCAGTTTGCGCCATCGATTGTGGGTCATTCCAATAGTGCAGGAGCAATTTCAACTGCAGCCAGCTGGTATAAGGCAACACCTGCATATGGAGTGGACGTTCCCCTGGTTGAAGGATTTTCTTCGCTTGGCGGAACAATGATTTATTTTGATAAGGAAGGCATCCGTATCCCTGCGATCCAACGTAAGAAACCAGACATTACAGCGCCGGATGGAGGTAATACTTCCTTTTTTTACAGTGATGATACCGGTGATCCTGATGTCTTTCCGAATTTCTATGGCACATCCGCCGCTGCACCACACGCTGCCGCTGCCGCTGCCCTGATGATCGATGCCCAAAAGCTAAACACTTTGACCCCTGCACAGATCCGCGGCATTATGGCATCCAGAACTTACGATATGGATAACCGTTATACTCCGGGTTTCGATAAAGGTTTCGATTTTAATACTGGCACAGGTCTGCTGAGAGCGGAACTATCAGTGGGAGAAGTTAAGTTCCCGAATCTGTACATTAAAAATCTTGAGCTCGTAGCGCTTTGTTCTGACGATCCCGGAAAGACGAGGAATTGGAAAATAATTAATCCTAATCCCTTCGAAGTAAAAGTACATTGGTTCCTTACCGGCTTCGGGCAGGATAATAAGACAACGGTTCAACCGGGCGACACATACTTCAGCACCCAGACAGCCTATTACCGGAACAGGCCTGTACCAAATATCGTGATACTGGATTGGGAAGACAACTTTGGATTCACCCGGTTTGACCTGGCTTCTGCCACAACCAACGAATGTAAAAATGATGTTGCAGTCACTGGTGTGCTCTCAGCAGGAGATCATGCAGCAATTGTAAAAGAAAAACCCGTGAAACCGGAGATTGCCGATGTGTTTCCAAATCCGAGCCGCTCACAATTTAAATTATATTTATCCCTCAATAATCCCGGTAAAGCTGATTTAACCTTATATAGTGAAAGCGGCAAAATGCTCTATCGCAATAACGTCCAGGGAAGCGGGATCTATGATATTGATGCCAGCACTTATACGCCTGGTTTATATCTGCTGAAAATAAAACAAGGTTCGTTCACCAAAACGCTCAAACTCATCAAACAATGATGCACGCATAAGTAGTCATTGCCGATCTTAAATTTCCAATGGCAAAAACAAAACAGCGAAGGCGGTGGTGATCACTGCCTTCGACTGTTAATTGCAGGTGATCCTGCATCTTGTACCCGATGTTTGGATTCAAAATTTAGTAGATCTACCTATAGCCACGAACCGCCGGGCCTGTAACTTTCAACTAATTGTTAATCTATATTACGGTATATGAAGTCTTTATTATCACTGTTGCTATTATCAGGTTTGGGTTTGCATGCTTCTGGCCAGATCTGCAATACTTACTATTTCATGAAGGCGAATTCAACGGTTGAACAATCGCACTTCGATGAGAAAGGTAAGCTCAGTTTGAAAACAGAATACAAGGTGGGTGAAGTAACTCCTGTTGACAACGGATCGGAGGCGGCAGTGATGCAGAAAGTTGTTGATAAAGATGGTAAGATCATTTCAGAAGGAAAAGCCAACATACATTGTGACGGTGACAATCTTTTTATAGATATGAAACTTAGTATGCCGGTAGGTCCGGTTGCTCCGGCCGGAAATGTGGAAGCAACTTCGCGAAAAGTATATATGCCATATCCAAAAAATATGAAGCCAGGTGACAAGCTTGAAAATGCCCGGTTTTCTATGTCGGTTGACCAGGGTAGCATTGTTCAGTCTATGGAAATGTTTGTGCGTAACCGGCAGGCCGAGGCTGAAGAAAGCATAACCACACCTGCAGGAACCTGGAATTGCGTGCGTATCAGCTTTGAAATGGAGATGGTCAGCCGCGCTGCCGGAATACCTATACGTGTCAGGATGAAAGGTAAAGAATGGTATGCACCTGGATTTGGTGTAGTCAAAACCGAGTCTTTGAAAAACAATGGCAAGTTGGCCGGCACCTCGGAAATCACCAGCATTAAAAATTTATAAAGATTAGATCCCTTTTCATATAATCCATCAATTAAAGGCACTCCCACATTTTGAAATTATTATAACACGGTAAAGCCTTTGCCGGTAAAAATGTTATATTATTGCTGGTAATAACCCCCTTAGCCTAATATGCGATTTTCAGAATATGTGTACAAAACGTACCACAGGATCCTGCTTGAAAAACTCATAGCGAAACATGCATATCATATCTCCGGCTCAATGTTGGATGTCGGTGCCCTTAATCCGAGGTACAATCACCTGTTCAAAGCTTCTGTAACTTCTGTTGACATCATCGTAAATGAAAAGCTGGGAGTGAAATATGGTGACATTGAAAAAGGTCTGGATTTCAACGACGGGACCTTTGACAGTGTCATTTGCATAGAGGTTTTGGAATATCTCGATAACTATCAAAATGCAATTGATGAGATCTACCGGCTACTCAAACCGGGCGGTAAAGCTTTCATAAGCGTACCTTTTGTTTATCGTGATCACACCGATAACATACGGTTCACCGAAAAAATGCTTACTTCAAAACTTAAGAAGTTTAGTTCCGTTTCAGCGATCCGTATTGGCAATGGTTATATCATTGTATGGGATATCCTAAAGAAAAAAATCTTCGGAATACGATTTAAGCTACTGCGTTATATTTTCTTCATTTTATTTCTTCCATACCTGGGACTTCTTAAATTATTAAATGTTGAAAAGATCAGGGATGATTTTTATTCCGGTTTATTTATGATGGTGGAGAAGTAAGGGCAAAGACATTTAACTTTACCCAAAACCAATTTTAATGCGGGTATTGTTATTTGTTTTAATGTTTGGCCCAATTAGTTTATCGGCCCAGGACACGTTTTATTTTAAGAAAGGGCTTGTAGTCAATGCACCTGTACGATATGGCCGGGAGGCCCTTTATACGGATGAACTTGCCTGGCAACTCTACCAGGGCAATCTTAAGTCACCGGTTGATAGCGCAACTTTTATGCAGGATGATAAAGGTGCGCCGGTAATATGGAAAGCCATTGTTGCAGATAGTCTCAACCGCCTGCGAAGCAGCGGCGGTGGCTTCGGCCCGGGTCGCAGGGGACCAACCTATCTCTACCTGAGTTATCAATCTGAAAAAGAAAAAACAGTGCTCGTAAATATGAGGGGCAACGCCGGATTTTATCTGAACGGGGTTCCCCATATGGGAGATGCTTATGGTTCCGGATGGCTTTATGTTCCTGTAAAACTTAGAAAAGGTCTTAATGAGTTTTATGTCAGGGGTACCTTTGTTACCGCATCGATGGTTCTGAATCCGAAACCTGTATTATTAAATACAGAAGATCCAACAGTTCCATCCCTGATGATCAATAACCCCGAAAAAAAGAGCCTGGCAGGGATTGTGGTTATTAATTCATCTTCTAAAGAAATAGTAAACGCAACAATCAAAAGCAGGCTTGCAGGAAAAGAAACCGAAACGAGGATCCCTGCTATACCGCCCATGACTATGCGAAAGGTGATTGTTGAGCTTGATGCTTCTGGTGTTACTACGACCGGCAAGCATCGCTGTGAACTTACGTTGTTACAGAAATCCGGCCAGATCGACACCGCGAGCCTGACTCTTGAAGCTCCGGCTGCCGGAGAGCAATACAGTTCCACTTTCATAAGCGACATCGATGGGAGCCTTCAATATTATGCCGTCACACCGCAAATAAATCCCCAACCTTCCGGTAATGCGCTTTTCCTGTCTGTGCATGGCGCAGGGGTTGAAGCAATAGGGCAGGCCAGGGCCTATAAATCAAAAGACTGGGGAACACTGGTTGCTGCTACTAACCGGCGTCCACGCGGATTCAATTGGGAGGACTGGGGCAGGATCGACGCCCTCGAAGTACTCGATATCGCCAGGAATAAATTCAAACCCGATCCCCGGCATGTATATCTTACAGGTCACTCTATGGGTGGACATGGAACCTGGTTCCTGGGCGCTACTTATCCCGACAAATGGGCGGGTATTGCACCTTGTGCAGGTTATCCAACGCTCAAAGGATATGGTTCAGCTGATGGCCTTATACCAGACAGTAGTGTGAACCCAATTGAAAAAATACTCATAAGATCCAGCAACCAGAGTGACGTGATAAAACTCGCCGGAAATTATAAAGCTTTCGGGGTATATGTATTTCATGGGGATGCTGACAGGACCGTTTCTGTAAACTATGCAAGACAGATGAAGAAAATACTGGCAGACTTTCATCCTGATCTTAGTTATTATGAGTATCCTGGTGGCGGACATTGGTTCGGTGATCAGAGTGTTGACTGGAAGCCTATATTCGATTTCTTTAAATGGCACAGTATTCCGCATGATACCACACGGAACACGATAGACTTCACAACTGCCAGTCCTGGCATTTCTTCATCGATGCACTGGGCAGCGATTATTCAACAGGTTCATCCGCTCGACTACAGCAAAGTCCGGTTAAGCCGGAACCTGGCATCGGGACAGATAACCGGTACAACAGAAAATGTACATGTAATTAAGCTTAACCTTGAACACTTCAAAACAGGTACCGAGGTTAAGATTATGTTGGATGGAGCTGTTGAAATCAGGCATACACTTTCGGCCAATGTTGATACCATTTACCTTCAGAAACAGGATAACCAATGGGTGAAGACGAACGCGCCGTCCGCCGAAGCAAAGGGACCTCATCGTTATGGTACTTTCAAGGACGCGTTCAATCACCGGATGATCTTTGTTTATGGAACTACCGGCAATGCTGTAGAAAACGAATGGGCATTGAATAAGGCGAGGTTTGATGCGGAGACCTGGTACTATCGTGGTAACGGGGCGGTGGACATCATCAGCGACAAGACATTTGATGTGTCAAAATATGCCGGTCGGGGAGTGATACTTTTTGGAAACGCCAACACAAACAGCGCATATAATAAGCTGCTCGATGGTTGTCCCATCAGGGTGGAACGTGGCAAAATAACTGCCGGTGATAAGTCATGGACGGGCGACGATCTGGCTACTTATTTTGTATGGCCGATCAGGGGTTCTGCTAATGCGTCTGTGGGAGTCATTTCCGGCACGGGACTTAAGGGAATGCGTGCAGCGAATGCAAATCAGTATTTTGCCGGTGCAAGTGGTTTCCCTGATTTTATGATCTACTCGATCGATATGCTTCACGAAGGAACAAAACATCTCAAATCAGCCGGTTTTTTTGATAACAACTGGAAACTTACAGATGCCGGTCAGCAATCCGTGGAATAGAAGCTGGTCCGTCACTACCTGTATAAACCTCATCAACACTCAGATCAAATCACAAGTATGAGAATAATTTCCTTGTTAGGATTTGTGCTTTTCATGGCTTTACTTTCTTTTACTGTAAAGCCTTTCAAAACATATGCACCAGCGGTTCAACCGCCGCCACCGGTTTTACCGGTGCCAACAGAAAAGCAACTGTTATACCATGAGATGGAAATGAATGCATTCATTCATTTTACCACCAACACCTTTACGGATCTTGAATGGGGCATGGGCGATGAAAGTCCGGCCATCTTCAATCCCACATCCCTTGACGCAGGGCAATGGGCAAGGATCGTAAAAGAGACAGGATTTAAAGGCCTCATTTTAACAACAAAACACCATGATGGATTTTGTTTGTGGCCTTCAAAATATACTGACCATTCCGTAGAGAAGAGCCCTTATAAAAACGGCAAGGGTGATATCGTTAAAGAAGTATCGGAAGCCACCAGGAAGGCGGGTCTCCGGTTCGGTGTTTATTTGTCACCATGGGATCGTAACCGCGCTGATTACGGTACCCCGTCATATGTGGAATATTATCGTAACCAATTGAAGGAACTGTTTACCCAATACGGGCCGGTTTTCGAGATGTGGTTCGATGGGGCAAATGGCGGAAAGGGCTACTATGGAGGAGCCAATGAAACCCGGAAAATTAATAGTGCGACTTATTATGACTGGCCGAAAACCCTGCAGATAATCAGGTCTATTCAACCCGGGGTTTTGTTCTTCAGTGATGCGGGGCCAGATATCCGTTGGGTAGGAAACGAAAGGGGAACAGCAGGTACCACAAACTGGAATACGATAACGAATGATACTTTATATGCCGGCAAGCCAGGTATTGAAAAGTTATTGAACACCGGGAGTGAGGATGGTAAGAGCTGGGTCCCTGCCGAAGTAGACGTTTCGATAAGACCAGGTTGGTTCTATCATGCCAAAGAAGATTCGCTGGTAAAATCGCCAGAAAAATTATTCGAGATTTATCTCACATCGGTGGGCAGGGGATCAAATCTGCTGTTGAATATTCCGCCTGACAGAAGAGGCCTAATACACGAAAATGATATCCGTGCATTAAACGGCTTCAAGGCAATCAAGGATGCAGCATTTAAAACCAACCTCGCAACCCGTGCACGATTTTCTGCCAGTAATATAAGGGGAAAGGATAAACGATTTGATGCCGGGAATGTTAATGATCAAAGCAAGGATAATTACTGGGCAACGGATGACGAAGTCCGCCAGGCGCAGCTCGAATTAAACTTCGAACAACCTCAAACTGTAAGCTACATTGTATTGCAGGAATATATTAAACTGGGTCAACGTATAAAATCATTCACCGTTGAAGCAATGGTTGACGGGTCATGGACAGAAATTGCCACCGGTACTACTATAGGTTATAAGGTAATCAAAGCAGTGAAACCGGTATTAACAAAAAGGATAAAAATCAACTTTAATGACTCCAAAGCCTGCCCCGTTATTTCAGGGGTTGCTGTTTATTGATTGCTTCTTTCTATGTCTTATGCTTTCATGTCTTATGATCTATGTGTCCATTAATACTTCTTTCTGCGTCGTCAGTGTTGTATGATGTGATCGCCCGTACGTTGAGAAACGTCATCATTTGTATATTGATAATAGCTGAGTAATGCTGGTGTATGTAGACCATAAGTGATTAATGCCGGGCTATAAAAAATGGGTGGCAGTGAAACCCACAGCCACCCATTTTTTAAAACTCATTGCCCCAACGAGTTGTTGTGACAATGTGCTACTAATGCTTAGTTATCCTAAGCCTTTTAGCCAGGTAACGAGTTCATCTTTGCTTTTTCCGAGTTTGGTCTGAAGACGACCTAATAATTCGTCATCTTTCCCATCCTCATATTTCAAATCGTCATCAGTTAAATTACCATGTGCCTGTTTGATCTTTCCTTTGATCTCGTTCCATCTGCCTTTTATTTCAAGTTTATCCATAACTTATGTTTAGATATGGATATAAAGAATTGTGCCAGCGGGGGCTCTGTCCTACATCGCATATTTTCATAGACTTATGGATGATCAGCTGAAGCCCCGGGCGGCCACTGAGCAATGATTTCAACAAACCGGGCCAAAAAAAAGCATACATTTCTGTACGCTTTTTTTAAATTTTTGTCGACACTATTAAGCAGTGACTGCATCCAGGTGCTTAACAGGCATAGCTTTCAGACGTCAGGCAGTAAGTGCGTTCAGGTGCTTAGCAGGAACTGCTTCCGGCGGTAAACAGGAATTGCTTCCAGTTGTTATGCAGGAACTGCTTCCAGTTGAGCAACCTGGACGTTTGCAATAAGCTTGATATCTTCTCCAAGTGCAAGTCCACCTGCTTCCGTAACAGAGTTGTAGGTAAGACCGAATTCCTTCCTGTTTATTTTTCCTGAAACTTCAAAGCCATGTTTAACGTTGCCATAGCCATCTTTTTCACTTCCGCCATATTCCACGTCGAGTGCCACCGGGTTTGTGACACCGTGCATGGTCAGGTTACCTTCCAATTTATAATCATCACCTTTCACCTTTGTAAATGATGTTGATTCAAAATCGATAGTCGGATATTTTTCGGTATCAAAAAAGTCAGCTGATTTCAGGTGTGCATCCCGCTGCGACTGATTGGTGTCAATACTGTCAACATCTATTGAAAATGTCACCTTCGCATTTTCAAATTCACCTGATGTTGAAACTGCTTTACCGCTAAAAGATTTAAATGCACCGGTAACAGTTGATATTACCAGGTGTTTCACTTTGAAATGTACTTCAGAATGTGTAGGGTCTATAGCCCAGATTGTTTTTGCCATGATTGTTCTTTTGATAAATGTTTATATAATAATTGAAACTGTTTAATGCTTATGGAAACTGCTTAGTGCTTAATCCCTGAGAGGAAATTGTTGACCGATTCGTTAAGTACCGGGTCGTTCAAGTCAGGCATTTCTTTATCCTGTGCCAACATCTTAATGGAAACAAGTCCATGTAGCATAGACCAGAAACTTTTCATCTTTACAAAACTTTCTGCCTCGCTGATCGTTCTGCCCTCATTCACAATCAGCATTGAGTTCCGCAATGTCTCAGTAAATGCTTTCACTTCTCCCATCTGGTTTACTGTTTCGCAACCAGGCATTCCCATGCCGTACATCAGCTGGTAGTATTCCTGGTTTTCAAAAGCAAACGTCCAGTAAGCTAAAGTCACTGCCTTCAGGTGTTCAAGCGGTTGGGTTTCCCTCCTGCCGGCGTCCTCCAGGTTTGTATTGAGGATCCTGAAACCTTGCCTCGTAAATTCATTTAGAATTGCTTCCTTGTTTTCGAAATGGTCATATACTACCGGGATGCTGTATTCTATCGCGTCGGCGATTTTCCGGATGGATAAACCCTGCCAGCCTGATTCCAGCACCAGTTTCCACGCTGCCTTGAGTATTGAATCGTACACTTCCTCTTTCTGCCGCTGCCTTCTTTCTATTGTTCCCATTTTATTAATCGTGTTAGACTTCCTAACTGCGTTAGCAAAACTAATACTGTATTCAACAATTTCCAAATTAATGTTCAAACTTTGAACCTAATCAAACTCAATAGGGACAAGTGATTCGCAATATTCAATGTGTAAACATCAAATTGTCAGTCGTTTACGGGGTTTCAGCAAAACCAAAATATAAAATGTTAAGATTCCGGCTGCCCGGCACAAAATCAGTTGCATAGCACATCGCTGACTGGCTATTTTCTTAAAAACATCTCGGCAGTAATAAATAAATTGCTGGTTCTTTATGAAAGTCGGTCTCTTCATTCCCTGTTATATTGATCAATTTTATCCAAAAGTGGCTATTGCCACTATGCAACTACTTGAAAAGCTGGGTTGTGAAGTAGTCTTCCCCCTGAACCAAACCTGTTGTGGCCAGCCAATGGCTAACAGCGGTTATGAAAAACTTGCGAAAGGTTGCGAACAGAATTTCCTTGAAAACTTCCGGGGGCTGGGATATATCGTTTCACCGTCAGGGAGTTGTGTGCTTCATATCAAGGAGCACCTGCATGATAGCCGGAACCCGGATGAAGCAGCGGCCATCAGGCAAAACATTTACGAGCTGACAGAGTTTATCACTGATATTCTGAAAGTGGATAACCTGCCCGCGAGGTTTCCTCACAAGGTTGGCCTTCATGTTAGCTGTCATGGACAAAGGGGGCTTTTCCTTTCGTCTATGTCCGAATTAGTGAGTCCGGCATTTTCAAAACCCGAACAACTTCTACGGATGGTTGAGGGATTGTCTTTGTCGAAGCCGGAAAGGGTTGATGAATGCTGCGGTTTTGGCGGATCATTCTGTGTATTTGAGGAAGCTGTCTCTGTTAAGATGGGTAAGGATAGATTAACGGAACATGCAGCCAACGATGTTGAAATTATTACCGGTACCGATGTAAGTTGTCTTATGCACCTGGAGGGTATATTGCGCAGGCATGGCAGCCCGGTTAAGGTGATGCATATTGCTGAAATTTTAAACCATGGAACCAATGGCGGCACTTAGTCATTCAAAAGCGGCCGCAGCATTTATTGCTGACGAGAAACGAACCGACTGGCACGATGAAACGCTGTGGTTCGTTCGTGAAAAACGTGACAGGGCCGCACATACTGTTACTGAATGGGAGAACTTGCGTCAGCTTGCTTCAGATATTAAAGATCATACCTTGTCTGATCTTGACCACTATCTCTCCGTATTTGAGCAGAGGGCCATACAAAACGGCATCAGGGTCCACTGGGCAGCCGACGCTTTGGAGCACAACGCCATTATTCACGGGATCATCAGGGATCATAAAGTGAAGAGGATAGTCAAGAGTAAGTCCATGCTTACCGAAGAGTGCCACCTCAACGACTACCTGATCAGCCAGGGGATCGAGGTCGTCGACACTGATCTTGGTGAAAGGATCGTGCAATTCAGGAATGAAGCTCCGAGTCATATTGTGCTCCCTGCCATCCACCTCAAAAAGGAGGATGTAAGTGCCACTTTTCACGAACACCTGCAAACTGAAAAAGGCAACAACGATCCGCAATATCTTACTGAAGCGGCAAGGCAGCATCTTCGCGACAAGTTCATCCAATCAGAACTAGCTATAACCGGTGTAAATTTTGCCATCGCAGAAACCGGTGGTTTTGTGGTTTGTACAAATGAAGGAAATGCGGACATGGGCGCCCATGCGGCCGCCATCCATATAGCCTGTATGGGCATTGAGAAAATTATTCCCAGGTCGGCTGATCTCGGGGTTTTTCTCAGGTTACTCGCCCGGAGTGCGACCGGGCAGCCGATCACAACTTATTCAAGCCATTTCCATCGGCCAAGGGAAGGGCAGGAAATGCATATCGTTATTGTTGATAATGGGAGAACACGTCAGCTGGGAAGGCCGGATTTCAGGAATTCACTGAAGTGTATCCGTTGTGCCGCGTGTTTCAACACTTGTCCGGTTTACCGGAAAAGCGGTGGACACAGCTATCATAATGCAGTAGCGGGTCCGATCGGAGCGATACTTTCGCCGAATATAGACATGAAGAAAAACGCTGATCTTCCTTTTGCCTCTACTTTATGTGGTTCCTGCAGCAATGTGTGCCCGGTTAAAATTGATATCCACAACCAGCTCTGGAAATGGCGGCAGGTACTGGCCGAAGCCGGTCACACTGGAAAATCCAAAACGATTGCCATGAAGATCATGGATATAGTGTTGAGTAATCCGGCGGTTTACAGGGTATCAGGTAAAGCTGGGAGATGGTTCATGCGCATTTTTCCGGCACTTTTTAAATCGAAGCGTTTTAATCCCTGGTATAAACAAAGGGAGATGCCCGATCCGCCACGGGACAGTTTCCGGGACTGGTATCTGAAAAACAAGAAATGAGTGGTGAAATGAACTCAAGAGAAAAGATATTAAGAGAAATAGCGGCAAACAAACCCATGAAACTGCAGATACCATCACTTCCTGTGTCACCTATCGACGTGGAACGATTTGTAAAAGTTCAGAAGTTCAGAACCATACTTGAAGGCATAGGCGGAAAGGTAGTGGAGGTGAAGGATACCGGCGAAATTGAATCGGCTTTGATGGCTCTGAAGGGGGAGGGGTCCAAAGTCGCCTGTCTGTGCCCCGTGGTAGGCGAGGGTAACGTAGTTGTAACGCCAAAACAATCTGCAGCTGAGCTTGAGGCTATCGATACGGCGTTTATCACCGCTTCATTTGGTGTTGCAGAAAATGGTGCAGTGTGGCTTTATGAGTCACAGTTCGTAAATCGCCTGCTCCCGTTTATATGCCAGCACCTGGTTATACTGCTTGATGCCGATGCTGTATTATCAGATATGCATGAAGCGTATCGTTGCATTGAAGTAAACAAAGAGGGATATGGTCTCTTTCTTGCGGGCCCGTCCAAGACGGCAGACATTGAGCAGTCACTGGTAATCGGTGCTCATGGAGCAAGAAGCACAACCGTCTATCTGCTCGATCCAAATAAACAATGAAAAATCAGAGATAAGATCCATGGATGCTAAAAAAATTGCTGCTGAAAAAGCTGCCACTTATGTGGAGAATGAGATGATCGTTGGACTGGGCACCGGATCCACCGTTTTTCATGCGATACACAAGCTCGGTGAAATGGTAAAACAGGGCCTGGCTATAAAAACCGTATCCAGCTCCCTTCAGTCCGAGCAGATCGCGAAAGAGCTTAACATACCTTCCGTTGATTTCGCAGAGATTGATCATATTGACATTTATATCGACGGTGCCGACGAAGTGGATAAAGATCACAATCTTATCAAAGGCGGAGGTGGCGCCCTGCTGCGGGAAAAAATCCTGGCATTTAACAGCCTGCGTTACATAGTAGTGGTGGACGAGTCTAAACTGGTAGATAGCCTGGGCAATTTTCCACTTCCGGTTGAAGTCATTTCCTTCGCCATGCCGCTCACTTTATCGCATATCCGTTTATTGGGTGCTGAGGTAACTATTCGCCAAAAAGATGGCAAAGATTTTATAACAGACAATGGAAACCTGATTGCCGACTGCAAGTTTGGTTCTATCACAGAGCCGGTTTTGCTGAACCAGAAACTTCATGAGATTCCGGGTGTCGTGGAAACAGGATTGTTTTTAAAGAGCGTTGTCTCTGAGGTGATTGCGGGCTACCCGGACGGAACTGTCCGTGTTATTGCTTAAATTACCCAATAACCATGTCGGGAGACGGATGATTTGCCGGGAAAGAATTTTATCTTTGTGATCCGTAAGGATTGCTGCCATAGTACATCAAATACAGCGATCATGAGTCTTTCACTATCTTTTCCTACACAACGTTATTACCGGGTTGGAGTCAGCGTTTTCTTTTTTCTGCAGGGACTTACCTTCAGCACCTGGGCGAGCCGGATACCGGACATAAAAAACTTACTGAATCTTACCGATGCGGGGCTTGGCGCCGTGTTGTTTGCATTACCTGTGGGCCAGTTGGCCGCCATGGGTTTATCGGGTTACCTGGTGAGCCGCTTTGGCAGTAAAAGAACACTTACCATCGCGGCCCTGATGTATCCTGCGGGACTGGTACTCCTTGGCACGGTTACCACAGTGTGGCAACTTGCAATGGGGCTGTTCTTCTTCGGGATCTGCGGTAACCTGAGCAACATCTCAGTGAATACCCAGGGTGTTGGAGTCGAAAGACTTTACCGGCGCAGCATCATGGCTTCTTTTCATGGTCTCTGGAGTCTTGCCGGTTTCCTCGGCGGGCTGATCAGTTCGTTCATGGTTGCGGATCATATACCACCGTTCACGCATTTTTGTATCATTTATGTAGTTGCTTTTATACTGATGATCCTGGCAAGACCCTATGTACTGCCAAGGGATCCGAATCATGGCCAGGCGACTAAGGGAAAGTTTTTTGTGAAGCCTGACAATTATATTATCAAACTGGGGCTGATCGCATTTGCATCCATGATCTGTGAAGGCACCATGTTTGACTGGAGCTCTATCTATTTCGAAAAAGTAGTAAAGGCGCCGGTAGAACTTAGCCGGGTCGGGTACGTTGCTTTTATGAGCACCATGGCCGGAGGGCGTTTTGCCGCAGACTGGCTGGTTACCCGCTTTGGCATTAAGCGGATCCTGCAGATAAGCGGAATTACTATTGTAAGCGGGATGTCACTTGCAGTGGCATTACCCACATTAATTCCTGCAACTATAGGCTTCCTGATGATCGGGATAGGCGTTTCTTCTGTCGTGCCGTTGGCATATAGCCTGGCGGGAAAATCGAAAACAATGTTACCGGGCCTGGCATTAGCAGCAGTATCGTCCATTGGGTTCCTCGGCTTCCTGATCGGTCCCCCGATCATTGGTTTTATCGCCGAACTGCTTAGCCTTCGCTGGTCCCTTATCCTGGTTGCTCTGCTTGGACTTGGAACAACAATTCTGGCCGGCAAGATCCGGACTCAATAAGTCCGTGCGAACAAGACAGAGTGATAAGGCAGAGTGCACTATTAGTTTTCATATCATTATCACAATCCTTCAGGCTTCTCAACAAAGAGCTAGAAAATTAAAAAGCCGGACTTCCCATGGAAGCCCGGCTTTTCCAATTGAAAAGAAAACTATTTATTGAAGATCTTACTGAAAAAGGACTTCATGTCATTAAAAGAAGAACTGTCCGCAGCAGCATTATACGCGATGGGCATCTTAAATTTCTTCGCGTTTTCATCGGCTTCAGGATTGGTAAACGCGTGGGTAGCGTTGGGATAAGATTTAAAGGTGAGATCAGCACCGACTGAATCCATTGATTTTTTAAACTGGTCAACCTCTGCTTTTGGTACAAAGGAATCAGCCTCGCCATGACAGACCAGGACGCTTGCTTTCAAAAGATCTTTTTTGGCGGGCACGCCGGCAAGACCACCATGAAAGCTTACCACGCCTTTAAAGTTTTCTCCAAGTTTAGCCGCATTCAAAACCATCGAGCCACCAAAACAGTAACCTATTGCCGCGATATTGTTTGTATCAACCTGGCTATAACTTTTTAATTTCAAGAGGGCAGCATCAATCCTCGATTTGCCAAGCGCAGGGTTAGTATAAAAAGGTGTTACTAATTTCTGGGCCTCACCCGGATCTCCAGCCAGGATGCCATTACCATAGAAATCAACAGCCATCGCTACATAACCCAGTTCCGCCAGCTGTCTCGCACGCATCTTTGGATATTCATTCAATCCCCACCATTCGGGAACAATAATTACAGCAGGCCGTTTTTCCGTAGAATTTTCATTGAATGCTACAAAACCGTTCAGCGTTGTGGTGTCGTCTTTATAGGTAATATTTTCCTCTTTGATACTGGCCGGAGCAGCGGCCGTAGTAGCCGAGTCAGCTGTCGATACAGGGTTATCGGACTTTTCTGAATCATCTCCGCAAGCGGTCATGGCAAAGACAGGCATCAAAAGGCAAAACAGGATTTTTTTCATGTGTTTTTTTTTTGGATGAACAGCTGGGTCATGATATTGTTCATTAATGCGGGATTGTCCATTAACGAGATCTTGTCGATCAACGACGACGGGTGGCCCTGACAATGTCCATATTACGGCGGAGCTCCGCAAATCTGTTTTCAAAAGTATTCAGGCAATCATACTGCGCGTTACCGTAAGATTGTGATGCCGGTTTTTTTCCATAAGAAACATACTGCCGGAGGGCACGGTTTTCCAGGAAATATAACTCACCCCGCCTTATCTCATCCATATAGGTGGCAGCATTAGGAGCTTCGATTCTTTCCATGCAGATCAGTTCGTTTCTGTCGACATAATAAACTTCTGTGATCTCGGATCCCTGCAACAGGTACCTTACCTGGAAAATGATCACGCGGTCATTATCCAGCGTATAGTGCCAGGTTTCTTTAATAATCTCCTTGTTCTTCAGAATTCTTTCTGCATAAAACATTATCTGGGATTGCATCGAAAGACTATCGGCTTTCTCAACAATCTCATCAATACGTGTTTTCCAGTCCCGCCGTTGTTGTGCAGGGAGCACCAGAGTAATGGTCAACAGCACCGCCAGGATAGCAATTTTTTTGGGGAGATCCCGTCGCACAGCCCGGCTCTTCAATTCCCGATTTTCCATATTACTAATATAAGATTATTCCCAAAAAAAAACCGGGGCACTGCCCCGGTTCGATATAATTTATTTCAGTTTCCTGAATGCATCATGACTTTGGCATCTCAAAAATCTTAGGATCAATCTCCTTATTTATCTCGATCTTTTTTACAACTGATGACATGGTGAATCCACCAAAGTCAACTTCCATGGCATAAGGCATTACAAAACCAAAATCGGTCTTTTTATAGTCCGAAAAATTAGTGGTAACCTCCACATCCTGTCCCTGCATATTTCCTTTTGCAACGGCTTTGATGATGTAGTAAGTAGTGCCGTCCAGGAAATAGGTTGATTCTGTGCCATTGCTGGTTACTTTCAACTTGTGGTTGTTGCCGTCTTTGCCGGCATACTCTACTTTACTGCCTTTTTCTGCATAATTATAAAGTGGTCCACCCGTAAAGATCTGGCCCCTGGCTGCCTTGTATTGTTCTTCGGGGACAGGTTGTGCTTCAGAGGCACCCGTCATCGGGTTGATGCTCCATCCACCCTTATCCGTAAATACCTGTACAATCTTTTGACCGCCCATATCGATTTCAGCTTTGAAACCCACACCGTTCAGGATATAGGTTGTGTTTGGCGCTTCATTGCCCATCACGTTCATAGTGCTTTCCTGGACAATGGATTTTATCTGGCTGATTTTCTCTTTTCCACCCAGGGCCTCAATATGTTTTGCGACTATTTCATCTGCTGTCTGAGCCATTACTGCCACGGAACTAAATAGTGCTGTTAATCCGGCGAGGCAAAGCTTTACTTGTTTCATTCTTGATTGTTTTTTATGAATTTATTTAAAATTAACCGTCAAATATCAATTGTCTGAAAATATATGCTGATTGGTAAAAATGGTGGAGCGGCAGGCATCACAGAGATCAAATCCTGTTCCGCTTTCTACGCCTCCCGCCCCTTTTTTCCATCTCCCGGACCGGCATTCCGGAATTGGGAATGATGACCAAAACCGGACAACTTCAAAACATTGATTTACAGTAAGTTACAAAGTGGCACCGGCCTTGTAATTATGGGTACATCTGTAATCACAACAAAACATTATGAAAACTATTTTTACCTTCTTTTTCTCTCTTCTTCTCCTGGTTGCCGGAGTTCAGGGCCAGAAAACATATACCATCGCGGCAAGTGAATCCTGGGACAACAAAAGCACTTATCCTAACCCTTGTTTCAACTGTACGTTTAACCTTGGGTCGGATGTGATCCTCACACTTGAAAGAGATGTTACTCTTTCTGATGTCGTTTTCAACGGTGGTACAGTAGTAGTAGACAAAAAGAACCTGACCTTCTGGACCAACGGTGGTAAAAATTACTTCAACTCAACAAACCTTATCTTTAACGGAAACGGAGACTTAACAGGAAACGGACCAATCGTTGTTAATAATTCCAAATTCAGCTTCAACAACAAATCAAAGTTTACTTCAAATCATAGTCTTGAAATGGTTTCCAGCCTGGTCAGTTTCAATGACAATTCATCTTTTCTTGGACAGGGTACAAAAGTTTCTCTTACCGACAGCCGCATGGTAGCAGGAAACGGTCTTTTGAGCAGCAACGCTTTTATCAAGATGAATGGAGCGAAACTCATCCTGGAAGATAAAACTTCAGGTGTTGAAGCCCTTAATTCAAACAACTACTACTTCAACTGGTCAGACTACACATCCACAGTACTTAACCAGACTATCAGGACCACCAATAACACAACCAATTGTGGTGGCTCCGCATTAAACAGTTGTTCAGCGCCGATTGTTTACGGACCGATAGCTTTAACTTATTCAGGTCTTGGATCTGCCATTATTCTGCCGGTAATAATCGCCGATTTTACAGTAACCAATAATACAAATTCGATAAACCTTAGCTGGTCAACAAAACAGGAGTCAAACAGCGCTTACTTCCTGGTAGAGCGTAGCAATGACGGTACCAGCTGGTACCAGGTTGGAAAGGTAAAGGCAAGTGGTAACAGTTCAGTTTCTGTCAGGTATAACTTCAGTGATCTGACAAAAGTAAGCGGTGCCGCACATTATCGTCTGAAGATGATTGACCTTGATAACAAATATGTTTACTCTGATGTAAAGTCGATACGTAATGCAACAGCTGCAGTGGTAAAAGTATTTCCAAACCCGGCTTCGGATTATGCTACTATTACCCTGGATGCGAAGGCAGGTAGCTCGAAGATCCGGTTGATCAACCAGAACGGGCAGGTTGTTGCTGAGAAGATGGTGACAGCGGGAAACAGTGTCGTTAATTTATCACTGAAACAATACCAGGCAGGAGCCTATGCTATCAATATTGCCGATGAGAATGGTGGAAGCCAAACAATCAAATTAGTGGTTCAGCATAACAAATAAAAAATTAGCAGTTTAGAATAATAAATATAAAACCGCTTTTTGTTTAGTTCATAATTACAGTTTACAGATTTACAGATCAAGGGCACGGATTAACACAGATAAAAATGTGCTAATCCGTGTCTTTGTTTAATTATATTCTCAGGTAGCTTTATCTTCATGGCGATGACATCACCAGCTAACGGTAAAATCTTCAGTTGCGATTGGGGGACCAGTAATTTCAGGCTGCGCCTCATTGACATAGAATCTGCAAATATCATAGACGAAATAGCCACGGGCGAGGGAATATCCACCGTGTTTAATTCCTGGTCCGGTTCGGGAACTCACAGGCATCAGTTCTATGCGGCAGTACTACAAAAAAACATATCCATAATTTCCGGGAGGTCCAATTCAAAGATCGGGAACATACCTGTTCTAATTTCAGGGATGGCGTCTTCAACCCTCGGCATTACCGAACTTCCTTATGCCGCCCTGCCTCTTCATGCAGATGGATCCGCGCTTGTTTATAACAAGATCAGCGTTGATGGATTTCCCCATGATATATTTTTGATTTCGGGTGTATCATCTGAAAATGATGTCATGCGCGGCGAAGAGACCCAATGGATAGGGTTGATGCAGCATCCCCTTTTCCGAAATGTCCCGGAGCAGTTGTTTATCCTTCCAGGCACCCATTCGAAACATATCCTGGTTAAAGAAAAATCGATAGTGAGCTTCAAAACATATATGACCGGGGAATTTTTTAATTTATTATCTACCATGTCGGTTTTGAAAAACAGCGTGTCCGTTAACCCGGCCGCACTTGAGGCGGACAGTGAACGGGACGCTTTTATTAAAGGCGTCCGGGCAGCCGCGGGCAGGAATCTGTTGCATGAAAGTTTTATGGTGAGGACCAATGAACTGTTTGGCCATTTCAATAAAAAAGAGAATGCATCCTATTTAAGCGGGCTGCTGATCGGCAGCGAATTGCTGCACCGTGGAGAAGTAAAGGTTGTGCTGGCGGCAGGAGATGCGCTCGCCAGGCCATACCAGCTGGCCCTTGAGCATTCCGGGATACCTGTCGACTTAACAATATGCTCACCCGCAATACTTGACAAATCGGTTATAATGGGCCAATTGACTATTTTTAAAAAAATTACGGGAGTCAAATGAAAAAGTTTTCATGGGATGCTTTCAATGCAGTCCCTGTTGTTGGCATTATCCGGAATCTGCCAGCCGGCGATATTTTACGGATAGCCACAAGTTATGCGGATGCCGGCATGACGACCATCGAAATCACACTTAATACGCCGGGTGCATTACAATCTATTACTGATTTAAATGCTGCTTTGGGTGACCGGCTGAACATAGGTGCGGGTACGGTTTGTTCAATGGAAGAGTTAGACCTGGCCATTAGTGCCGGTGCGGGGTTTATAGTAACCCCGGTAATTAATGAAGCAGTGATAAAAAAATGCGTGGAGAACAGGATCACTATTTTTCCAGGCGCATACACCCCTTCCGAAATCTATCACGCCTGGGCGCTTGGCGCTGAGATGATCAAGGTTTTTCCGGCAACAAGACTTGGCGTAGAATATATAAAAGATGTGCTTGCACCTTTAAATAAGATAAAACTGATGCCGACCGGGGGTGTGTCACTCGATAACTGTGAAGCATACTTCAGGGCCGGCGCGAGCGGGGTAGGGATGGGAAGTAATCTTTTTCCGGGCGAAATGATTGCCTCGAAAGATTGGGTAAGGCTTGAAGCACATTTCAGGGATTATGTGAATATTATTAAAGCGATGAAACGTTGACGTTGATTTCCCGGAATCCATTACCTTGATATCTTATCAGGGATGAAACTGTCTTCATAGTGTGATTGACCGGAGGAAAGTATGAGCCAACATTCAAATCAGGATCGAAAACGACTTCAGGGTCTTAACGACCAGATAAAAGCATAAAGCACAATTAAACAATTTATATCTCCAATACATATTATTTCAATTAAACCATATGAAATACAGAAGCAGCGAATGGTTCGGTAAAAAAGATAAAATGGGTTTCATTTACCGGAGCTGGATGAAAAACCAGGGTTTCCCGGAAGATCTTTTTGACGGAAGACCGGTAATCGGCATCTGCAATACCTGGTCGGAGCTGACCCCCTGTAATGCCCATCTCCGCGATATAGCAGAACATGTAAAACGTGGGGTTTACGAGGCAGGCGGATTTCCACTGGAGTTTCCGATCATGTCGTTGGGAGAAACATTGCTGAAGCCTACGGCAATGCTGTTCAGGAATCTTGCGAGCATGGATGCAGAAGAATCCATACGCGGGAATCCTCTTGATGGTGTTGTGTTGCTTACGGGCTGTGATAAAACTACTCCTTCCACGCTGATGGGCGCCGCCAGTGTTAACATTCCAACTATTGTTGTTCCCGGCGGGCCGATGCTTAACGGTAAATACCAGGGGAAAGATATTGGCAGCGGGACCCATGTCTGGAAATTTGACGAAGATGTGAAGACCGGGAAGATGACCGCAGACGAGCACCTCTTTGCCGAAAGTTGTATGTCGCGGAGTGCGGGGCACTGCATGACTATGGGCACCGCAAGTACCATGGCCTGCATGGTGGAATCACTGGGGATGACTTTATCAGGTGCGGCTGCTATTCCTGCAGTTGATTCCCGGAAGAAAGTCCTTGCGCAGCTGTCCGGTCGCAGAATTGTGCAGATGGTTAAAGAAGATCTCAAAATTTCGGATATACTTACCCGTGAGGCTTTTGAAAATGCGATAAGAGTGAACGCGGCGGTAGGAGGATCTACAAATTTTATCATACATCTGACGGCAATAGCGGGTCGGGTAGGAGTGCCGCTTAACCTTGAAGATTTCGATGATCTCGGTTCAAAAATACCCTTATTGCTCAACCTGATGCCTTCCGGTAAATTCCTGATGGAAGACTTCTATTACGCCGGTGGTCTGCCTGTGATCCTCAGTGAACTGAAGGAGCATCTCCATATGAATGCGATGACTGTGAGTGGTAAGTCTCATGCCGAGAATATCAAAAACAATTATTCCTGTTATAATTCCGATGTGATTTATAGTTACAACGAACCATTGATCAAGGAGGCGGGTATAGCGGTACTGAAAGGAAACCTTGCCGAGAATGGTGCTGTTATTAAACCTTCAGCTGCCACACCCGCGCTGATGCAACACCGCGGCAGGGCGGTTGTGTTTGAAAACATTGAAGATTACCATGCAAGGATCGATACACCCGGGCTGGATATTGATGAAACCTGTGTAATGGTCCTGAAAAACGTTGGTCCGGCCGGTTATCCCGGTATGCCGGAAGTGGGCAATATGGCGCTTCCAAAAAAATTGCTTGATAAGGGAATAACAGATATGGTTCGCATATCTGACGGGCGAATGAGCGGAACTGCATATGGAACCGTTGTCCTCCATGTTTCACCGGAAGCAGCGATAGGGGGAAATCTTGCTTTAGTCCAAAATGGTGACATGATTGAACTGGATGTGCAAAACCGTCGTCTCAACCTTGAAGTCAGTGAAGAAGAGTTGGTGAAGCGGAGGTTAAACTGGGAGGTGCCATCACCTGTGGCAGACAGGGGTTACGTGGGTTTGTATGTGAAACATGTGCAACAGGCGCATCTGGGGGCAGATCTCGATTTCCTTGTAGGAGGTTCCGGGTCAAAAGTTACACGTGACTCCCATTGATATAGATGATTCGATGTTTTTTTAAGGAAGAACCACGGACATTTAAAACGGTTTCGAGGCGAAGTGTCTCGTATTTCGACGGCGGTGATTTTGACTCAATAAGGTCGATCAGCAGTTCAGCCGATCTTTTGCCAATTTCGAATGTTGGTTGACTGATAGAGCTAAGCGAAGGATCAAGATAATCGTTCAAAGGATTATCTGAAAAACCAATTAGTGCACAATCCTGTGGTATGCGGAGGTTCAGTTCTTTCAGGACCACCACGCAACGCATTACCACCCGCTCCACTGAAGCCATGATGGCATCAGGCTTCTCGTCACCTGAGAACAGGCTGCGGATTGCTTCGTCAATGGCCGTGGGGTTGAAATTGCAGTGTTTGACCCAATCATTGTTGATCGGCACCTTATATTTGGTCAATGCGTCCCGGAAACCTTTCAACCTGTTTTTTGTGATGGATAGATTTTTGGAAATGGTCACATGTGCAATTTTCCGATATCCCTCTTTCACCAGGTGCTCTGTTGCCAGGAAGGCGCCCCTGGTGTCATCGACCACTACCTTATGTGTATTGATCTTCTCATGCACCCGGTCAAACATTACTACGGGAACACCTCTTTCTATCAGCTCCGTGATATGATTGTAATTATTTGTTTCATTTGAAACTGCGATGATAAGACCATCCATTCTCCTGGTGTTCACCAGCTGGGTATTTATGACTTCCCTGTCGTAAGTTTCATGCGTTTGGAAAATGGTGACATGGTACCCACTTTTGTATGCAACTTCTTCAATGCCCGCGATACTCGAAGAACAAAATGTGTTGGCAATTTCAGGCACGATCACCCCAATTACTTTGCTGCGCTTTTCTTTTAAAGATAGCGCAATAGGGTTAGGGCTATACTTCAGTTTAGCAGCCAGTTCCTGGACGATCTCCCGTGTTTCTTTTTTTATTTCGGATCCACCCCGCAGCGCACGTGATACTGTGGAGACCGACAGTTTCAATGATTTGGCAATATCCTTGATCGTAACGTTGTGCTGTGCACTCATGCCATAAAGATTAGAAATATTTCACAACAATTGCCGATAGGATAAAGATTCTTTAATTTTTGCGCACAATCCGCGAATTAGCTTTTATGCAAACGTTACCGGTAACGGTTGAGTTTATTTTTCCGCCAGAACCTCAATTTATAATATCTTCCGACTAGAATATTGTATGTATTTTTAAACGGCAGGATAACGATTGCCACTTGCATGCTGATGAAAATATGACCCAAACTGCTGTATCAGCTGTATTCCCAATACACTGATCATCCTGGTTGCCATTATTTCGTTTTCGTGTCTCGTTGCATGCTTACCTGGAATGCAAAACAAAATAACTGTAAATGATACGTTTCGAATCGCCCCGGATTTTTTCAATTTCCTGCAGATGGTGTTTGCCCGTTGTGTTAATATTAGTATTGCAGGCAGCTGTTTTGATCCTCGTGCCTGTCGGCACTTCCGCCCAGAAAACAAAAAGCAATGTAAAATGGAAGCAGGTCTCCGTGCTGGTATATACAAAAAATGGTAAAGGTTATGTGCATACGAACATTCCATTCGCGGTTGCAGCTATAAAAGAGATGGGAACACAAAACGGATTTTCTGTTGACGTTTCTGATGATCCGTCTGTTTTTACTGATGAAAATTTAAAAAAATACAGTGCCCTGGTATTCACCAGTACGAACAATGATGTGTTTGACACAGATGCACAAAAGGTAGCCCTCATGCGCTATGTGCAGGCCGGTGGCGGCTTTGTGGGCATACATGCGGTTACAGGTACAGAAAGAAAATGGGAATGGTTTAAAAGACTGGTCGGTGGAACTTTTGTCCGCCATGCCAAACACCAGAAGTTTAAACAGGTGGTGATCGATAAAAACCACCCATCTACTGCTGCAATTCCTGCCAACTGGGAAAATGCTGATGAATGTTATTATGTCACAACGATGAACCCTGATATTCATGTGGTACTCGCACATGATCTGACTACAGTTGAGGATAAGGACAAACCACTCTGGTTTGGTAATTCTTATCCTTCTGCCTGGTATCATGAGTGGGATGGCGGCCGCCAGTTTTATACTGCTCTTGGACACGATGATATTATGTACAATGATCCGATCTTCAGAAAGCATATCTTGGGGGGCCTGGAATGGGTGGTGGCTGGTAACCGTAAGCCGGATTATTCCAAAGCCCGGGCAAAAAGCCCGGACGATCCTTTGCCTTATTAAAGCTCCTGATGAGTGCTGCTGATCATTTCAGTGTAATCTTGTAAACACAGATCTTTATTGAATTACAATTAACTTGAGCTATATGAAAAATACAACTGCTTCCAATTCCCGCAGGAACTTTCTTAAGAACACCGTGAAAGGGGCCGCAGGCACGTTAGCGATCTCAGCTTTTCCTGCTTCAGCATTTCCTACCATAGTTCCAGCCAGCGTAATTGGAAAGAACGCACCAAGCAACAGGATCAACATAGGCGCAATAGGTATTGGCCGCATATCAACAACCCATGATCTGCCCGGAGTACTGCGATATAATAAGGCAACAGTAATGGCAGTCTGTGACCTGGATTCAAGAAGATTGAAACAGGGGATGGACCTTGTAGATGGTTACTATGCAAAAAAATCCGGTAAATCATATACAGGTACAAAAACCTATGAAAACTATGAGGACCTGGTTGCCAATAAAGATATCGATGCGGTCGTGATCAGTACGCCCGATCACTGGCATGTGATCCCAGCGATGGCCGCTATCCGTGCAGGCAAGGATGTTTACATGCAAAAGCCGGCTTCGCTCACCATTTCAGAAGGAAGAATGCTCAGCAATGAGGTCCATAAAACGGGCAGAATATTTCAGATCGGAAGCCAGCAACGCTCTATGCCTCAATTCAAACGAGCCTGCGAGCTTGTCCGCAATGGCCGTATCGGGAAGGTTCATACTGTTTATGTCGGGCTTCCTATTGATAACCCGGCCGAATGTACGGTTGAAAAGGAAATGCCGGTACCATCAAATCTGAATTACGATAAGTGGCTGGGTTCAACTCCGAAAATCTGGTATACAGAAAAACGGGTGCATCCACAGGACGGTGGCTATGGCCGCCCGGGATGGTTACGTTGTGAGCAGTTTGGTGCTGGCATGATAACCGGTTGGGGTGTGCACCATTTCGATATTGTAAACTGGGGACTTGGCTATGAATATACAGGACCAGTAGAAATTATGGCTAAAGCCGAGTATCCTGCAAAGCAGTTTCTCTGGGATGTGCATGGCCCTTATAAAAATGAATTCACCTATGCTGATGGAGTGAAGGTTCATGCGAGCAATGAATATCCCAATGGAGTGAAGTTTGTGGGATCGGAAGGATGGATATTCGTTACGCGTGGTAATTATTCAGTGACTGCAAGTGATCCGGTTTCAAACACTAAATCAAAAGCGCTTGAAGCGAGCGATCCGAAGATCCTCACATCGGAAATTGGACCGGATGAAATTCATTTGTATGAGAGCAAAGATCATCATGCCAACTGGCTTGACTGTGTTATCAGCCGCCAGCAGCCTATTACACCAATCGAGGTTGGTCACCGGGCATGTTCCGTTTGCCTCGTCAATCATACAGCAATGAAACTCGGAAGAAAACTGCAATGGGATCCTATGGCGGAAAGATTTATTAAAGACGATGAAGCTAACAAATCGTTGTCCAGGAAACAACGGGCTCCATACCTGGTTTCATAATGCTTTTGTACTTTTATCTTTCTCAAATAGTCGAATAATGAAGTTGATAACATATCTGGGCGCAATGGTAGTCTTAGCGGGTCTGGCAGGTTGTGGCGGTGAAGGCGAAAAGGAAAAGCCGCTTGCAAGCCAACAAAAGACAGATGCCGCTGCAGTAAAGCTGATAACATTGGACCCCGGGCACTTTCACGCTGCCCTCGTTCAAAAAACAATGTATCCCGGGATAGACCCGGTGGTTCATGTTTATGCACCTGAAGGTCCGGAGGTAGCCGCCCATCTTGCCCTGATAGATCAGTATAACACCCGTCCTGAAAACCCTTCAACATGGAAGCAGGTAGTATATAAGGGTACCGACTACCGGAATAAGATGTTAAGTGAAAAAAAGGGAAATCTTGTTGTATTATCCGGCAACAACCGTCATAAAACCGAATTCATCCAGGAGTCCGTCAGCGCCGGCCTTAATGTTCTGGCTGATAAGCCAATGGCGATTAATAACGGTGATTTTCTTTTGCTTACAAGATCTTTCCAGGAGGCTGAGGCAAAGAAAGTATTGTTGTATGATATCATGACTGAGCGTTCAGAGATCACCAACATACTTCAAAAAGAATTTGCGGCTGTTCCCGAATTGTTTGGAGAACTTACAAAGGGCACACCTGAAAATCCGGCGATCACACTTGAAAGCGTTCACTACTATTATAAATTTGTTTCGGGCAAGGCGCTTACCCGTCCTGTCTGGTTTTTTGATCCCATGCAACAGGGAGAAGCAGTAGCCGATGTTGGTACGCACCTTGTTGACCTGGTACATTGGGAATTTTTTCCAGAACAGGCACTGAATTATAATTCAGATATCGTTATGGGGAAATCAAAGATTTGGTTTACCCCGATGACTTTATCGCAGTTCTCAGCAGTAACGAAGAAAGATAGCTTTCCCGAGTTCCTGAAAAAGTATGTAGTGAAAGATACCGTCTTACAAACGCATTCAAACGGGGAAGTGAATTATAGTGTTAAAGGGACACATGTCAGGGTAATAGCGAGGTGGGATTACCAGGCCAAAGAAGGCGGTGATACTCATTATGCCATTGCAAAAGGTTCAAAGGCGCACCTGATCATCAGGCAGGGTAAGGATGAAAAATATATGCCCACATTATATATTATGCCTGTCAAAGGCGAGAAGGCGTTTGATAGTGCAGTATCAGCTGCGGTTAATAAGATCGCTGCCACCTATCCGGGTATCTCGGCAGTTAAATACAAAGATGGGTACGAAATAAAAATCCCCGGGTCATACAAGGTAGGTCACGAGGCTCATTTCGGCCAGGTAATGGAGAGATACCTTTCTTATCTCAAAGAAGGCAAGCTGCCAGCCTGGGAAGTGCCCAACATGCTTACGAAGTATTATATAACAACTAAAAGCGCAGAAACAGCAGAAGTTGGTAAATAAATAGCTTCATGGATATAATGAATGAGCACGTACAGTGAACCCTGTTGATAAGCTGGTTCAGTGAAATTAGTTACTGAGGATGTTCAGTGAATTCAGTTAATAAGGACGTTCAGTGAACTTAGATTAATAAGGACGTTCAGTCAGATTAGATAATAAGCAGCTCAAGTGATCAGGAGATAAGCAGCACCAATTTTCATTGGTCAAACATTTCGATAACGTTGTCGTGATTTTATAAAGAAATGTTAAATAAGTGTAGGTTTTCATTTCAAGTAAGCTTATTTTTAATACCATTTTTATAATCCTCAACCCACGAACGAACTTGCCAAATACTGAAGTGAGAAAGGCAAATCATACCAGCTATGATTGCGCTTAATAGTTTCTGCAACTTGACTCCAGCATAGGCAGTTCATATAAAAAAGATAAAAGCGGTTGTTCTATACCGGTAGTTTCAATTGAAGCTTACCGGGTCAATATTATTGTTCCGATATCCTATTTGATTAACCAGAACTTCCAGTATCCACAATTCATATATCCATATATATGAGTTAAGGCTCTGATATACATCTTGAATTGCTGTTTTATTTCTTGCTAAAAAACTAACGCTATGCTTGCACCATTTTCTTCGCGACTATGTTCGCTACTATCTTTTTTAACCCTTGTATTTTTTATTCCATTAACTCTGTCAGCCCAGGATGTTACGATAAGTGGCACTGTAACTGACCAGACAAACAAAGTTCCTATGGGAGAAGTATCTGTGTCGTTGAAGGGTTCAACGATCGGTACAACCACCAATGCGAACGGTCAGTATTCATTGAAGGTTCCTTCATTGAAGGGCACCCTTGTTTTTACTACTGTAGGTTATTCCAGCCAGGAGGTTGACATCAACGGCCAGGCTGTTGTTGACGCCTCACTTGCATTGTCCAGCGCTAATCTTAATGAAGTGGTGGTTATCGGTTATGGAACAACAGCTAAAAAAGATCTGACGGGTTCTGTTGGATCTGTGAGAGCAACACAACTTGAAAATGAGAACCCTGCGAGTGTACAGGATGTACTCCGTGGAAATGTTGCCGGTCTCAATATTACTCAAACCAATGCTGCATCAGCAAAGGGTGGTGGTGATATACTGATCAGGGGTAAATCGTCTATAAGGGCAGGAACATCTCCGTTAATTGTCCTGGATGGTGTTATTTACCCCGGTCAGCTGGCGGATATAAATCCCAACGATATATTAACGGTTGACGTATTGAAAGATGCGAGTTCCGCCGCAGTTTTTGGTGCTAAATCTGCAAGCGGCGTTATATTGGTAACCACAAAAAAAGGAACAAAGGGGAAGCCTACGATCACGGTCAACTCGAATGTTGGGTTTAGCCAGCTTGCCCAGAACGAACAGCTATATGACGGGCCGGGTTTTGTATCCTGGAGAACCGATGTTCAGAAAGCAAGAAACTTTGGCAGTAACAAACTCTATATTTTTGACGATCCCAATAACCTGCCTCCAGGCGTTACGGAAGATCAATGGCGCGATGGAAGAACAGGCAACACAACTGATATCTGGCTGGACAGGCTCGGATTGAGACCAATCGAAATAACAAATTACAAGCAGAATAAAACGATTGACTGGTATGACCTGATGTTCCAGAATGGTTTCCGGCAGGATCATACAGTGAGTTTATCCGGTAAGAAGGAAGAGGTCTCTTATTATATGTCCCTCGGATATACTGATAACGAAGGGGTAATCATCGGTGATCGTTTTAAAACCTTCAGAGCACGTGTAAACCTTGAAGGTCGGATCGCAAAATTCCTTTCTGTAGGAGCAAATATTCAGTTCGCAGACAGGGACGAGAGCCAGGTTCCGGTTAACTGGGGCCAGATGGTCAATGCATCACCTTATGGAGAAATTTATGATGCTGATGGCAAAACCCTCAGGGAAAGTCCGAATGACGATCTTGGGAACAATGCCAACCCTTTTAATGATAACACCTATACAAACAGGCTTCAGAAAAACAATACTTTGTTTGCTTCGCTGTATGCGAAAGGTGACCTGGGTTATGGATTTTCATACCAGGTAAATTTCACACCCAGTTTTGATTTCTATAGGTATTTTAATGGTGTCTCTGCAAAACATCCTACCTATCGCGCGAGAAAAGGAATCGCCACCCGCACGACCGAAACAAGGTACAACTGGCAGGTTGATAACCTGTTGAAATGGGATAAAAGTTTCGGACAACACCAGATAAACGTCACACTCCTTGCAAATGCTGAAAAGTACCAGTCGTGGAGAGAACAAATAGACAATGAAGGTTTCGATCCAAGTGATGTGTTAAGTTACCATAACATCGGTATCGGTATCAGACCAATAGTGTCGAGCGACGATCAGTATAGTACGGGAACTGCTTTGATGGCAAGAGCAAACTATACCTTCAAGGATCGGTATATGCTGACAGCGTCTTTCCGACGTGATGGTTACTCGGCATTTGGTGAAAAAAATCCGTATGCAGACTTTCCGGCGCTTGCATTGGGATGGGTGTTTACTGAAGAAAAATTTATGGACGCCATCAAGGTCCTGAACCATGGTAAATTAAGGTTTTCCTATGGAGTGAATGGCAATCGGGACATACCGAGATATGAGGCTTTAGCCGATCTTACCAGCGGAAAATATCAGTATATCACAGCAGCCGGGGCAATCGTTCCTGTTTCGCAGCTTTGGGTATCAAGAATGGCAAATCCTGATTTAAAGTGGGAGCGCACAACTTCTTATAATGCAGGCCTCGACTTCTCTCTGTTCAATAACCGGTTAAGTGGTTCGTTCGATATGTATTTGAAATCAACGGCTGACCTCCTAATCCTCCGCACACTTCCTACAGTTATCGGTTTCGATAATGTATTGTCAAATCTTGGTGAAGTGCAGAACAAAGGTTTTGAGATCACGCTCACCAGTACCAACATAAATAATAAGAACTTTGTCTGGAGATCGACTGTTAACTTCTGGCTTAACCGCAATGAGATAAAACACCTTTACGGTCCGCAGAACCTGCTGGATCCGACTGGTAAGGTTATCGGTACCTACGAAAAAAATGATACTGTGAACCGCTGGTTTATAGGTCATGATCTTGATGCAGTCTGGGATCAGAAAGTGATTGGTGTGTGGCAGGCTAATGAGGAAGCAGAAGCTAAAAAATATAAAGTACAACCCGGAGATTTCAAACTCGAGGACAAAAATGGTGATGGTGTGTTGAATGATCTTGACCGCCAGTTCCTGGGATATCGCACGCCAAGATATCAGTGGACTTTCAGAAATGAATTCAACATCTACAAAAACTTCGATTTTTCATTCCAGTTGTATGCTATGTGGGGCCAGATCAATGATTATAACCAGGCAAAAAACAATGCTGGATTCCAGGATCGGCAGAACTCGTATATACTGGATTACTGGACCGCAGAAAATCCCACAAACCGCGCGGCAAGATTGTATTCAAGCAATGGCCAGTCATCTTTTTCAGTGTATCGCAAAACTTCCTTTATCCGTCTTAATAACATAGCACTTGCTTACACAATTCCAAAGGCCATTACACAAAAAGCAAAAATTGAAAGTCTCAAGATGTATTTTACGATAACAAATGTTGGATTTTATGCTCCTGATTGGGAATTCTGGGATCCGGAGTACAGGAACAGGGCGAGTGATGGGGCTATTTCCACAGCTATCTCCCCGAGAATATATCAATTTGGGATAAATCTTAATCTATAATCTTTCCAACTCGTGTATATGAAAAGTATAATTCAAAAGACAACTATAGCAGCTGCTCTCACCGTTGCATTGAGCGGGGTAGTGAGTTGTGGTAAAGAATACCTGAAACCCAAGCCTCTTTCCTTTTTTACTCCTGAGAACGCGTATACAGATGCTGCCGGAATGCGGGCCGCGCTGGTGGCCTGTGCAAGAAATGCGCGTATAGAGTATTACGGCGACAATCCGCCAATTCTGACAGAGATGGTTTTCTCTGAAGTAACCGCTGAAGGAACCACAGATAAATCGGGACCCGCCCAGGATCTGAATCTTTGGATAACGCCTGATGCTGCAACCGCATACGATGATGCGGATCATGCCCGTCTGCAGTTTTATTGGAGAGAAGGATACAGGGGGATTAAATATGCAAATACGGTAATAACCCGCATTGATGATGCTACTTATAAAAATGAAGCTGAGCGTAACGCCATTTTAGGATCTGCCTATTTTCACAGGGCACTACGCTATTACCGGTTAACTCACCAATTCGGGGATGTTCCTGCGGTCATGATTGAATATGATTATGCTAAGCTGGATTTCTTTTCAACTAAGAGAGAGGTGATACTTCAACGTATGAAGGAGGATCTTGAATTTGCCGCCAAGTGGGTTACAGATGGTGTGAACCGTGGAGAAGTGTCAAAAGGTGCAATAAACCATCTGCTAACAAAAATCAACCTGGCTTTAGGAAAGTTTGATGATGCCATCGCTTCTGCGTCTGCGGTGATCAACGGTGGAACATATGCGTTGATGCGGGCTCCGTTTGGTGCCACAAAACGGAACGTGATCTGGGATCTCCACAGGCCTGAAAATAAATCACTCGGAGAAAATAAGGAAGGTCTTTTTATGCTCATTGATCGCTTTGGTGATGGCCAGTTTGATGGAGGTATGCGAATCATGCGGCAGGCGGTTCCATATTGGGGTACCAATATTACTACACCTGACGGCAAAAAAGGAACCAATGACGCTGCTACTTCAACTGCAATTCCTGATTTCTTCCCCCAGTCCAACCTTTACGGGCGGGGAATAGGCAGGGCCAGACCTACCAACTACAGCCAGTATGATATTTGGACAGATCCGAATGACCTGAGGCATGCAAAAGGTAACTGGATGACCATGGAGGATTTGGTTTATAATGATCCTGCTCTTAAAACCACCAATAATCCATGGTATCTTAAGCCGGTACAGTTGCGGAGTGCATCAGGAACATTACTTTGCGTAGACACCATCAGGAGTTATTTTGGATGGCCGCAGTATAAGGTCTTTATTCCCGATACAGAGAATACCCCAATGCAGGGTGGTCACACTGACTGGTATCTTTTCCGCCTGGCGGAAACCTACCTGTTAAGAGCTGAAGCTTATTTTTGGAAAGGTGATCTTGCAAATGCCGCGGCAGATGTTAACCAGGTCAGGACAAGGGCGCAGGCCGCTCCGATTGCACCCTCTGCTGTTAATATTGGATCCATCCTGGACGAAAGAGCAAGGGAGTTGTTTTATGAGGAACCCCGCAAAACTGAACTTACCCGAATTTCTTACATATTTGCAATGACAGGCAAACCTTCAGAGACTGGTAAAACCTATAAGATGGACAACTTCTCTGATGTGAATTATTTTTATGACAGGGTGAAAGAAAAAAATAACTTTTACAAAAACGGATTGCGTACAATTCACAATGATCAGTATACGATCAGTCCATACCATGTGTTATGGCCTGTTCCTTCGAATGCGATCCAGGCAAATACATTGGGGGTTATCAATCAAAACAAAGGATATTTTGGATATGGTGGTAATGCACCGCCGTTAACCGAAATTCCTAAGTAAGCTCCGGGAATGTGGAGTTTAAAATTATTGATAAACCCGCTGCTAGCCCGGCGGGTTTTTCATATAACATCACACAAAGGTCAGATAAACTAAAAAAAATTCAAATGAAAAACGTGTTTGATCTCACTGGCAAAACAGTGCTTGTTACGGGCGGTGGCACAGGCCTGGGTCTCGCTATTTCGACTGCCATGGTTGATGCCGGGGCAAAGGTAGTCATCGTTGGTCGGCGCGAGGAGATGCTAAAAGAAGCTTGCGGATCGCTTGGGACGAACGCTTCCTATAAAGTTTTTGATATCGCCAATCTTGAACACATCCCCGCTTTTGCCAGGGAAGTTGAAGGAGAGGTTGGCAAGGTTGATGTACTCGTTAATAATGCCGGCATTAATATGAAAAAGGAGTTTCTTGACGTGACCGATGCTGACTTTGAATCCATCATGCGGATCAACCAGCAGGCGGCGTTTGCGCTTTCACGTGAGTTCGGCCGGTCGATGGTCAGCCGCAAGGGAGGTTGTATCATTATGATCAGTTCGATGGCCGCCAAATACGGAATCCCAAAAGTTATTTCGTATACAGCGGCAAAGTCTGCCGTCGAAGGTATGACGCGTGCGATGGCTGTTGATCTTTCGCCTTCGGGGGTCCGTGTAAATTGTATTGCCCCGGGGTTCATTGAAACCGCGATGTCGGCAAAAGCGTTGAACAATGATCCGGAGCGGAAGGCAAGGGTAATGGGACGTACACCTATGGGCTTTATGGGTAAACCTGAAGACGTGGGCTATGCAGCTGTGTTCCTGGCGTCCGATGCAGCCAAATACATTACAGGTGTCAGCCTGCCGGTCGATGGCGGTAATTCCATCGGATTTTAATACTTAAACTAAAATTGCTTCATGAAAATACATCCATTACAAGAAACATGGCGCTGGTATGGGCCAAATGATACGGTAACCCTGAGTGATGTCCGGCAGGCTGGTGCTTCCGGCGTTGTATCTGCTATGCACCATATTCCGCACGGCGAGCTCTGGCCGATGTCAGATCTGCATGTAAGAAAAAACGTTATTGAAGCTGCCGGCCTCGTCTGGAGTGTCGTTGAAAGTATACCGGTGCATGAAGACATCAAAACACGATCGGGCCGGTACAAGGAACTGCTGGAAGTGTATAAACAAAACCTTCGGAATGTCGCCGCCTGTGGCATTAGAACAGTCTGCTACAATTTTATGCCTGTCCTGGACTGGACACGTACCGAATTATATCATACAATGCCGGATGGTGCAAAAGCTCTAAGGTTCAGCTGGACAGATCTTGCCGTTTTCGATATACACATTCTTAAGCGAAAAGGTGCCGAAGCAGATTACACTACGGAACAATTGCAACAGGCTGAGTTGATCTTCAAAAAAGGCGATCCGCATTATCTTGATACACTGTCTGACAATATCCTTATGGGCGTGCCCGGCGAAGCAAGTATAACCACAGGTGCCCTGATCGACAGTATTGATATCTACAAGGCAATCGGCGCAGAGGGTCTTCGCGAGAATCTCGCTTACTTCCTGGAATCTATTATGGATACCTGCGAAGAAAATGGCATCAGGATGACTATCCACCCCGATGATCCTCCATTTGACATACTCGGTCTGCCAAGGATCATGAGTAAAAAATCTGATCTTGAATACATCCTCAACCGTGTCAATCGTAAGGAAAACGGAATTTGTTTTTGTACGGGATCCCTTGGGGCCGGGAGACACAATGATCTGCCGGATATCCTTCGTACAGTTGGCGACCGTGTTTATTTCGTTCACTTGCGTAATACAAAAAGAGAAGCCGATGGCAGCTTTTATGAAGCCGCCCACCTTGAAGGTGATACGGATATGTACGAAGTGATGAAAGAGCTGCTAAAGATCCAGGCAGACAGATCAGAGCCTATACCTTTCCGGCCGGATCATGGTCACCAGATGCTTGATGATCTTCAGAAAACAACTGCACCCGGTTATTCGGCCATTGGTCGTCTTCGGGGATTAGCTGAACTCCGGGGGCTGGCATATGGTATCACGGCGTCCTATAACCGAAAAAAACAATGACCATGTTTAGTGTTTGCCGTGTACCGGTATAAAGTACCCGGTCCATACTTTTGTGGTCTCCGGGTAGTATTCATCCTGAAGTGTCCAGGTAGTATTCATCCTGAGGTATCTGGGTAATATTCGCCTTGAGTTATCAGGGTAGTAGGTGTCAGGGTAGTATCTCCCGAAGTATCAGGGAGGTGTTCCTGTTTGACATTTTCGGGTAATTTTCTTCAAGGGGCGTTAGTGAATTCCCTTATGGGGTGATTGGGTAAAATTTCATATCAGGATATTCGGACTCATGAATACCATAGATTTGGGTCCCGTGAGTCTTATTCTATAAAAGTAAAAGTGCGGTCCCAACAGGAACCGCACTTTTTTTGATCATACTCTCAGTCAGAATACCTACTTCAACTAAGGTGTTCTTCTCCATCCGCCACCAATCAATGATAGCAAGAAGAGAACGATGAAAATGTAAAATAATATTTTCGCAATTCCGGCTGCACCAGCGGCGATTCCGCCAAATCCAAAAATAGCCGCGATAATTGCGATGACCAGGAAAATTATTGTCCAACGTAGCATAGTGAAAAAATTTAAGTGGTGATTAAAATGGATCAAAGATTACTGTGACATATTAAAGTGGATCGTGCTTCTTGCTCCGACGATACGGCCGCGGCTCAATTGGCATTTCCCAATTATTGAAAACTTGCTTATCCAGATATTTCCTGGATTTTGAAATCGGTTTTAGCATAGTACTATTGATCAACTCATCTACCTCCCTGCCACTCATTACCCGGAATTTTGCATCCGACTTTACGTGTTTGATTTTCATATGACTGGCGTTTGATCGATATGTTAAAATATAATGCCAATGCCAGCACGCTATGTTTTTGAAAAGTTGAGGAAATCTGTACCTACTTTGCCGAAGTCGCTGCTCAAATGGGGAATCAGTTTTTAACTTTAGACAATGCTTCCTCGCGAATCCATACTGATACCGATCCTTCGTTAGCATAAAATTCAGCCATACCATCACTGTTAATAACAATCTTGTCCGCCCTGTTTCCACATGCATCAACAAATGTTTTTCCTGCGTGGTGTTTCCCTGCCAGCATAGTTTTAAACCCTTCACTGCCGTTACTCATCAGCACAACACAACCGGACAAAGGGATTTCCCAATTTCCTTCCCTTACCCAGCCAATAGTATTCGCGTGGTCGAAGTAGTCATGTTGGTTGCCATAGCAAAGTTCCCGTCTTACAATCATCATCTCCCTGAGACCCGGTACAGCGTTTAACTCAATGTGAATTTCCTGGTCATCAATCACCTCGGAGTATTTGGTTCCGAAGATGCTTGGATAAAAGATACAGGGTAAACCCTGTTCACGTAGAAGTATAAGCGCATTTGCCAACGGTTTAAACCAATAGTCGACCGTTGATTCAAGAGACTGCAAAGGTTGTGTGTCATGATTGTCAACAAAGGTTATGCTGCAACCGGGCCGTCGTTGGGTAAGTGTATCATCAAAGATGTGCCTCATGTCATAATCCTTGCCTTCTAAGGAAGCGCGGTAAAAATTGTGATGTAGTGGAACATCGAATAAGCGGGTTTTGCCCCCAAGCGTATCAATATATTTTTCAAGGATCCCGACGTCTGTGCTCCAGTATTCCGCAATGCAGAAAATATCTTTTTTATAGTGGTCATTCAGAAAGTCCAGCCATTCATTAAAAAAATGCGGGGTGATATGTTTGACGGCGTCGAGCCTCAGACCATCTATTCCCGTCTGATCAATATACCATTTGCCCCAATGCTTTAATTCTTCGCGTACGTAAGGATTTCTGAATTCAATATCATTGCCCATGAGATAATCAAAATTGCCTTTTTCATTGTCAAGCAATTCCTCCCATTTATCACCATATTCATTCTGTATAGTATAGATCGAATTATGCGGTCCGGAAACGCCGGTAAAGCATCGCCAGTCCCAGATGAATTTTGAATACTTCCCTTTGCGTCCGGGAAACAGGAATTTAGTATATGCCTCAATCTGATGCTTTTCACCAATTAATTCATTACGATCCTCTTCATTAACCTGGTAAACATCTACCAGTTCCTGTTCATCACCGCCGTTTTTGTGATTCAACACTATATCTGCAATTACTTTTATTCCTGCTTTCTGAAGCCTCCTGATTGCTCTCAGGTATTCTTTCTTCGTTCCGTATTTAGTTCTCACTGTTCCTTTCTGATCGAATTCACCAAGGTCAAAATGGTCATAAACAGCATAACCCGGTTCATGAATACCCCTCCAGGATTTATATGCCGGTGGCAACCATGCATGGGTTACTCCGAGCGAAGCAAGAAAATCTGCCTGTTCTCCGCAATGGTTCCAGAACTGACCATCCTGTGAAATATACCAGTGAAAGAGCTGAAATATGGTTTCGTTTTTTGTTGTTCTCATTTTACTTTTTGTTATCACTCACATCCCGTCAAACCGGTAGTTATTATTACTCACATTTATCATTACACCTATTTATTATCACTTATTATTACACACATTTATTATTACACACATTTAATATCACTTATTATTACACACATTTAATATCACTCACATTCCCGTTAACCGCGGTAATGCTTATTTTCCCTATACCAGCTTTCGTTTGATTCAAAGGCCGCTGAATCATGTTACTGTACCTGTCATAACACCTCGTAACGGAAATGGTGAAGTGGTTTGCAGGTGTGTTGGCGAAATTTCATACAGTTATACCCGCAGGAGCCAGACTGTGGAAAATATTCTACAAAAACGACCCGGGACGTCTCGCTCCGGCTTCTCCCCATGTGCTAAAACCAAACCAAAACGCCCTCAGCGGATTGATTCCCTCATTGACAATGGCTTACACAGTTCTTGTTAGTTTCCCGGTATGAGAATTATGTCAGATGAGGTAGGTTAATCACTAGTTAATCACTCTAAACCTCCCCATATGAATAGTGGTATTTCCTTCAAATTCAATTTTGAGACCGATGACTTCTCTACGGCGCATGAGTTGTTGCCAAGAGTCTTAGATAGGATCAAAACACTACAGCAGTTTAATGCTGGCTATAAATCGGTTGAGTTGAGCCTGTTGAAACCGGGGCAAGGCAAGAAAACTGCTTGTCTGACAATACATGCCCATGACAGTGTGATAAGGGAAGAATCCAGGGAAGAAGCATGGGAGCATGCAATAGATATGGTCTTCAACCAGGTGGAAGCAACACATGATAATGCAATTAAACTCGACTGATAAAACAAAAACATAGTACATGGATATTACCAAACCACACCCGGTAAATGTTAGCAGTTCCGAACGACTGATTTCAGCTGCGGCAGGATCTTTTCTCGTGATCAATACCTTAACTTCCGACAAGTTCAGCCTGCTTAAATTGTTTGCCGGCGGTTATCTGTTATACCGCGGCATCAGCGGTAACTGCGCGCTTTATACTGCTGCAGGCAAACCTTCGACAATCCCGGGCGAAAATATCAATATCCGTTTACAGATGTTTGTGGCTAAGCCGAGGGAATCTGTCTACCGGGCATGGAGAAATCTTGAAAATCTTCCACTGTTTATGTCTCACATAACAGAAGTAAAGCCCGTATCTGATAACATTACAGAATGGACAGCGAAATTGAATGGAAACCCGATTCCCTTAAAGTGGCGTGCTTCTATAGTAAGGGATCTGCCTGACCATGAACTGACCTGGCGTTCGCTACCTGACTCGATGATTGATAACGTGGGGAAAATCGAATTTCGCGATGCGACCGAGGCGCCTGGCACAGATATCCATGTTACCATCAGTTATAAACCACCATTGGGAATTGTCGGAGATGCAGTCAGCTCATTTTTTCATCCATCAATAGAGAAGATAGTTAGAACGGATGTGTATTCTTTTAAAGAATTCATCGAATCAAACGTCAACTATTAATAAGGTTAGGCAGCAAGTTTCGGATAAAAGGTTCGGGAACAAGGATGCGGGTAATAATGCCCGGATGGCCGGATCATAATGCCAGGGCAATAAGATTTGGATATTCATGCGCTGGCAATATGGCCCGGGAAGTAACATTCTGAAAATACATTTTGGATAACATGTTTCGGACATTAAGTTTCAGATAAGAAGTCACAGACTATGCGATTCGGACAACAAGTTTCTAATACTGCAGTTCGGCAAAAACAAAAGGTTGACGATAGACTGACGTTTTAAGATTGAGCGGCAGGGCTCAGATTAATTCACGCTAAATCATTTTTCTTATGAGAGCTATATGGTCGGGAGCCATTGGTTTTGGACTCGTAAACATTCCGGTGAAACTTTTCAGTGCCACCCAGGGAAGCGAACTCAATCTTGATATGCTTGATAAAAAAGATCATGCAAACATCAAGTTTCAACGTGTGAATGCAGAGTCGGGCAAAGTGGTAGAGTGGAAAAATATTATCAAGGGCTATATGCTTAACGGAAAATATGTGATCCTCGATGAGGATGATTTTGCGAAGGCAAGTCCTGAGAAAAGCAAAATCATATCCATTGAAGAGTTTGTGAATGGAAAAGATATAGATAGTATTTATTACGAAACTCCTTATTACCTGGCTCCTGACAAATCCGGGGAAAAAGCTTATGCGTTGCTGAGAGAGGCGCTGGAAAAAAGTGGCAAGTACGGCCTGGGTACCTATGTGTTGAGAAACAGGGAACATCTTTGTGTATTAAAACCGCTTAAAAATGCCATCGTATTAAATACCATTCGCTTTGCGGAAGAGATCCGCGATGTAGGTGAGCTCAACATTCCAGCCGGCAAAGAAGTAAAACCCGCTGAATTAAAAATGGCCCTGTCTCTCATAGATCAGCTTACTGAAAAATTCGATATATCAAAATACAAGGACTCTTATACTGATTCATTGCTTAAGGTTATTCGTGCAAAAGCCAAAGGCAAGAAAACCGAGGTTCCGCAGTTGCGTATCGTGCATAGCAATGCAAGAGATCTTATGTCACAGCTCAAGGCAAGCCTTGGCAAAAAGGCTGCTCCCCCAAAGAAAACTAAAAAAGCTTCCTGAATATGAGCCTCGCCACTTATAAAAAAAAGCGAAACTTCCGTGAGACTTCCGAGCCACTTCCCGTGGTTGGCAAAGAGAGAGGTGCCAGAACCTTTGTTATCCAAAGGCACAAAGCAAGCCGGTTGCACTATGATTTCCGGCTCGAAGTAAATGGTGTATTAAAAAGCTGGGCGGTTCCCAAAGGACCTTCTCTTTACCCGGCAGATAAGAGACTTGCGATGATGGTGGAGGACCACCCGCTTTCATATGGCAGTTTCAAGGGTGTTATTCCGGAAGGAAATTATGGAGCGGGGATCGTTGAGATCTGGGATAAGGGCACCTTCGAACCTGAAGAGATGGACGATGTGTCTGATAAGGCCATAGAAAAGACCATCAAAAATGGCATGCTAAAATTCTCTTTAAAGGGTCGGAAGTTGAAAGGTAGCTTCGCACTCATAAGAATAAGAGGAGCCGAAAGTAAAAACTGGCTGCTGATCAAACACAGGGACCAATATGCCACTAAAGGCCCTTACAACAGTGAGGATGATACGGCTGAAAATTCTCCCATCAATAAATTTCTCCGGAAGCAGGAATCGGCCGAAACCGTGTCTGAAAAAAAGTCATCAAAAGTGAAATCAGGAACAGCGGCCCCGGCAAAGAAGAAAACCACAGCTTTGAAAAATGCAGCCGGGGTGAAGAACAAACCTACGGTTTTGAAAAATACTGCCCCGGGTAAAAAGAAGTCAGCGATACCTAAGACAGCCAGCCCTGCCACTAAGAAAAAATCAACAAAATCGGCTGCTGTAGCCTCCAATGTAAAAAAAAAGTAGCTCCGCCATCAGTGAGATCTTCTTCAACCCGGATAAAGGTCAAAGAATATATACAGCCTATGCTGGCAAGCCTTACCAGCGAACCCTTCGATGACAAAAACTGGCTGTTTGAAATCAAATGGGATGGGTATAGAGCTATTGCGGAACTAAAAGGTAAAGAGGTTAAACTTTATTCCAGAAACGGTATATCATTTCTGCCCTTATATCCGGCGGTCGCAGAGGCCCTCGCTTCATTAGATTTAAATGCGGTACTTGATGGGGAGATAGTGGTGCTCGACCGTAAAGGCAGATCAGATTTTCAAAACCTTCAACAATTTGCTTTATCCAAAGACTCGTCCCTTGTATACGTTGTGTTTGACTGTCTTCGCCTGAAAGGTAAGGATCTGACGGGCCTTGCATTAACTGAAAGAAAAAGACAGCTTCAGCAATTGTTACCTTCTTCTCATCCCATGATCCGTTATTCAGATCATATCCTTCATAAAGGAAAAGCCTTTTTTAATGCTGCCTCAAAAAAGAACCTCGAAGGCATTATTGCAAAAAAGGCGGATAGTTTATATGTTGAAGGAAAGCGTTCAAAGGAATGGCTCAAAGTTAAACACCACAATACGGAAGAGGCGGTAATTGCGGGGTACACATCCCCACAGGGGAGCCGCCAACATTTTGGGGCACTGATCCTGGCCGTACGCAAAAACAAAGGCTGGAAATATATCGGGCATACCGGCACTGGTTTTACCCATAAGATCCTCGCTGAAGTTTACCAAAAGCTGCAGCCCCACATCCGTTCAACAAGTCCCTTCACAGAGAAAGTGAAGGTTAATGGTAAGGTCACCTGGGTTGACCCGGTACTTGTTGCTAATCTCAAGTTTACTGAAAAAACCAGGGACGGAATGCTAAGGCACCCGGTTTTCCAGGGTTTAAGAATCGACAAAACTGCCCGTGAGACCGGCCAAAAAGGACACTAAAATGTTGCTATGTCAAAAGAGAAGCTCATCAAAATCGGTGGAAGAGAGTTAATGGTTACTAACCAGGACAAAATCTATTTCCCCGATGAAAAGATAACCAAGGGACAGGTACTGGAGTATTATCAAAAAGTATATAAATACATTAGTCGATATCTGAAAGACAGACCGCAATCATTAAGACGTAATCCGAATGGAATTAACGACGGCGGTTTTTTTCATAAGGATGCCGGGGATCTTGCTCCATCGTGGATGAAAACAGTAAAGATCAATTCCGGGTCGGAGGGTAAAAAGATCGATTACCTGGTCTGTAATGAAAAAGCAGCTTTGGCTTTCATGAACAACCTGGGCTGTATCGAAATCAATCCATGGAATTCCAGTCTTGGCAGTATCAACAAACCGGATTACCTGATCATGGACATCGATCCATCGGACAATAATACTTTTGAACAGGTAATTGACACCGCTCTTGTTATTAAAGAACTGCTTGATAAAGCCGGGGCAAAATCATACTGTAAAACATCCGGGTCCACCGGCCTTCACATTTATATTCCATTGAAGGCTCAATACACCTACCTCCAGATCAGGAAGTTCGCAAAAGGGCTCGCAACGTTAACCCAACAGCAACTGCCGGAAACTACCACCATCGAACGTCCTTTAAACAAAAGAAGGGGAAGGATTTATGTTGATTACCTGCAAAACAGGCGCGGCCAGACACTTGCCTGTGCCTATAGCCTCCGGCCAAAACCGGGGGCAACTGTTTCAGCACCTCTCGAATGGAAAGAGGTGAAACGGGGATTGACTATCCGCCAATTCGATATGTTTAATATATTTAAAAGACTCGAGAAGAAAGGTGATCTTTTCACCGGAACGCTTACAGGGAAGACCGATCTTAAAAAATGTTCAAAGGAACTGGGAATTTATTAGGCGGTCATCCGAAGAAGTGATTTGGCCTTTTCCACTCCGGCGGGAGTGATGCTGATGGCAATCGATCCAAGTTGCCTGATGATGATCAGCTGCTCCATGGCAAGAAGTTCCAGGTGCGTTTTGATATCATCCCATCCAAACATCTGCCTTACTATTATCTCTCTTGTATTACACAGGTAGGTGTGAGGACGGGAATCCTCCTTCACTATGTTATAAATTGTTTGTAGAGTATAGTATTGTTGCTCCATAATGATGTTGATAAATATACGTAGGAAAAATACGATTGTTGCCAGAAGTTATGCACATGAGCGTCTGAATTTTGGAATCTTTAACGACAAGATCCGGATGGTTTTAAGACATCAAAAACCCTGAATAAAGTATCGGCTGCCAGAGCATTTTTCAGACGTTCCGACCAACTCCCTGAACGCAATACTGCAAATTAACGGCCATTGAATTAGAGACGGTCGGCCCAAAGGACCCGCTTTTTTTATCACGAAAGCCCTGACGAACCCGCATTTTGTTTAGCCGGAAAACCCGCGACGAACCCTTTTTCTGACCAGGGCTATTGGTTTTCCGGGGATTTAACCATATTTTTAGTGAAAGGCCCACGTACCTGGGCAATTAAGCGCTTCCATTTCCGTTGAATTATCTTTTCCCATTCACCACTGAAAGTTGTACAGAAGATGAGATTCAAGTTCAATAACGGATTTATTATGTCGCTCCTTACCGTAATGCTCCTGTGTTCAGGCAACGCGGTGCTGGCAGGTGATAAAGATTCTGCGGACAATGCCAATCTCAAAAAGCTGAAGCCTTCCGGTGTCAATGGTTCTCCAAAAACGGCTATGGCCCTCATGGCGATCTACGACAGCCTCCACCTTGACGAACTGGGTTTGAATCCTAAAGTCTTCAGGATGGCGCTCAAGGGGATGGAAAGATTACGGAAAGCAGGCAAACTCACCAACGACCGAATACTTTCCATTGTTGACTTTAGCCAGCCAAGTGTACAGAAACGATTATATGTGATTGATATGGAGAACTGTGTTCTCTTGTATAACACACTGGTTGCCCATGGTATGAAGTCTGGCAAGGAAAAGGCAATGTCTTTTTCCAATAAACCCTCATCCTATAAGAGCAGTCTTGGTTTCTACGTCACCGACCGTACTTACAACGGAAGCAATGGTTATTCACTGCGCCTCCAGGGATGTGAAAAAGGATTCAATGACAATGCAGCAAAAAGGGGAATTGTGATCCATGGCGCAGATTACGTGAACGAAGAATATATACAGTCCCAGGGTTATATAGGCCGTAGCCAGGGTTGCCCGGCACTGGCACCTTCACTGAGCAAGCCATTAATTGATGATATCAAGGATGGCACCTGTCTCTTCATCTATCATCCGAATCAACTCTATCTGTCCAGGTCCAGCCTCGTTAAATAAGCTACGACGGGAAATCTCTGAATATCAATCTTTCATGTAATTATCGATTATCTTTGATGATCAATTATCGATTATGCTAAAGGTTGGAGTATTTGGCGTCGGTCACCTTGGAAAGTTTCACTTGAACAATTGGAAAGAAATAAACCAGGTTGAACTGGTTGGTTTTTATGATCCCAATGATGATGCCGCGCAGGACGTGATTGGCAAATACCAGATCCCACGATTCCTGGACCCCGAACGCCTGATGGATGTTGTTGATGCTGTCGACATCGTTGCGCCAACCAATTTTCACTTTGGCTTGTGTAAACTGGCTATCCGCAAAGGAAAACACGTATTTGTTGAGAAACCGCTTGCCAATACCATGGACGAAGCCAGGGAACTCGTCAAACTCGTAAAGGAATCAAACATCAAGTTCCAGGTAGGACACGTTGAACGCTTCAACCCCGCCTTTCTTGCAGTACAGGACATCGAGCTTAATCCAATGTTCATTGAAGTGCACCGCCTGGCGCAATTTAATCCCCGTGGCACGGAGGTGAGTGTTATCCTTGACCTCATGATCCATGATATCGATATTATTCTCAAACTCGTTAAAAGCGAGGTCAAACATATTTCTGCCAGCGGAGTAGCAGTTATGACGGATACACCGGATATTGCGAATGTGAGGGTTGAATTCAACAATGGCTGCGTGGCCAATCTGACATCGAGCCGGATATCCATGAAGAAGATGAGAAAGGTGAGAGTCTTTCAAAAAGACGCCTATATAGGCATCGATTTCCTGAACAAGAAAACGGAGGTTATCAAGCTCAAGACCCCCCAGGACCTGGATGCATTTTCATTTGAGCTCGACCTTCCTAACGGCGGCAAAAAATCTATTGCTATTCTCAACCCCCAGGTGCCTGAGGTGAATGCGATAAAACTCGAGCTGGAGAAATTCCGGGATGCTATTCTGAACAATACACCAACTATCGTTTCCGAGGTAGATGGGTATCGCGCAATGGACGTAGCCCACCAGATTCTCGAAAAGATAAAAAATAATACAATCGCATCCTGATATTCGATGCCATTATCCAGAAAACTACATAGCAGTTGGTATGTTCTGAGCGATTTTATAGCAGCAATACTCGCCTGGATAGTGTTGTATTTTGTCAGGAGATATCTGCTCGGAGAAACGATTGTGAATGATGGCACGCTTTTCCTTAATCAGCGGTTCTGGCTCGGCCTTTCGATTATCCCCGTGGCTTGGATAACCTTCTATTCTATACTTGGCTCCTATAATTCCCTTTATCACAAATCCACCATGAATGAAATGACCATCACCTTTGTAAGTGGGGTGATCGGGTGTACCATTATTTTTTTCCTGATCGTTATAAATGATCCCCAGAAAGAATACACTTACTATTACAAATCACTTTTCTTTTATGCCGTGGCGCAAATTGTATTTACCTGGATCGGCCGCCACCTGATCTTATCTGTCATCAATCGCCAGATTCGCAGTGGTGCGGTCAGTTTCAACACCTTGCTGGTCGGATCAGACACCATGGCCGTCCGCATATATAAAGACACGAAAAAGGGACTACTCCGGTACGGCTATCATTACAGGGGGTATATCAGGGGTGGTGGGGGAGTTAATGGCATCAGTGAACTGCTGCCGGAGTTCGGGGACATTAATGAAATGGGCCCGGCGATAGACAAGAATGGAATTCAGCTGGTGGTCATTGCCCTGGAAAGGTCGGAAAAGGCAACTGTAGAAAAAATAATAGAAGTGTTGAGCGACAAAGATGTAGAGATACGGATAGTGCCCGATACGCTTGACATACTTTCAGGATCGGTCAAAGCCAACTCACTGTTCGGGCCGGTCCTATCTGGAATTAAAACCGGCCTTATGCCGGAATGGCAACAAAATATCAAACGGTTGCTGGATGTTGGGATTGCTTTTTTGTCCCTGATCATATTTTCTCCACTATTGTTTTATGCAGCAATAAGGACCAGGCTCTCTTCCCCCGGTCCCGTTATTTATTCGCAGGAGAGGATCGGGTATAAAGGGAAAAAGTTTTTAATATTCAAGTTCAGGTCCATGTTTGCCGATGCTGAACGCGAAGGTCCACAGCTTTCTTCGGAAAAAGATCCGAGAATAACAGCCTGGGGCAGAACCATGCGTAAATGGAGAATAGACGAGCTGCCCCAGCTATGGAACGTCCTCAAAGGCGATATGAGCCTGGTTGGTCCCCGGCCGGAACGTAGTTTCTACGTTGCCCAGTTAACCAGGGCTTCCCCTTATTTCCGTTATCTTTTGAAAGTAAAGCCGGGCCTCACCTCCTGGGGGATGGTCCAGTTCGGTTATGCGAGCACCGTTGAAGACATGCTTGAAAGAATGAAATATGACCTGATCTATATTGAGAATATATCACTTGCGCTGGATCTGAAGATTATGTTGCATACAATCAGGATCATTTTTAAGGGGAAAGGAAGATAAGTACAAGATACGATCAGCAATCAGTGCAGACGGTAAGAGGAGGATTCCAATAAAGATCACCGTCCTGCGTTGTATATTAACTTAAAGCTTATGACGACATGCGATTAGCCAGGTTTTTGTTTTTGATGATTTGTGTTTTGCATTTGAGGGATGCAAAAGCACAGGGTGAGTACTGGCAGCAAGAGGTGCGGTATAATATTGAAGTCAGTCTGAATGATGTTGAACATACGCTTGATGGAGTCATTAGCATAAATTACCGCAACAACTCACCGGACACACTGGCTTTTATCTGGTTTCATATCTGGCCAAATGCTTTCAAAAATGATAAGACTGCTTTCAGCGAGCAACTCCTGCGCAATGGCAAAACAGCATTCTATTTTTCAAAGCCGGAACAAAAGGGATACATAAATAAACTCAACTTCAAATCCGGGTCGGTGTCCCTGGAGATGGAGGATCACCCATCATATATCGATGTGGTAAAGGTGCTGCTGCACGAGCCGTTATTGCCTGGACAGGACAGAGATATTTCCACGGCTTTCCATGTGAAGCTTCCGTACAATTTCAGCAGGGGTGGGCACAACGGAACCGGGGGCCAGTCTTACCAGGTAGTGCAATGGTATCCCAAACCGGCAGTTTATGACAAGCAGGGCTGGCACCCGATGCCATATCTTGACCAGGGGGAATTTTACAGCGAATTTGGTTCTTATGATGTCAGGATCACGCTACCAGCAAACTATGTAGTCGCAGCTACCGGGGAGTTACAGGACCAGGAAGAGATCGACTGGATGAAGACCCGGGCCACGGCGCCTGCAAGGAAAAAATCAAAACAACCTAAAAACAAAAACTCCTTCATGTTGCCTGTAAAGCAATTGGAGGAAATCGCTTCTGATACCCGTACCAAAACCCTCCGTTATCTGCAGGATAGTGTTCACGACTTTGCTTTTTTTGCTGATAAATATTTTATCGTTCGTTCCACAGACATTGTATTGCCTTCGGGACGCACGGTGAAAGCCTATAGCTTTTACAGGGAGGAATCTTCAGAAGAATGGAAAGAGAGTCTTGTCAGGGTGCGCGAGGCCGTCCTTTTCAGGTCGAAATTACTTTTTGAGTATCCATATAACTCAATCAGCGTTGTTGATGCAGACTTTGGGATCGGGGGAGGAATGGAATACCCGATGATATCCAACCAGAGCAGCGGCCTTGGACAGGAACAATTGATGGAGATCATAGAACATGAAGTGGGACACAACTGGTTCCAGGGTGTATTGGCCACCAATGAAAGAGATCATCCATGGATGGATGAGGGAATGAACACCTATTATAATCTTCGGTTTGTGAGCAGAAACTCAAATAACGCTTCCCGGCGCGCAGCGACCGCGCGGCAGTTCTACTATCGTGAAAATCCGGCGACCAGTCAGCCCATGGCTACTGCTTCCGCAGATTTCAGGCAGGATAATTATTACTCAACGGCATATTATAAAACCGCTGAATGGCTGAGCGCCCTGGAAAAGTTGCTTGGCAGAAAGGTTTTTGATTCGGCAATGAAGCGGTATGCTGAAGACTGGAAGTTCCGTCACCCGACACCGAATGACTTCAGGCATTCCATTGAACAATACTCCGGCAAGGATCTTACTTCACATTTTAACCTGCTGTATTCAACACAAAAAGCACCCGCCAAAGCTCTAAAAAAAAAACTGGTAAGCGGACTTAGCCCCGGTTCCCACGGCAGAGATTCAGTTGATTACATTGATGTGTTGCCTGTACCAGGCTACAACGTTTCCGATGGTTTCATGATCGGTGCCGCGATTCATAATTATGCGCGTCCTTTGAACCGATTCCATTTTCTTGTTAGTCCTTTATATGCCACCCGTTCCGGCCAACTTAATGGTATTGCTGATCTGGATTACAACTGGTACAACAGCGGTAAGATACAGAAGATCACCGCCGGCCTTGCTTTATCACGTTTTTCGACATCGACAGCAAACGACAGCAACAGTAACCGGATCAGTACGGGTTTTGTAAAGATCGTTCCATCATTGAAACTATCTTTCAGTAAACCTTCGCCTTTGAGTAATATGGATAAATGGTTGGAATGGAAAACTTTCGTGATCGGAGAAACAGGATTCAATTATCAATTAAAGATATCTGATGGAAATTATTATCCTGAGAAAACGGCTATACAATACCGTTATATCAACCAGTTGACTTTCGGTATCTCAGACAGTCGTGTATTATATCCCTATGATGCATCGCTTCAATTGCAACAGGCTAAAGATTTTTACCGGGTTAACCTCAACGCAGCATATTTTTATAACTATGCATCGGGAGGTGGGATGAATCTCCGCTTCTTTGCGGCTAAGTTTGGATACGTTGGCACACTGTCGACCAATAAAACTTTTGAAACGTCGAGGTACCAGCCCAAACTCACTGCGGTTACAGGTTACGAAGATTATACCTACAGTAATTATTTTGTGGGAAGGCTGGAATCGGAGGGGTTGGGTTCCCAGCAGATCATGATGAGGGATGGCGGACTTAAATTAAGAACGGATATGTTCCAGGACCTGCAGGGACGCTCAGATAATTGGGTGACATCAATCAATTTCAGCACATCCATTCCCAGGCAGATCCTGCCGCCGGTAGTGCCTTTAAAAATATTTTTTGATCTTGGTACATATGCCGGAGCCTGGAAAGAGGATGCTGAAGGAAGCAGGTTCATGTATGTAGCAGGCTTACAGCTTTCACTCTTCAGGCAGGTATTGAATATTTATGCACCGCTGATCTACAGCAAAACTTTCGGTGATAATCTTAAGACGGTTCCGGAAGAAAATAAGTTTTTAAGAAAAGTATCATTCAGCGTGGATATACACAGCCTGCAAGCAAAACGGGTAGTCAGCAAGTATAATGTTGAGCTTTAAATTTTCATGGTAACCATGCAGCGAGCCGATCTTCAACCAGTGTTGTTCCTTAGGTCACAGATCGATGATCTGAAATGGAACCGGACGGTTAAAGCTTCACCTGGCGCGGTCATCTATGGTCTTACGAATTCGCTTGATATTCTTGGTGGCTCCTGGATGGCGCTGGTGGCCGGAGATTACCAATATGTATTTCCGCTACCATACAGAAAAAAATTTGGTATAAGATATCTTTATACACCTTCATTTATACAACGGCTTGACGTTTTTGGCATTGATTGTAAGGACGAAATCCGCGCTTTGTTCCTGGATGCACTCACACGGTATTACAGTTATGCAGATATTGACCTCGCTTTTAGCAGCGCAAATAAAAACTGGATCGCCAGGCAAAGGATAAATTATTTGTTGCCCTTAAATAGCAGTTATGAACTGATTGCCGGGGCTTACCACGACGAGGCGAAAAAAAGCCTGCGGAAAGCGAACTCACGGCATTGCAGGTTTACTTCCGGGGTTACTCCGGAGGTCGTAATTGCCATGTACCGCCAAACATATGGTGAAAAAGCCGGCCGGCCGGATGCTGATTATAAAGCGATGCTTGCTTATGCCGGGGAGGCTCAAAAAACGGGTAACCTGTTAGCCTGCGGCGTGGAAAACAAGGAGAACGGAGAGCTATTATTTGGCGCGATGTTTTTTCTTTTTAATGAAAGGATCTATTACCTGTTGGGTGCACCGACCCAAAACGGCCGGGTGGCCAGGGCCGGATATTTCATGATAGACTCCATAATCCGCCAATATTCCGGCACGGATAAGGTACTTGATTTTGAAGGCTCGGAGATACCCGGGGTTGCAGAATTTTATCAGAAATTCAGTCCCCGGCCTGAGATTTACTATCACTTGCATTATAACGCTCTTCCCGTACCCGTCAGATGGTTCAAAAGATGAACTTTAGTGATAGTTATAGGTGAGAGACCCCTGACTGTCGTAAGAGTTCTGCAGCAATTACAAGGTCAATTGGCCGGGTGATCTTGATATTGGACATTTCTCCCTCAATAAGATGAATACGCACCCCCGTTTTTTCTACTACCGTTGCTTCATCGGTAAATGAGGGATCAAATTCCTGTTCAAAAGCCTTTAACAATAATTCGGAACGAAAAGTCTGGGGTGTCTGAATGAGGTGAACTCTCGTGCGGTCTACCGGTTCATTGTCATCACCGCTTGAGATCCTTATACTATCTGTGGCTGGTATGGCAGGTATTGCATTCCCTTGAAGGATCGCTTTGTTATAACATCGGGTTATCAGGTTGTCTGTGAGCAGGCACCGTACCCCATCGTGTACGAACACGATTGATTCTCTGTCAACCTCTTTTAAGCCATTCTTAACAGAATCAAAGCGCGTTCGCCCGCCCGTTACCACCCTTACAGCACCTCCATAAGCCGGATTCCCCGCGACCGCATGACCCCTTGTCATATGGGCCTGGGGAACCACAAGTATGATGGTGATATCAGGGAAAGCTCTCTTAAAAGCCATGATAGCATAGTGCAATAATGGTTTTCCAAGCAAATCGAGGAATTGCTTGGGTATTAATGTGCCCATACGTTCCCCGCTTCCGCCGGCAACTATTATTGCGTAAGTGTTCATTGGTAATACTTAATCCCCGCCCATTAGTTCTCTTTCAATTTCTTCCATCTGAACGATGTCCCAGGCCTCACTTTCAGTAGGAGTAATGTTCAGCCGGGAAGCGAGGTCGTTGTGCTCCAGTGTTTCTTCAACACCCTGCTGTAGATTGCAGATCACGAATGAACACTGCTGGTCATAAAAGTGCTGCTGAATTTTTAATAAATGGTCCGCCGCAGCACTATCCATCTCCCTGATGTCTTCACAATTAAGCACAACATTCCTTATCTGATCTTCGACAAAAGGAAGCAGGTATTCATCAAGCTCCGCTGTCATATTAGCAGCGAGTTTAGGTTCCCTGATCGTAATGACATGGAATTTCTCTCTGGTATCAATTTTGACCTGCATACACTTAATTATTATAACCGTCGTTAATATTTTGACGGCGTCAACTTTAGTCAAAAATATTTGTTATTATTGTATCATTCACAACAAATTAGAAAAATGGACAACAATTTTTCAGCCCAGGTCAAGGAGATCATTTCTTTTAGCAGGGAGGAGGCGTTACGGCTGGGGAACGATTTTATCGGTACGGAACATTTGTTGCTGGGCCTGATCCGCGAAGGTGATAATACCGCCGTTCGGATCTTAAAGAGTTTTAACGTCGATTTGTACGAGCTACGGAAAGAAGTTGAACTTGCAGTAAAGGATAAAACCGGTAAGAACATCGCCAACATTAATAGTCTGCCATTAACAAAACAAGCAGAAAAAGTTATCAGGGTCACTGTTCTCGAAGCGAAGGCATTAAAAAGCCCGACGGTAGAAACGGAACACCTGATGCTATCAATTCTTAAGAACAAGGAAAATATTGCTACTCAAATTTTAAATCAATTCGACGTGGATTACGATTTATTCAGAAACGAATTAGGCGTGGTCAAAAGCAACGACGTACGCAGTGAATACGCTGATGAGAACGAAGACGATTTTGATGAGGAAAAGAAGTATTCACAACAGAAGTCACGTGCTGCCGGCAACGCAAAAAGCAAAACACCGGTGCTTGATAATTTCGGACGTGATATCACCCGTCTCGCTGAAAACGGATCCCTTGATCCGATAGTAGGTCGGGAGCAGGAAATTGAAAGGGTGTCACAAATACTTTCCCGCAGAAAGAAAAACAACCCGATCCTTATCGGTGAACCCGGGGTTGGTAAAACAGCCATCGTTGAAGGTCTTGCATTGCGTATTGTGCAGCGCAAAGTTTCACGTGTGTTGTTTGACAAAAGAGTTATCTCTTTAGATCTTGCTGCCCTGGTTGCAGGTACCAAGTATCGTGGTCAGTTTGAAGAGCGGATGAAAGCTATCATGAACGAACTCGAGAAGAACAGGGATGTCATCCTGTTTATCGATGAGATTCATACTATAGTTGGTGCCGGGGGAGCCAGTGGCTCGCTTGATGCATCGAATATATTTAAACCAGCTCTTGCCAGGGGAGAACTTCAATGCATAGGTGCATCCACACTGGATGAGTATCGCATGTACATTGAAAAGGACGGCGCACTCGATCGTCGTTTTCAGAAAGTGATCATCGAACCCCCAAGCGTTGATGAAACTATACAGATCCTGAATAACATCAAATCTAAATACGAAGATTATCACAACGTAACATACAGCAACGATGCTATTGAAGCCTGTGTTAAACTGAGTGACCGCTACATTACCGACAGACTTTTGCCTGATAAGGCGATTGATGTAATGGATGAAGTGGGCGCACGTATCCACCTGAAAAATATCAACGTTCCGAAAGAGATCCTTGACCTTGAGAAAAAGATCGAAGATGTGAAGGTTGAAAAAAATAAAGTGGTAAAAAGTCAGAAGTTTGAAGAAGCCGCTTCACTTCGCGACACTGAAAAACGCCTCCAGGAAGACCTTGAGAAAGCGAAAAGTCAGTGGGAAGAGGAAAGCAAACATAAACGTTACCCGATCGACGATGAAGCTATTGCAGAGGTGGTCAGCATGATGACCGGCATTCCCGTTAAACGGATGGTGCAGGCAGAAAGCGATAAGCTGCGCAACATGGCCGTTGATATGGCAAACATGGTAGTCGGCCAGGATGAAGCGATCAGCAAAGTAGTGAAGGCCATTCAGCGTAACAGGGTCGGTCTTAAGGATCCCAAAAAGCCGATAGGTACGTTCATCTTCCTCGGACCAACCGGGGTAGGTAAAACGGAGCTCGCCCGTTCACTGGCACGTTACATGTTCGATTCCGAAGACGCACTCGTTCGTATCGATATGAGTGAGTACATGGAGAAATTCACTGTGAGCCGTCTGATCGGCGCTCCTCCGGGATATGTAGGTTATGAAGAAGGCGGACAGCTTACTGAGAAAGTACGCCGTAAACCTTACTCTGTCATCCTCCTGGATGAGATTGAAAAAGCTCACCCGGATATTTACAACATCCTGTTGCAGGTGTTGGATGATGGCCAGCTTACTGACGGCCTTGGACGTAAGATCGATTTTAAGAATACCACCATCATCATGACCTCAAATATTGGTGTCCGCCAGTTGAAAGATTTTGGTGACGGGGTTGGATTCACAACTGCATCAAGGTCACAGAATGCAGATGAAAACAATAAAGCAGTAATAGAAAAAGCACTGAAAAAAACGTTTTCGCCTGAGTTTCTGAACCGGATAGATGACGTGATTATCTTCAATTCATTAACAAAGGAGCACATCTTCAAGATCATCGATATCCTGATGAAGGGTGTTACAAAACGACTTGTCAACCTGGGCTTTTCGCTGGAACTTGCAGAAGACGCAAAAAACTTCATTGCTGAGAAAGGATATGATCAGCAGTTCGGAGCACGTCCATTGCACAGGGCCATTCAAAAGTACCTTGAAGATCCCCTGGCAGAAGAAATTCTCAAGATGGCTATCAAGCCGGGAGATATCATGGTCGCAGAACTGGATAAGGAAAATTCCAAACTTAGTTTCTCGTTGAAGTCTCCAACCAAGGAGAAATCAGAAGCTTAAGTTTAGATTGGGAAACTTTAATGAGTTCACTACTCAACAGTGAAGAAACATAATAAACGGGCTGCCAATATTGGCGGCCCGTTTTTGTTACTTATCTTTCAATCCGGACCTGCACCCGGCCCGGTTACCCCTATTTATAACGAAAGTAATGTTATTGAATGTTTAGAACTGCGGCAAAGCGCGTGCTTTTTCTCTCGTTTCTACACGCTCTCAAGAAGAGGGATTTCAAAGCTTTTGTTTTCGTTATCGTCTGTATATTGTTTCAATTATTTTTCACTTTTGTCAAACTGGAGTTTACGCCGTTTTTTCTGTTCGGTATGTATTCTGAGCAGTTTACAGGCTCCGATACTCTATCAAAAATTGTATTATTGGTAAATGATAAGCCAATAGAATTTTATAAACCTACGCCGGGTGAAAAAAGTTTGCTGGAAACGAATACCATCAATTATGTGGATATGAAGAGGAACAATAACACCGATTTGTTGAAGACACGAATCGAAAGCAGGTATCCATTTATCTATGAATCGGTTTTATATCCTTACTTCGCCCAACGTATCTATAATACTCCACAAACACAGCAGCAATTCAAAGACTGGCTTAAGAAAAAGTGTTCCAGGCTTGCAGGCAGTGAAAAAGTAGTAGTCAGGATTATAGAATTAACTTATGTTCTGAACAGGGCTACGATAGATCCCAATCTCACTAAGAATGAAACACTTGAGGTTCTCTGATTATGCTTTACTTGTTTCCACTAACCGCATGCACCTGCAGCGCGTTTTTTATTCAGTGGTCCTGTTGATACTGGCGTTAAACCTGTTGAACCATAACCTGATTTCACAGATAGGCCCGAATCCGCTTCTGAACCAGGATACGGATCCGGTTTACCTGTTGTTTATGGCTTCTGGTTTTGCACACTTCATAACGGGCTGGGCCGCACCTTATTTTGATGCACTATTAATCATTCCCTCCGTTGCTTCGATTATTCTTCCCCGTTATAAGATCTTCCCGCTGTTGTTCTTAATACTTTATTTTATATACTTTATAATTTTTAACATGTTATCCGGTCATCACTACACCAACGTGGGTGTATTGATCATGTCCATCGCTTTCATATTTACCGGGCAAACCCGTTTTGTTACTGCCTTCAGTATGTGCCGGTTTTTTTTATGTTTCATGATGTTTAGTGCCGCATGCTGGAAGATCGTGCGGGGTAATCTCTGGAATGTCGACCAGACCAACGTTATGTTAATCACCACTTATCTTGACCAACTCGTCTCCGGTAGTAGTTTCGCAGTCAACAACCTGGTGAAGTGGTTAATACGGCATCGGGCCTGGGCTCATTCGATATGGATCGTCCTGATACTGATTGAAGCAGTTTTTATTTTGGGGTTTATAAGTCTGAGA
>NZ_JBTLQG010000021.1:0-110252 GCF_054461535.1 Flavitalea antarctica
GGTCTTACCTTATATATGAACGGCGATCCGGGGCAAATTGACGCTCTTGGAAAAGCTGACGTTTTACCAAACTACTATCACCTCTTTACTCCAAAAGCAAACGGCAATCCTGAAATGATTGTTGTATTTAACCATGGGGGAACCAATACTAACCAGGGAGAAGAACTGATGCGTGATTTTTCTGGTCGTTCACATGAAGGTTCCCAGTGCTGGGTGTCTCCACGATATGAACTGGCAGATAGGTACCAGAGGATAAGCACCGGCGACTTTGCCGACTCGCTGATTCCAATGAATCCAACAACAAATGCAGCTGCAAGAACTACGCTGAATTCAGCAGTTAATCCGAACAGTTATCTTGACAGGGATTACCGCATGAAAGCAACTATCCAATGGGATTATGAAATGAGCATTGGCCTTGCAGCTTTGCAGTCTACCGGTTTTGTACCATTTATTTACAGAACATGGGCGGCGAATGTAACAATCAACGGGGTAAATTATATCACCTACAATACCGATGGTTCGAATTCAGGATATGTGTTCAGGAAATTTGTAAGGAATTATGCAGGACAAGGGCGTAGTGATGGTGATTTCGCCTGGCCTGTTGTCAGGCTCGCAGATGTTTTCCTGATGTATGCTGAAGCTACCAACGAAGTATCAGGTCCCCAGGCAGATGCTATTGCATTGGTTAACCGCGTTCGTCGCCGTGGAAATCTGCCACCATTGGGTGCTTCGAAAATTGCGAGCAAACAAGCGTTTTTTGATGCTATTGAGCAGGAAAGAATTATTGAGCTGGTTGGTGAAGGACATCGTGGATTTGACCTGAGGAGGTGGAGAGCAATTGAAAGAGTATGGGGGCCTCCGGGAAGTGCTGGTGTCTGGAGAATTGATACCTGGGGTGCAAATCAGCAGCGCTACTACCAGAACACGATAGACAGGGTGTATGAGCAAAATTATATCTTCCGGATTCCGGAGAGCGAGAGAAACCGCAATCCAAACCTGACTCAAAACATTCCCTGGAGATAATCTGAATACCTGAAAAAATAAAGAACATGAAATTCAAATTAAAAAATATAAGCTTATTGTTTGCCGGTATACTGGCAATAACAGTTTGGTCAGCATGTAAAAAAGACTACCCGGTAGATGAAGATGGCCTTCTTATCACCACTCGTACGGAATGTTATGTAAGCAATTTTGAGTTGCTGGGTACTGATTTCGTAACGGTGAGAACAAAAGCTGCCGTGATTGACACTTTAGCCCAGACCATACGTGTCGAGGTCTTTAACGGAACAGATCTGAAGAATCTTTATCCCCAATTTTCATTGGTTACTGATGCAAAACTTGATCCGAAGATTACCGGCAAAGTTGATTTCTCTGACCTTGCCAGTCCAAAAGTGTGGACTGTGGTAAGTGGTAACCGGGAGATTCGCAAACCATACACGGTTTATATAACTGTTCAACCGAGATAGACAATTCACCATTTAAAAAAACAACGTGATGCTACGTAGAACCATATCATTTAAATATACATCTCTTGTGATGGTATTTGCGCTAATTCTCTCTGGTTGCAAAAAGGAGGATTATGCTTTACCTACTGCTCAAAGCGGTTTGCAAGTCGACGCTTTAAAAAGATCGCTCGGTCCCAACATGGTTGGTCAGCAGCTTGAGTTTGCTTTTGCTATGGCAATTTTGCCTCAACAGGGAAAGCTTGCCAGTGCACAGGTGGAAGCTACCATAGCCGGAGCTACCGGCACATATCTTGAGAACAATTCTTATTACACGGATAATACCGGAACAGACAGGCCGGTAAATATCGGGTCAGCATCTGTCACCAATGGCAATGTCACAAGCGTGACTTATGCCAAAGACACCGCGGCTGCAACGCTCAGATATTTCTATGTGATACCCGAAGCAGCCCGGGGGCAGACAGTTTCCTTCAAATTCACAGCTACAGCCACTACCGGTGAAACAAAAACTTTCAACCTGGGGCCATACACCATTTCGAGAATGGACATGGTGAGGAATCTTACAGTAAGTAATAATAATGTTGCTTACATTTCGATTGAGAACATGGCGGTTTATAACAGTGCGAATGCTGCAGCCAATGCATCAAAGATCGACATCGTTTATCTGTTCCGGAACATTACAACAAGTCCCTTCAACCATGCATTGGTTTCACCGGCAGCGGATCCTGTTTATTTACCCGGAGTTACACTACCAGCTGGTGTAAACAGGAGCACAAAAATGTTAAAGGTGTTCAATCTCCAGGATTATAATCTCGCACCAAATACACAGTTTGGAATATATATTGATGATCGGGATTTCCAGGAAATTGATCTTTCTACTTCGCCTAACTATGCAATAAATCTGCGGGCTGAAGCAGGCGTATGGGTTGAAACAGCAGACGGAAAATACCGGGCTTATGTTTACCTCAATTCAGTGAATGCAGCAGGCTCGGCAGTGATCAGTATTAAACGATATACGCTTTAGTGAAGCCATGGTTTATTCGAAAAACTTTCACGGCATAGTTTGCGCCCGATAATTATTATCTTTCCGGGCGCAGTATGAATGTCTTATCATTCGTGGAGCGGTAAACAGGATTCCAAAGGGACTGTTTACCGCTTTATGATTTCTCAACGATTATCACTTGTATATGAACAAAGCGATTGCTTTTTGCCTATTGTTATTCCTTGGTAACCTATACACAGAGCAAGGTTTTGCACAGGCTTTTATTCATCCGGGCATAGATCAGAATGCGAGTGATCTTGCTTTGATGAAAAAGAAAGTGCAGGCAGGGGAGGAGCCTTACAGGTCCGCATTCAACCGGTTGAAAGCAGCATCAGATACTGTCTTTATTGTCACCCCGCATACCCATGTTTTACGTGGCCCTTATGGGAAGCCAAATATTGGTGGCGATGATCTCGCCCGAAGCGCATCGATGGCCTATAATTATGCGTTGATGTGGTATATTACCAGTGATAAAAAATATGCTCAGAAAGCAATCGGGATCCTGAATGCCTGGTCACCGGTATTATGGGACTTTGATTACAATGATGCCAAACTCCTGGCAGCATGGACGGGTCATCAACTTTGCAATGCCGCTGAAATACTTCGTTACACAGATGCCGGCTGGCAACAAAAGGATATTGATACTTTCACAAACATGTTGCTGACAGCTTACTATCCTCTTTTCCGTTTTTATTATCCGCAGGCAAACGGCAACTGGGATGGTGCGATCATCCACTCGATTCTTGCTATTGCGGTATTTACGGACAACCGGAAGATGTTTAATAATGCGGTGGAACATTACCTCTATGGTCCAGTTAACGGAAGCGTTTTTAAGTATGTTTATCCAAGTGGTCAGTGCCAGGAAAGTACCCGCGACCAGGCGCATGTTCAACTCGGCCTGGGCGAGTTTGCCGGTGCGGCCCAGATTGCATTTACCCAGGGAAAAGATCTTTTGTCTGCCGGTGACAACCGCCTGGCACTGGGGTTCGAGTACACAGCCAAATTCCTGATGGGTGAAAAGCCTCATTCATATGGACCGATTTCCGAAAGAGCGAAGGCCCTTCGGGATGATTATGAATATGTTTATCGTCATTATACTGCCAGGGGAATCGAAATGCCATATACCAAAATGGCTGCTGATTCGGTACGTTCGCGCAGCTCGAGAAGCACTCTCACCGCTGTAAGAAGTGACTATGGTAGCCAGGCCAGGGTACAGCCCGCATTGAAGCCGGTGGGTATTGGCTATATAGCCGGCGCACAGGTTTATAAACCCGGAACCGTTAAACCGGATGCAATAATAGTTCAACCCGGTGAACCTGTTCAGGCTGCGCTTAACCAGTCGGCAGGTACAGGGAAGTGGGTGCTGCTCAAGGCTGGCATTCACAAAATACCGGCAACATTGAAACTGCCTTCCGGGATAACCCTGGCGGGGGAAGGCATAGAAACGGTACTCTTTCTTGATCCCGCAGCCGAGGGAATGCGTGATGCTATGGTCAACGCGGAAAATGATATGCATGATGTTACGATCCGCGACCTGAAAATTGAGGGATCGAACCGCACGGAAGTGCACAGTGACCCGAACAGCACAAGATCCTATCGCGGGAATTACAATAGGGGCGGAATCATTCTGCGTGCGTTGAAGGAGGGCCAGATGAAAAACATCAACGTCATTAATGTAAGCTTGCTCAACTGCACATACAACGGCCTGTTCATAAGTGGAGCAAGCAACGTAACCATACAGACCAGCGATCTGTCAGAAAACGGTGGGAGTGTTGTTCCGGGTCCCCGGCTCCAGCACAACATATTACTAACCCACTGTGATAACGTAAAAGTAAACAACAGCCGGCTTGGTACTTCGCCTTTCGGGAGTGGGATCTCTGTTGCTCATTGCAAAAATGTTCAGATCAACAACAATGAAATTGCCCGTAATGCATACTATGGCATCCAGATTGCCGAGAGCAGTGATATTACCGTTTCCGGCAACCTGGTGGAAGGAAATGACAGCAGTGGTGTGATGGTTGAGTTTTTATCACAAGGCTCCGTGGGTATAACAGTTAACAATAACCGAATTCAATACAATGGCCGCTACGGCCTTGAAGCTTACTCAACAAAAGAGTTGAAAAACACCGCAAACGTCTTTATACAGAATAAAGAAGGTGAAGCCCAGATAAAGAGCTCACGTATCATCGTAATGGAATAAGGGGGGAAGAAGTTTTGAGTTATGAGTTATGGGTTATGAGTAAGTGATGAGTTAGATGAATTTTTAGTTGACAAATGCGACGGATATATGGTGATTGGTGAACTGAGAAAGTGATTGTTATTTATTTTTAGTGACCGTAGTTACCAAAGACGTGAATACCAGGTTATTTGCCTGCAAAATTTCATCGTTATTTATGGTATGCCCCATGTTTTCATAGACTTTAGTGGTTAAGGATGCGCTCATTTCCGTGAGGATATTGGCGGTTGCGTAAACACGCTCCACCGGTACATGTGGATCAGGATTGCTGGTACCAATAAAGACCGGTGTGTTTTCGAAATTTCCTGAGTAAGCAGCACGATCAATTTTGTCGCCGATTAATCCGCCGGTATATGCAACAATTCCGCCATACCTGGTTGCATTGCGGGTTACATATTCCAGGGTAAGACAAGCGCCCTGCGAAAAACCAAGAAAATAGATAGATGATTTTGGTATACCGGCAGTTACGATATCATTTACGGTTTCGTTTATCAGATTAAGTGCTGAACTGAGCCATGGCTCATTCAGTGATTTTGGAGCCAGGAATGACTGCGGGTACCAGGTATTGTTTGTTGCTTCGGGGGCGAGAAGTGCAAAATCTGATACTGCAAGATATTTAGACAGACCGAGTATATCAGTTGCGTCAGCGCCGCGGCCATGGATCATGATCAGGGCTTTTTTTGCCTCTGACAATTGCTTACCTCCTGTTATTATCGTTTTCTTATGCATTGTTTCAATTTAAAAGTATTAATGTTTAAATGTGGCAGCTATACATTTGTTATTGTTGCAGGCACATTATTAGTGTCTCATGCACTGTGCTATTGCCTTATGTACTATGTTATTGCCTTATGTACTGTGTTATTGTCTCATGCACTGTGTTATTGTAACATGCACTGAGTTATTGTGCCATGCACTGAGTCATTGTTTCAGGCACATTATTAGTATCTCATGCACATCTTTATTGTCTCATGCACATCTTTATTGTCTATTGCACATCATTATTGTCTCATGCCCATTGTTAATGCCCCATGCACATGATTATTGTCTGGACCGATCGCCTGATTTATTGACCTGCTAACCCGACTTATCCTTATCTGAATAAGTTCGCATCGAAGTTTACAGATGGAAGTACAGCTTCTATGGCCGTGCGTTCTTCTTCAAACTGAGCCGGAAGTTTCAGATTCTTTCCCAGTTCCTGGTCCGATTCATCAACGAGAAAGCCCGGGCCCGCTGTGGCGATCTCAAAAAGCACTCCGCCCGGTTCACGAAAATAAATAGAAGAAAAATAGTTTCGGTCCCGCACAGGGGTTACATCAACATTAAGATTAACAAGACGCTCCCGTAACAAAGCCTGGGTGCCCAGGTCAGGCGTGCAGAACGCCACGTGGTCTATTGTCCCACTGCCTTTGAGACCTTTTAAGGCTTCAGGCACGCAGACCACATCAACATAATTTCCCGGATGGTCCGTGGCCGCAAAACGAAACCTATTGCCTTCCTGGGTAAGGAACTTATGATCCAGTTGTTCAGTAAGCACAGCACCTGTTCTTTCGTAGCCATCCTGCCAGATCTCAACATTATAAAAACCTTTGAGGCTATGTTCAACCGGGATAATGCCGTTTGTATAACCCAACCTTGTATCGCGGTCATTAAATACGAGTTCCAGTCCAAGTCCGTCACCATCTTCCAGGTAGATCACAACTTCTGACCGGAAGCGCTCTACCGGTTGCTTATACGGTATGTTGAAACGTTTAAATCTCTCTTCCCAGAAACCCAGTGAATGTATGTTCACCGAAAAGGTGGTCGTATTCAACATCCCTTTTCCATGCCTGCCCGGGACCAATCCCTGGTAAGGAAAAAATGTTAAGATAGTGCCGGGTGATCCCTGGGCATCACCATAGTAAAAGTGATATACCTGGCGGGCATCGAAATTGACGGTTTTCTTTATCATCCGCAATCCAAGTATGCCAGCATAAAAATCAATATTTTTCGCTGCGTCAGATGCAACTGCCGTTACATGATGAATACCGGTTACCAGCTTTTCCATGGAAATAATTTATGAATGAACTGAATACTATTTATAGCTGAATGAACTGAATACTATTTATAGCTGATTGAACTGAATGCTATTTATAGCTGAATGAACTGAATGCTATTTATAGCCGAATGAACTGAATGCCGATTACAGCTGAATGAACTGATTACTATTTACAGCACAGGCAGCATGCTTTCAATTTTTTCTCTTGCTCCTTCGTATTGTTTTGGCAGGCGCAGACCTGTTCCCAATTTGTCAAGCGGCTCATCAATGGTGAATCCCGGATTGTCAGTCGCTATTTCAAACAACACTCCGCCCGGCTCCCTGAAATAGAGTGAAAAGAAATAATCCCGGTCGATCTTTGGCGTTATTCCGAGCCCTTTTGAAAGCACCTTTTCACGATACTGCATCAGGATTTCATCATTCTCAACCCGAAAGGCGATGTGGTGATTTGTTCCTCCTGCATTTATACCTGCGGGTTCGGAAGGAGAAGCATACAAATCAACAATAGATGCATTTTCAACGGCATCTGTTATGTAACGGTACCGGTTTCCTTCCTGCGAGAACAATGTATAACCAAGGATACCTGTTAAGATTTCAGCTGTAGGTTCAACACGTTGAAGTGTGAGAACGATATTGTGAAAACCTTTAGTAGCAACATTGGCTTTTACATCACCTGACTCCCATGGTTGGCGGCTGTCAGTGTTTTTTGGAACCACCAGTCTCAGTTTTAAGCCGTCCGGATCCCGGAAAGGTAAAAACTGCTCGCCGAAACTTTCCTCAATTGGGTCTGTTTTTACTTTATATTTTTTAAACCTTTCCTGCCAGAACTCCAGGCTGCCGACGGGAACAGAATAACCTATATCTGTTGCCATGCCTGTGCCTGCACGTCCCTGGCGTATACCCTCCCAGGGAAAGAAGGTCAGGATCGTTCCGGGGGTACCCTTTTCGTTTCCGTAATAAAAATGATAGGTGCCCGGATCATCAAAGTTGACCGTTTTCTTGACCAGCCTCAAACCCATGACTTCTGTGTAAAAATCAAAATTCCGTTTTGCATTCCCTGCAATGGCTGTGATGTGATGTAAGCCTTTTATCCTGTTGTTCATATTTGTATTTTTTACTCCACAAATATCACATTACCCCCAGTGCCGGCCATTGAACTGGATTAAGAAATATGGTAGTTATCCGGGGAGTTGCTGTAGATGTTATTTCTTCGCCATTTTGGTCCGGATCTTACTAAGGAACTCCGGGGAGATGCCGAGGTAAGAAGCTATATAATGTTGGGCCACCCTCTGGGGGATGTCAGGATAATGCTTTAGAAAGTCGAGGTATCGATCCTGCGCCGGCCAGGCTATTGTGCGAAACAACCTGTTTTGCAGAACAGATAAGTGTCGCTGGATCAGGATGCGGAAAAATCTTTCGAAAGCAGGTACTTGTTGAAGAAGCAGTTCTTTTGTTCCCGGGTTCAATACCAGGATCTCGCAATCCTCAAGTGTCTCAATAAACATATTGGATGGTTGATGATCATGGAAGCTGCTGATGTCGCTAACCCACCAGTCTTCGACGGCAAATTGCATGGTCAATTCATAACCGTTTTCATCCAAATAGTAACTCCGGATACAGCCTTTGTTTATATAAGCCTCAAAATTGCAGATCTCCCCTTCCTGCAAAAGCATTGTTTTCTTTGGATATGATTTTGGCTGCAGCAATGTATTGAATACCTCCAGGTCCGCATTGGAGAAGGAGGCGCAAAGTGAAACATGTGCATTGATCTTTTCAAACATATTTAAAGATAGGGCTGGTTTGCATTAATGATGTTACAAGAAACGAAGCAGCTGAACGAATTGGCATGCCAACTTCAGTGAAGATTTGCATACTTATATCTGACAGTCACTTTCTCTTCTTCCAGGTCAAGCAGACTTTGTTGTTTGCGTATAAGCTCTTCCTCAATTTCAGGATGACTGTTAAAATCTGCCAGCCACAAACGTTGCTTCGCCAGGAGATCAAGATAAACATCAGCAAAGGCTTCCTTTTCCACCAGCTCGGGCTCGTCGTGTGGCTGTGCATCGTGTTCCAGTTTCTGAATCAATATCTGCACGCCTGGCGTTCCGAGTATTTGTTCACCATAGGTCTGACGCAGGTATTCGATACTCTTTGTTGCGATTTTTTTCCGGACAAGTTCCTCCTGTTGGTGTTCCGTTAGTTCAGGCTTTGCGGGATCGGTTAATTTTAACCATCTCACAAGCAGGGGTAATGTTAAACCCTGAACTACCAGCGTCAGCAGTATAACCACAAAGGTGATGAATAATATCAGGTGCCTTTGAGGAAATGCCGCACCCGAACTATCGAATATTGGTATGGAAAGTGCAGCTGCCAGCGAAACTACGCCCCGCATACCCGCCCAGCCTAACACAAGAGGACCTTTCCAGCCGGGATTTCTTATTTGTGTTTTTATATAGCGGCTTGCAAAAATTGTAAACAAAGATGTTCCCATGGCGCAGGCAATCCGCGTAATTATCAATACTCCCGTTATGACCAGGCTATAATAAATCGCTGTCTCAATACTCGTATTACCCAAACCTTCTTTAATGACGGGAAGTTCAAGGCCTATAATGATAAATACAAGTCCATTAAAAATAAAACCCAGTGTTGACCACACATTGGCCCCGGACAACCGGCTTCGATGACTGAGAAAAAGATGTTTGCGCGAAGAAAGAAATAATCCCCCGGATACCACTGCCAGCACACCTGAAAATTTAAAGTGTTCCGCCACGATGTACATTACGTACGGCGCAGTAAGCGTAAGCACTGTATCAATATTTGGAGTAGTAGGCAGCCACCGGTGTGCTACATAATAGATCATCCCGATTATTAAACCGATAACAATACCCATGACTATTACGACAGGAAAGTCTACCACTGCCTTACCCAGTATAAACTGGCCGGTGTTTACCGCCACTAAAGCAAAACGAAAAATAATTAAACTTGACGCATCATTAAGCAGGCTCTCACCTTCAATGATCGCAGCTATCGTTTTTGGGATCTTAACATATTTAAGTACAGAAGTAGCGGAAACGGCATCAGGCGGAGAGATGATGCCACCTAACAAAAAGCCCAGGGCCATTGTAAAGCCCGGTATCAGGTTGCTGGACACCACTGCAATTACAAAAGAAGTAAAAATTACCACCAGGAAGGCAAATGTGCTGATCACCCGTCTCCATTTCCAAAGATCTTTCCATGAAGTGTACCAGGCTGCTTCGAATAATAACGGTGGGAGGAAGATAAAAAAAATCAGATCAGGATCAATATTTATGACCGGCATGCCTGGTATTATGCTAATAATCAAACCCGCAACAACCAGCAGGATAGGATAAGCGATTTTCAGTTTCTCGGCAATCATTACCATTGCGATGATGAGGACGGCGATTACCAGGAAAAACACTATGTTATCAGTCATCGTTCAGGTTTACTGTTAAATGATTATCCAGCTGCCAATCGCCTGCACATACCGTGAATTCAGAAGCATAAATTTACAATCATCGTAAAGAAGTTTCCTTTGGTTGATTTCAAATATAGCCAATAAGATTAATTGCATTTGCCCGGGTAAATCAACACGGAACCGGGCGGACTGCAGTTGATTCAGTGCCTGCGTTCAGAGTAGATTAGTTATCCTCCTGACAATGCTGGTCTTTGGACGGTTTTGTTTTCACCGCGTAAAAGAGAGATTGCCCCTGCCAGGAACACAAGGCACGAAACCACGCGGTATGCCATCTGCATACCTTCAACCTGTGCGATCTTTGATAGAGGATCAGTGTCAGTGCTGATAGCATATGAATTCCTGGAGGTATACCATACTGCTGCTCCCAGGGCTATTCCGAAAACCAGTCCAAGGTTACGCATAAATGCGACCAGGCTACTGGCAACTCCCCGTTCTGATGCAGGCGCTGCATTTAAGGCGGAGCTGCTGTTGGGCGACTGAAACAAGCCAAAGCCAAGGCTAAGCATAGACAGTCGCCATACTACATCTGCAGAGGTCCAGTCTGCCTGCAGGCCGGAAAGAAACAAATATCCTGTTGCAGTGATCAGCAGGCCCAGGCTTGCTATCCACCTTGTGCTGATTTTGTCTGACAGGTAGCCACCGACAGGCGCTGCGATACTTAAGGTTAATGGGCCCGCCAGCATGACCAGCCCGGCATCCTGGGGGCTCAGGTCCAGGATCATTTGCAGGTAAAAGGGTATCACAAAAATGTTGGCACCATTGGCGATAAAACCCAACCCGGCGGTCATCAATGATATGCGGAGAGGCTTAATGCTGAAAAGGCTGAGTTTTAACATTGGGGCAGTGGCCACTTTCTCCCAGAAGATAAAACTGGTAAGCATGATAATTCCCGTCGTGATCAGGATGATCACGATCATACTGTTCCAGGGATAAATATTTTCTGCACCAAGATCAACACCGATAAGCAGTGCGGTTACTCCGGAAAAAAACAAGGCCGCTCCTTTCAGATCAAACTTTTGCCTGTGAGTAACCGAAGTTCCAGGTAACAACCGGTATGCGCGCCATATCGCTATCAGCCCTATAGGTATATTCACATAAAAAATGCTTGTCCATCCAAAATGTTCCAGCAGCAGTCCACCTGCAACCGGGCCCGTACTACTACCTGCAGCCACAACGGTGCCCATAAGGCCAAGCGCTTTGCCTCTTTCATTTGGCTGAAAGGCATCACCTACAATAGCAGGTCCGATGGCAAACATCATGGAAGCACCAAGCCCCTGGACAACGCGGAAACAAACTAATGACCATATATCCCACGACAGGGCACATAACAGTGAGCCGATAACAAACACGGAGAAGCCGAGAATGTATATTCGTTTCCTGCCATACATATCAGATAAGCGACCCATAATAAGCAGCGTACTCGTCGTCACGATCAGGTAACTTAAAACGATCCACTCCACATTATCACCAGCTGCCAGTGACCTCCGGATGGTAGGCAACGCAATATTGACGATACTGCTGTCGAGGGTTGCCATGAAAGTGCCGAAAGCCACAGTAAACAGTATTGCCCATTTCCCCGCGGGCTTTTTAACGGGAAGTTTCACCGGTTCAGACAAATTTGTTGTTTTATGATTGGGGAGATGAACCTAAAATCACATGCCATCCGTCATCCCGGAAAACTTATTTTACCCATCGATACATTCGGGATACCGTTTCTTCCCTTTCCGAAACTTACGGATCCGCCGCAAATCATTTCGTTGGCAAGGACCGCAAACAAAACGGCTTCCTTTGCATCGGGATTAATGCTTAGTTCAGCTGTACTTTTAAAATCAGAGCCGGGAAGAAGTTCTGCGAGATTTTTGATCAGCAGCGGATTATGCATGCCACCACCACTTACAAAAAAACGGAACTTTTCACCCGTACCCGTGACTGATTTCACTGCCTCGGCAATAGTTTCGGCAGAAAACCGGTTCAGGGTGGCCATCAGATCTTCGGTTGAGAGGTTTGGGGTACCTGCACGCTCCTGTGCATCCCGCAGATATGAGATATTAAACAATTCGGGTCCCGTGGTCTTGGGAAAAGGCTGGTCAAAAAAAGTGTTCTGTTTCAATTGCCAAAGCAGGCCGCCTTGTACTTTGCCCCGGGCAGCAATAGCTGCGTTCTCATCGAAATATTTTCCCGGAAAAGAAGTTCTCGTGAGTGCGTCCATTAGTGTATTCCCAGGGCCTGTATCAGAACAGAACACCCGGTCAGCATCAAGATCGCCGGGAAGGAAGGTAAAGTTGGCAATGCCGCCTATATTAAGCATGATCCGGTTCTCACCCGGGGAAGAAAAAATGAGATAATCCCCATAAGCCGCGAGCGGAGCTCCTTCACCACCGGCTGCAATGTGTTTTTGACGGAAGTCGCTGATGGTTATTATCCCCGTGTCAACAGCCATGTGATCACCATCGCCCAGCTGAAGTGTGGCATTACCGAATTTCTGATGCCGGTGAAGCGACTTCGGTGCATGAAATATGGTTTGCCCATGGCTGGCAATAAGATCCACATCCGTCGGCCCGAGGTTCCATTCACTCAGGCAGGAGAGGATAATGGCAGCATGTTGCTTCGCGATCCATCCGTTTAATAAGGTAAGTTTTTCGAGATCCGCATCACGTCTTGAGAACACCGAACTGATCTCCTTTTTATATTCTTCATCATACGGAACGGTAGCAAACCGAAGCAGGTTTATTGCTGTATCCATCCCGGTACCAGAAAATTCACAAAGCGCTACGTCAAGTCCATCCACAGATGTACCGGACATCAGGCCAATTACAATTCGTTTCTGCTTATTGGCTATTTTATATAATCTTTTGATATTCTCGTTCATGCGCTAAGATAAAATTATTCAAAATAGTTATTGTTTCAGGAGCATATTCCAGTAAATTGCTTTTAAGATATGACATGTCCTGATGTCCGTACTATATCCGATAGCTCCAGCCAATTGAACAGTTCTTTACCTAAGGGTTCAAACATAAATAACTAAAACAACTGCAAATGAAAAAAATCTCCTGGCCTGGCCGGAAAGGTAAGTTTTTACCGTTCGTCCTGCTGCTACAACTCGTTTCGTTTATTGGGCTGGCACAAACAAAAATAACGGGAAAGATCACCGGCCCGGGTGATGCTCCGTTGCCCGCAATATCGGTACAGATTGCAAATGCCGGTGCCGGCACTTCGTCTGATGCAAATGGTAATTACAGTCTTGATGTTGATCAGCGTGAAGGTAAGATCACTCTTAATTACACCGGTGTAGGCTTTAAGCCGCAAAGTAAAACAGTTGATGTTGCCGGTTCCACACTGACGGTAAATGTTCAGATGACTGAAGATGTACTGATGCTCAATGATGTGATTGTTACCGGTAACGCCGTGGCCACGTCGAAAAGAAAGCTGGCCAATGCGGTGTCTACCGTATCGGCACGTGATATACAGTATAGTGCTTCAACAGGAATAGATGGAGCTTTACAGGGTAAGGTGGCAGGTGCCCAGATCACGCAAAATTCAGGTAACCCTGCAGGTGGCATCAGTGTAAGATTACGGGGACCAAGCACTATTGTGGGTTCTTCTGATCCATTGTATATAGTGGATGGTGTGATCGTAAATAACGATTCGAGAGAACTGATTGACCTGGGTGGATATACACAGAACCGCCTGGTGGACATTAACCCTGCGGATATTGAACGTGTTGAAATAATTAAAGGAGCAGCCGCCGCCGCCATCTACGGATCGAGGGCCAATAACGGCGTTGTCCAGATCTTTACCAAAAGGGGCAGGTCAGGCGCTCCACAGGTTTCTTTTTCGACCCAGTTTAAAACTAACAGCGTACGGAAAAAATTACCTCACAACGAATATCCTTTCCGCTTCAATAATGCTGTTGTAACGGACCTGACTCAAACTGCGGTTACCCGTTATGATTACCAGGATGATATTTTTAGCACCGGCATCGGTACTGATAACAACCTGGCGGTTTCCGGTGGTACTGAAACAACCAAATATTACCTGGCGGGATCTGCCTTATATAACGAAGGAATTATCAAGAACACAAATTTCGGCCGCTATGGTATCCGGATGAATATTACTCAGAAGTTGAACGATGTACTGACTTTGTCTGCCGGTGCAAACTATGCCTTGAGTAACAGCCGTGAAATACCCAATGGAGGCCTTGTGGAAGCTTACGGCGCACTGACAGGTTTTATCTTCAGTAACAACTTCATAAACCCGGCTCCGGATCCTGTTACCGGCGCTTATCCCTCTACCGCACCTGTTTCAATTTTGCGTAGGACAAATCCACTCGAGGCGATTGAACGTTTCGATTTTCGTCAGCGGGTAAACCGTTTTACAGGTAATGCCCAGTTAAATTACAAGCCGGTTCCCGGCCTTAATCTGGACCTTGTTTTTGGTGTTGACAATTATGGTCAGAACAGTACGGCATATATCCCGCCAAAAAATACAACACCAAGTTATGATGGTGGCCTGGCTAAGAGAGCTGATGCAAATGTTCTTCAAACAAATACTGATCTTAACATCAGTTATCGTAAAATGGTTAACCAGTGGCTTGAATCTACCACAGGTCTCGGCGGTACCATGCAATATGACCGGACATATACTATCGGAGCAACCGCGCAACAACTGGGTGCTTTCGGGCAGACGATAAACAACGGAACCAGTGTTGCTACTGAATACAGGGCAGAGAGAACTATACTTGGTGGTTTTCTTCAGCAGACCTTTGGTATAGCCGAAAAGATTTATCTTACCGGTGCCGCGAGAATAGATGCTTCATCGGTTTATGGTGTGGATGACCGCTGGCAGTTTTTTCCAAAAGTAAGCGGCTCATATATTCTTTCTGAAGAGACATTCTGGAAAGATTCAAAACTTGGTGAGGTGATTCCCTCTCTTAAACTCCGGGCGGCATGGGGACAGTCGGGTAATCTTACTGCTATTGGTCCGTATGACCGGTTTACTGCGTATACGCCTATCAGTTATGGAGGCAGTGCCGGTTACGTTTCACCTGCACAACTTGGAAATTTCAGCGTACAACCTGAGCGCCAGACTGAACTGGAAATAGGTGCGGATCTGAGTCTGCTGAACGACCGTGTTTCTGTGGAATTCACCTACTTCAACAAAGATGTGGATGAACTTATTCTCAACAGGACCTTATCTCCCAGTACCGGATTTAATAACCGCTTTCTTAATATAGGTACCATGACCAACAAAGGTTATGAAGCGATGATCAGGGCGGTACCCATCCAAAATAAATCTTTTACATGGGTTTCTACATTAAGTTATACGCATAACAAAAATGTAATTAATGGAGTAGAAGGTAATGGTGTCTTGCCTTTTGCCGGTGGTTTTGGCCAGGTAGCAGCCGTAAACGGTTATCCTCTTGGAGCATTTTACGCAACGTTTTATGCAAGAGATAAAGACGGCGGATACCTGTTAACGCCGGGTGGCCTTCCACAGCGCGAAAGAGGAGTGCAGGGTCCCAACGGTACATACACTGCCGGGCGGGATGCAGCAGGGCAGCCAAGCGGAGCGATCCTCAGTAAAGTTATCGGCGACCCGAATCCTAAACATATTGTTGCTTTCATAAATGATTTCAATATCGGCAAATTTAATGTCAGGATGCAACTGGATGGAATGCTTGGTTTCGATGTATTCAACTTCACCAAACGGGTGGGTGACAATGCAAATTATGGAGGATTGAAGGGATATGAAGCTGAACTGAAAGGCGAAGTACCTAAAGGAACCAGCGCTGCCGAATTTTCGATCTTCGAACATTGGATCGAGAAAGGTGATTTTGTCAAACTGCGCGAGCTTTCAGTGTCTTATCTGCTCGTACCAAAAGCAAAAGGTTTCAGGGATCTCAGGCTTACACTGGCAGGCAGAAACCTTGTATCGTTCGATGACTACAGCGGATATGATCCTGAAGTAAATGCTGCCGGGCAATCAAATGCAGTCAGGGGTTTTGATTTTGTGGAAGTGCCTTTGCCAAGAACTTTCCTGATCGGTATAAGCGTAAATTTTTAATCCTGGTCTCATAAATTTTACAAAATGAAAAAGACATCAATATATACATTTCTCGTTTTGATCATGATGGGATCTGGCTGTGTCAAACTGGACTATGAGAATCCGAACGGGCCGACGGACACACAGATCCTGACCACTCGTGAAGGGATGCTTACCTTATCGATAGGGATGAAGCAATATTATGCCACCAGCGGATTGCAGGCATTGCTGATAAATCCCGGGGTTACATCCCGTGAACTAAAAGGTATCACCACATTCACAAACGTCCTTGAACTCGAAGCCGGCGGAACAGCACTTCCGACATTCAATGGCAATGTACTGGCGCTTTGGAGCAGCATGTTGAGGACGATGGGGATGGCTGATGATCTGTTGAACAATGCAGAGAATGTGCTCGCTTCCGATGTTCCTACAAAAACCGGGGTGATCGCTTTTGCCAGTCTTTTTAAGGCGATGGCGATCAGTGGTCTTGGTACTGCCTTTGAGCAATATCCCATACAAACAGTGGAGGAGGGTGGAGCCACTTTTGTAACCAGGCAGGTGGCATTGGAATCGGCAATTACATTGCTGAACAATGCGGTCACGGCGCTTGCTGCTACTCCACCTTCATCAGAGTTTAACTCCAGGGTCCTGGGAACTGATATAGTGCTCCTTGATTGTATCAATGCGTACCGGGCAAGGATCAATATGATGCTTGGAAAATATGCAGAATCGCTCACAGCAGCTAATCTGGTGAACCTTACCACAAAATCACAGTTTATTTATAATTCCCAAAGTCCGAATCCGGTTTATCAACAGGTGCAGGTGGCAATCAATTACAAGCCGCGGGCTAGTTTCGGTTTGCCATCAACGTTAGTGGAGGCAAACGACGGCAGGCTGAACTTTTATCTTGCGGCTCCCGATGTTGTTGTTGGAGGAGAAACGCTCAAAACGCTGAAAGGTTTTTTTGATGATATTACCAAACCGATTCCGATCTACCTGCCTGATGAAATGAGGTTATTAAAGGCTGAAGCGATACTCAGGAGCGGCGGCGTACTTGCAGATGCACTGGTTCATATAAACCAGGTAAGAACACAAACTACCGGTGATCCTTTCAATGTATATCCAAACCTTCCTGCGTACAGTGGTGCCGTCACCCGGGATGCATTGCTGCAGGAAGTTTACCGTCAGCGTTCAGCTGAATTATTTCTCCAGGGCGTGAGGTTGGAAGATAGCAGGCGCTTTGGCAGACCGGCTCCGCCACTGAATGTTAACCCTGTGCCGGTAAGTTTTGAAAGAAACAGGAACTTTTATCCTTATCCTGACCAGGAACGTCTGACAAATACAAACACGCCGCTGGATCCACAGATCTAAACGTAAAACATAGTTGAACACTTGTCATTGCAGGTCCCTTCTTTTTTTAAGGAAGGGACTTTCCTTAACAGTAATACCTGTCTTATGGCTTTCAAAAATTTCATTGGTGTCGTACTTTTTTTGATGTTCAATACCTTGCTGTCTGCACAGGGCCTCCCGCTGAAAATTGCGGCGCTCCGTGAGGCGGCAAACACGATTGTAGTATTACACAATGAAGGCGAAGTTCTTCCGCTACAACAACTTGATAAAAAAAGGATCGCTACGGTTCACTTTGAGCAGGGGCAGGAGGGGCTGACTGATACCAGGTTTTTTGATAGCATAGCGAAAAAATACTCGGAGGTCAAAGGATTCAACGCAGTCAACACTGCCGATGGGAGTTTATTAAGTGATAGCGCCCTGGGAGTTTTGCATGATCAGCTGAAATTGTTTAACCAGTTGATCGTTACGTTTTCAGGATCATTGTTTCCTGAGTCGCGGATAAATGGATTTATTGAAAAATTAAGGTTAAACCGTAGCCTCGTTTTTATTTATCGTGGGGAGGGTAAAAACCTGGTGGGTTTCGGATCATATACATCACCGCTTATATGGTGCCCTTATATCACCCCGGAAAGCGCTTCTGTTGCTGCCCAAATTTTGTTTGGCGGGATAGCATCAGGTAACAAACTTAGTGAGACATATGGAAAGGGGTTCCGTAAGGGCAAAGGCTCGGCCATCGGTAAAATGAGGCTGGGATACGGAATCCCTGAATCAGTTTCCCTTGATAACGATCTTTTAAAAAATATCGACTCCGTTGTTGAGGCGGGAATAACGGCTCATACTACTCCCGGTGCGGTGATCTTACTGATCAAAGACGGTGTTGTCATTTATGACAGGGCCTATGGTAAACATACATATACGGATACGGTCCATACAAGAGCTGATGATATTTTCGATATGGCTTCAGTAACCAAGGTTACTGCAACGACCCCGGTGATCATGCAGCTATTTGAAAAAAATCAGTTAAACCTTGATACCCCGATCAGCCATTATGTGCAAGTGCTGCAATCCATACCTGATAAAAGGGAACAAACGATCAGGGAAGCTATGTTGCACGAAGCTGGTTTTACACCTTATATCAAATTTTTTGAAAAGTTAACACCGCTTGATCTGAGCTACGAGGGATCGCGGGACTTTCCTGTGCAACTGGCTGATCATTTCTTTCTGCGGAAGAACTATTTTGATGAGGTCATGTGGCCCGTGACATTAAGATCGCCGGTATTAACACGCGGAAAATTTGTATACAGTGACGTAAGTATGTATATGATGAAAGAGGTTGCAGAAAATATAACTCACCGTTCCCTGGATGAATATGTGCTTAATGAGATCTACCTGCCCATTGGAATGAAGTCAACCGGTTTTCTTCCCCGGCAGAGGTTCGATAAGTCGAGAATTGTGCCTACCACTGAAAATGACAACTGGCTGAGAAATATGCGGGTAGTTGGTTTTGTAAACGATCCCGGCGCGGCGATGGCAGGTGGGGTAGAGGGGCATGCCGGTTTATTTTCAACCAGTAACGACCTGGCCATTTACTACCAGATGTTGTTGAACAAAGGCAGTTATGGTGGAAGGAGGTACTTCGAACCCTCAACGGTTGAATTGTTTACTTCGAGGCAATCGAAAGTAACCAACAGGGGACTCGGCTTTGCTAAAGCGCCAGAACCGGTTCTTTCCGATAGCGCATACCCATCACAGTTGGCATTCGGTCATAGTGGTTATACAGGAACTTATGTTTGGGTTGATCCCAGATTTAACCTTGTATATGTCTTTCTTTCCAACCGTGTTTATCCCGACGATGGTAAAACCTGGGGTCCCGCAAAAATTAATATCCGGATGGAGGTACTGAATTTGTTTTATAAAGCGGTAAAAAAGTGATGAGTTATGAGTTATGAGTGATGAGTACTATTCGACGGTCAGATTGTGTTTTCTAAGATCTGCGTTAAGGCGTAAAAGTATCTCGCTTTTTGCAGTTTCCGAATTTGACACATCCGCGCACCAACAAAACGCTTTCAGGGAGAATCCGTTGTCTAATATTTTTGTGATCAGTACCTGCGGATCGCGACCCTGCATGACATATGAGGATTCAGCAATGCTGTTTTTTATTACCGATGAAACCAGCTCCATATCATCCGATCCCCTGATAGCGAGATCAAGCTCAAGCCTGCGCTGATTATTAGACAAAGTCCAGTTCACGATTTGCCGTGACAGGAGATCGCCGTTGGGAATGATTACTTCTGCGCCATCCTGTGTCAGCAGGGTACTTGATCGCAAACCTATTTCCCTCACTTTACCGGTCTTATCACCAATTTCAACCAGGTCACCAATCTGAAGTGGCCTGTCGAATATCAGGATGATCCCGGAAACAAAGTTGCTGACAATATTCTGAAGACCCAGTCCGATACCTACACCAAGGGCTCCTAACACAATAGTGATTTTATCGACCGGTATACCAGACGCCGTAACTGCAAGAAGATATCCCAGGCATAACAGCACCAGCCTCGCAATCAGTAAGCGCGAACGTTGTACTTTGTTTTGCGCGTCTTCATCAGTGCCGGTATCGCCAAAAAAGTATCCGATGTACTTTTGAAGTAAGTGTGCCAGCCAAATGATCATAAAGAATAGCGCTATTCCTCCAAGAGTAAAAGAGGCGCTTCCAAGATGACGGGGCTCTTCCAGAATATTCAAAACTGTTGAATAGGCAGCAGTATATAAATTAAGATTCGTAGTAAGCACAATCAGCCAGAGTACAGCAATAAGAAATTTGATGGGCCGGTTAAAGCTGTTTATTACCTGCCTGTATTCAAATGAAGGTGGTAATCCATTTCTCAACCGGCTTGAGACCATCTGTGACAACACGGTTTCAAGCCAGATCTTGCTGAATACTGCAAGGCCGACTGCCTGCGTAATACCAAATATTGCGGCGTTACTTAAGATCTGGGCAAGGGTATAGCGACCGGCGATATTGCAGAGTATACTTAAGATATGTAACCCATGATGAAAAAAGCCTGCGACGACGAGGAAACGCTTCAGGTGATGACTGGTTCTGATGGAACTGATAAAAGACCTTGCAATCAAAATTGAACTTATATTGAGCAGGATGAGCCAGCATCGCTGAAGAAAGCCTGGTTCAATCGTATGTCCCGTTAATGAAAAGCACAGGAACAGGATGCCCAGTCCCATCCACCGGGTGAAGATTTTGCCCGGCCATTTTCTGTACATCAGGTAGGTGACCACGCACAAAAGCAGGAACTGCATCGTTTCGATATAAGCCGCGGGTGCATACAGATCAAACACAGGTGCTATGCAGAATACGACCACCAGTGCCGAAGGGATCACTCCATATTTCAAATATTCAAATTCATTTCCGCTTAGCTGGTGATCGCCTTTCTTCGACCTCAGGTAACGAATGTTCCTGTTCGCCCATAAATAAAATAAGAACCCCATAAACAAAAGCAGTACGGTTTTATACCAGTTATCCATGAAGTAATAGCTGATCGCTTTTTTTTCGCCTTCGTACACTCTTTCAACAGACCGTTTTGTTTGCTCAGTGATTACTGTTGTATCAGCTTCCCACAGGTAATTATATTCTTTGCTGAAGATCCGTTTTGCTGAGGAGGCTTCCAGGTTTGCGATAGCTTCCAGCAGTTGATTTGTAACAATCGAGTTGGATGAAGTTTGTGTTTGCAGAAAGTTAATCGCTGTCAGGCTTTCCCTCACCTGCCTGGTAGTACCCACGAAGGAGCGGCGCAGATCCCTCAGCTGGGGTCCGAATACCTGGCGCAGGCTGTCAGTACGCATCACCTGGCGCAAAACAGTATCTGTGATAAGTTGACGGAGATCAGATCTAAGTCTTACCATCTTATTTTCGTTGCTATCGAGTAGCTTCCTGTTATTTCTCAGCTCCTTCTGAATATTCTGTAGCAGCGTTTTGAAAACCTGTAGATTTTTAAGATTTAAGGCGGTATTGTTATTGACTACGTTGTCTTTTAGCACTGCAAGTGCACTTGTGTTCTCCTGCAGCTCTCTTTGAATATTAGTGACTGCCGGACCGAGATGACTGTTATTTTCAATATTGTTTACAGCGAGAAATGTTTTTTCGATCTGGAGCTGATAATCGCTGGTGGTAAGTATATTACTATCTGCAAACAGGGAGCTGATCATTCCTCCTCTTCCTCTACCTGAATCTGATCTTCTGAAGGAAGAGTCGTATCGCCTGTATGAAGAATCATATCTTCTGAATGATGAGTCCCTCCTCCGGGATGAATCCGATCGCCAGAAGACCCCATCATTCCTGTCAGACAAAGAATCTGATTGGCGGCGTTGTTCGTTTCCTGTCCTGCGTGGTGAATCCTGCCCCGACAATGAATCTGCTCTTCTGTTATTCCTGCCTGGTTCTCTTTGCGGTGTTTGCTGTGCTAACACGCTGATGTTGATTGATGTTATCAGCAAAATGAAAGCCAGTAACCCATATTGCTTTTTCATGTCTGTGGTATTACGACGGCAAGATAGGTATATGAATTATAAATTTTGAGTTATGAATGATGAGTTTGCAAAGGCACTTTGCTGATAAAGGTTTAGCAAAAAGTCATTTTTATCTTTTTAGTGATTAATCAGCTTTACAGTTTTATTTAATTGCTTATTGTCAGACACATTCACCAACACTATACCTGCACTACCCGGGTGAAGATCAAGCGAGATTGTTTTTGCATCGCTGAACGATCTTCTTGCCAGCACGCTACCGCCGGCTTGCATCACAGTAACAACGGTCTTCTCATCCGATGCGTTTGCCAGTTCTACCCTGATGATATTGTTCAACAGGTAAACTTTTGTTGTGTTCTCAACGCCGGTTGATATCTTCCTTATCCCGGAATAACTGAAGCTGCCCCTGTTGTCAACCTGTTTCAACCGGTAATAGGTGGTGGCTGCGTTATCATTTTTATCAATGAAAGAGTAAGTATTGCTTGTAGTTGAGGAAGATGCGCCCTTGACTGTGCCGATAGCTATCCATGCTAAACCATCCGCACTGCGTTCAACAGAAAAATAATCATTTGAAACTTCAGATGCTGTAACCCACTTCAATCGGGTACCATTGATATCCCTGGTAATATTAAAGCTGAGCATTTTCACCGGAAGCACCAGGGTGGAAACAAATCCTGATGGTGACACTCCGGTTGTAGAATTTGCAAGCCATCCGCCTGTTTTCGTATGATCTTTAGATCCATTGTACTTTATGACCCCGCCCAATGTAATTAATTGGGTGGCATTCCCTCCCACGATTGATCCGCTTCCGAACAACTCGATCGTACTGCCGGAAGCAAGATTGATGTTGGTATTATTTACCATGGTGAGACTTCCAATAATATTGATGTCCGCAACACCAAGGCCGAAGCTGTTTACACCGTTATCAACCGTTACCGCGTAAGAAGCAGGGATGATTACTTTAGTTTTTGGTACACCGTCCGTACGGATCGCCATCGCCCAAACCGTCAGGTCGTTCCAATTACCGTTTTTCTGAGCAGTGTACTGATAATAGGTTTGGGAAAATATAGTTGCTGAACTGATGAGTAAAAGTAGAGTGAAGTAGAGTTTTTTCATGTTGTTACTTTATACTGCCTGGTAGCCAACTAACGTACCGCTTCGTTTTACCGATGTAAACTATTGACAAGTAAACGGTTAACAATATGCCCGAATTGGTAAAATTTCCAACTTTTGGAATGCGATTCCCAGGTCGGTATAATTACGCGTTTGATTCGTAGATTAACGAAGGCTCGCCAGGTGGATTTACAGCGTTCATCACGGGCATCTCTGTGAAAAGCGCTAACGGCTAAGTGCACTGATGACGGTGGCGGGGATAGCAGTAAGTTGTTCCTTAATAAGCCTTATACTTTGCTACGGTTATAGTGCTGATCTCAAAATGGTTTATCTTCCTCCCTTATTCACATACAAGAAAACAAACTGTTCTGAAATGAGAAAAATCTTTACAACGGCAATATTTTGTGCCGCAGTCTGCTACTCTAACGTCTATGCGCAGACCCCGGATTCGGTGATAGTGAACCGTATTGTTGCTGAAGCCACAACCAATTCACAGCTTGAGAACCTCGCCAGGGAACTCATGGATGGAATAGGTCCCCGCCTGGTCGGAACCCCCCAGATGAAACAGGCAAATGACTGGGCGGTCGCGAAGTATGGCACATGGGGTATTAATGCTAAAAATGAAAAATGGGGTGAATGGCGCGGCTGGGAGCGTGGCGTGAGTCATATTGATATGATTTATCCAAGGGTCAAATCCCTTGAGGGTATGCAGCTCGCCTGGAGCCCATCTACCGGTGGTAAAGCAGTGACCGGTGAACTCGTTATTATTCCTGAGCTCGATGATAGCATTGCTTTCCGGAAATGGGTGCCTTCTGTTAAAGGAAAGTTTGTGATGATCTCTATGAATCAGCCGACGGGCAGGCCTGATTATAACTGGGAGGAGTTTGGTACCAAAGAGTCTGTAGAAAAAATGAAAAAGGCACGAGCCGCACAAACGGAAGCCTGGCGCAACCGGATATCAAGGACCGGCTACAATGCCCGCACCTTGCCCGCTGCCCTCGAGCAGGCTGGCGCCATCGGGATAGTAATGTGCAACTGGTCAGCCGGTTTTGGGGTGAATAAGATTTTTGGGGCTAATACTACCAGCGTTCCCACGGTTGATATTTCACTCGAAGATTACGGTCTTTTATACCGCCTCACCGAGTCGGGCATTAAGCCAAAAATAAGTGTAAGAGCTGATTCCAAGGAACTGGGTATCGTGCCGGTTTTCAACACCATTGCTGAGATCAGGGGTTCTGAAAAACCTGATGAGTATGTTATGCTTTCGGCACACTTCGATTCATGGGATGGTGGAACCGGAGCCACTGATAATGGAACAGGGACCCTCACCATGATGGAAGCAATGCGAATATTAAAGAAAATCTACCCCAATCCGAAACGCACTATACTTGTCGGTCATTGGGGCAGTGAAGAACAGGGCCTCAATGGTTCAAGGGCCTTTGTTGAAGATCATCCGGAAATCGTAAGCAAATTGCAGGTTCTGTTCAACCAGGACAATGGAACGGGTAGGGTGGTAAATTTATCTGGCCAGGGTTTTGTGAATTCGTACGATTATCTTGGAAGATGGCTTTCAAAAGTGCCGGCCAACATCCGTAACCAGATTGAAACAAACTTCCCCGGTGTCCCCGGTGCCGGAGGTTCCGACTTCGCTTCGTTTGTGGCGGCAGGAGCACCGGCCTTTTCGCTGAGTTCAACCAGCTGGTCATATGGCAGCTATACCTGGCATACCAACCGGGATACTTATGACAAGATCGTTTTTGACGATGTCCGTAGCAACGCGATACTGACTGCTATACTTGCTTATATGGCCAGTGAAGATCCGGCTACAACCTCGCGTGACAAAAGGGTGCTGGGCACGAATCCACGAACCGGTGAACCATTGAGCTGGCCCAAACAGACCAAAGCCATCAGGAAGGGCGGCGTTAAGTAATCATATTAACGGAGCCTACAAACCTTGTAGATCAGGCCTCCCATGCACGGTTCAGAAATGTTAGCCAGTTTTTGTTCATGATCTTCTCTATATCTTTTTCATTAAAACCCCGCCGGCTCAAAAGGCGGGGTATCTTTTGCAAGTCACTTATAGACTCAAGATCGTAAGGGCATTGTTCTTTTCCGAAAGCACCATCGAGATCTGTGCCTATGCCTATATGATCTGTGTTGCCTGCAATCGTACAAATATGTACCAGGTGATCTATAAGTTTTTCAAGATTGCAACCTGTTGCTTCAGGCGTTGATGATCCCCTTTGCCAGCCGGGTACCATCATCCATGCATCTAATGCCCCACCGATCACCGCATTTTTTTCCACCAATGCGCGGATCATATCGTCACTGAACTGGCGATTGTGATCGACCAGCGCCCGGCAATTGTTGTGGCTTGCCCAAACCGGGCCCTGGTAAATTTCCATGGCATCCCAAAAAGCATCATCACATAAATGCGTCGCGTCCAGGATCATTCCAAGCTTATCCATTTCTGAGATCAGTGCCCTTCCCTGTTTATTCAAATGACCGGTTGCGTCAGTGCCATTAGCATATCGTCCAGGACCATAATGCGCAGGGCCAACTGCCCGAAGCCCATAGTTATAGGCTATGTGCAAATGTTCAATGGTCACCAGGGAATCGGCTCCCTCGAGACTAAGGATGTAGCCGATTTTTTTTGATGAGCCCTTATCATCCTGCCAGTATTGAAGGTGTGCGTTTAATTCGTTGAGGTCCGTTATCATTTGCATCTCACCACAGGCCTCCATGGCTTTGTACCAGGCAAGCTGGGCCTGCGTTTGTGCCCACGCTTGCTCCGGCGAATGCCAGCCCGGCAATGGATTGCCCGGCGCCACATATCTTGCGATCTGGGTCGCAACAACCAGCCCGATATCGCCATCTCTCAAGGCACTCAATGACACCGTACCTTTTCCCCGGTCGGGTTTATCAGTCATTCCTGACTCACTTTGCCTGATCTCATCTACGCTCCATCGCAGATCCCGGTTCCATTCCATTGCATTCATACTTAGATCCAGGTGGGCATCTATGATAAACATAACATCGATGTTTTTTAAGAAGTTTATTAGTTAAGTGGACGCGTAGAACTTGGTTGCAATGCAATTAATGCAATTCAAACATTGCTTCGATCTCAACCGGGATATTATCTGGTAGTGAACCAAAACCAACCGCACTTCTGACACCGATCCCGTTTTCCTCTCCCCATATTGCAGCAAACAACTCACTGCACCCGTTTATAATATAGGGATGAGCAACAAAATCACTGGTGCAGTTGACCATTCCAAGTACTTTGATGACGCGTTTGATTTTGTCAAGACTGCCCAGGTTAGTTTTTATGGTGGCCAGCATGGCCAGGCCGACCTGCCTTGCTGCAAGTTTTCCCTGGTCCTTATCAAGGTCAAGCCCGATTCGCCCGATAATAAGCGTACTATTTGTTTGCACAGGTCCATGTCCGCTGAGATAGAGGTATTTGCCGTCAATAAGACAGGGTTTGTAAACCCCCAGGGGCTTAGGGGCAGGTGGTAGTTCGAGTCCAAGTTGTTCAAGCCGGCTGTCTGCTGTAGTAATTGACGTGCTCATTAATTTCAGTTTGTTATGTTATTTGATTGGTGATGTAAGCCTTCAAAGATGAGTAAAATTTACGCTAAACTTTACAACATAAAATTACAAAGTGCTACTCATGTCATTACTGAGTGTTGCAAATGCACCAAACGTTCTTTTTTCAATGTAGATAAGCAAAGAAATAAAATGAGGACGGGACATTTGTGATATATGTGCAAATAATTGAATAAATTGTAATCTGATTCCGGTAAAGAATCGCGACCGTAGCGGCCGCTGGTGGCATTTGACAATGATCGATAATCTCTCCCTATTCTATGCCAGAGAATTTAGCCCAAAAAGCCGAAGCGCAGATCGTGCTTCAGAAAAAACAGAGGAAGCAACTTATCATCAGGCAGGTAGGCATACACACACGCCTGATGTTCGCCGATCTCGTTAAACTGATTGATGTCTCAGAAGATACTATCCGCCGGGATGTTAACGAACTCGCAGACGAGGGGTTGGTGATACGCATCAAAGGTGGTGTTATGACTGCGGCTTATCATGTAAGCCAACAAACCATTACTTATTCGCACACGGATAAGATCATCATAGCCGACAAGGCTATAGGACTGCTGAGAAACGGCATGATAGTACTCACGGGAGGCGGTACTTCCGTAAGGGAATTGATCAAACGGATTCCTGATAACCTCCAGGCGACCTTCATCACGTTAAACCCGCTTACAGCGGCGGCACTACTTGACAAGCCCAATATAAAAACAATTATGATTGGCGGCTGCGTTTCTGCTTACAGCCAAATGGTTGTTGGTGGTGAGGTTTATACTGCCTTATCTAACATCAGGGCTGATCTATGTATTCTGGGCATAAACGCAATCGATATCAGGTATGGGCTAACAGATTCTGACTGGGAGACCGTCCAGGTAAAAAAGGCAATGGTCAGAGCCGCCCAAAGGATCGCCATACTGACTATTTCCGAAAAACTGAACACAACGATGCAGATAAAAATTGCTGACCTCTCAGAGATCGATTATCTGGTAACGGAACTGCATCCCGACAGCGAGTTATTAAACCGCTATCATTCAAGGAAGATTACGATTTTATGAGGCGCTTTAATAATAAGTTGAATCGATTTTAGAGTACGATTTAAAATTAAGTTCTGGCCTGTTCCCTTCCTGTTGATTCACACCCTACCTATTTTTTTTTGCGTGGTAGTTTTGCAAGCACCTGTTCATAGGAGTGTTTAATCCATTCCCTTAGCAAAGAATCCGGTATGGAGTGATCAATTAGTATAGTGTTCCAGTGTTTTTTATTCATGTGGTAACCCGGTTGTACCGCAGCATATCTTTCCCTTAATTCTGTAACAAGCTCCGGATCACATTTAAGATTGATGCTGTCAAAATTTTCTATACCTGCGAGTGCAAATATTTTTCCCTTTACTTTAAATACCAGCGTGTCTGGACCAAATGGAAGTTCCTCAGTGGTATCGTGAAGGGATAAACAATAGTTACGAAATGATTCTATATCCATAAAATTTTGTCTTACTGATTTTTACCCGAATATCTCTACATATTTCCGGTCAATTTTCCTTGAATGGCTATAATTTTTCTTTCCTTCAATGACCATAATTTGTCCGATTATTTCCAGTCATTATTATTGAATGGAAATAATTTTTTCAGATTGTTTCCGGTCGTTTTGTATTAGATCGACATATTTTTCCCAATTAACCTCAGTAATTATGTCCTTGTATTACAAAGATAATCCGTCAACAAATTGCCATTTCCTGTTTGCGGTCACACGTTCCGGATTTCGATTTCCACTCTTAACCACTGGTCCCGCTGGCCCGATGCCGCCTGATTCAAAAATCTGACATACATGGAAGTAAAATATATATCTTAATGGATTGTTTTTCATTGAGTTGCAAGATATGCACCCTTTAAGGAACTTATCCACTTTTTGGAGAATTAATATTGCGTAATCCAATTATTCATTTACTTGCGGCTTCAATCATTTTATATGATCGCCAATACTACAAAACCTACGCTTTCTGATTACCTCGAGTTATATCAGTATCTAAGTGTGCTGACAGAAGAACAAATTACAAAACTAAGGAGAGTGGCTGTTGGTATACTTCCGTTATCCGCTTTCACTTCGGATGAATTACTGCAGCTGGCAAATAAAATGCAGGCGCAACTTTCCTGATTATTGAGTTTCAGCACTCAGTTCCCCTAAAACCTGCCTTACGGCAGGCATAGTACTCATTCTCAGCTACCTGATTTGACGGAATGCTTAAATCTCCTAGCTTTGATATTGCTATGCGAAAAACCTACACCAGCCCCGCAGAATTGCAATCTGACCTTGCTTCCGCTATAAATGGAAACCAGGAACTGCCCACGCATGATCTTATCTATGACGATGTATTGATAGATCATACAATGGTAAGATCTATCCAGGATTTAAATATCCTGGTAACGCAGGCGCATGTCCGTGACCGGGGCTTTCAGTCTGTACCAACGGCAGGAATCATCGCTTTGTTCGAAGGTCCTTCAGCTTCCTCCAAAATACTTATTGCTAACCTGCTGGCGAAACAGGCAGGTGTTGAAGTCAGCATCATTAATCTCTCAAAAGTCATTTCAAAATACATCGGGGAGACCGAGAAAAATCTTACAAAGATTTTTGAGGAAGCAGATAAAAGTGGTGATATACTTTTCTTTGATGAAGCGGATGCCCTGTTTGGCAAGAGGAATGATATCAAGGATTCTCATGACCGGTACGCAAATACTGAGTTGGCGAAATTTACAAGGCTTGCAGAAAACAGGAATGGACTTACTATAGTCTCTGTTAAAGGTAAACCAAACATTGATGAGGGTTTTAAAAGAAGGTTGCGTACCATTTTGTTTTCAAAGAGATAGCTTTACCCTGGTCCTTTCCCGGTAACTTTCATGCATTCGAGCCCTATATTTAAAATCCAATTCAATACTTATGAACAGAAGAAATATTATTAAAACATTTGCTGGAACCCTTGCATCCCTTGCTGTTTCCAATAAAATTTCCGCCGCCGGTTTTAAAAAGCTGACAAACGGGTTAGCCACCATGGAATTCCAGCCCACCTGGGAGTCCCTCAGGCAATATTCAGTTCCTGAGTGGTATCGGGATGCAAAATTTGGTATATGGGCGCACTGGGGCCCTCAATGTCAACCTCACAGTGGCGATTGGTATGCCAGGGAAATGTATATGGAGGGAACTGATAAGTATAAGATCCATCAAAAAAAATATGGGCATCAGTCGCAATTTGGTTTCAAGGATGTGATCAATCAATGGAAAGCAGAAAAATGGCAACCTGATGAACTGATGTCACTATACAAAGCCGCGGGTGCGAAATATTTTGTAGCACTGGCAAACCATCACGACAATCTCGATTTATATAATAGTTCGCATCAACAGTGGAACTCAGTCCGGGTCGGTCCAAAGAAAGACATAGTCGGCGCATGGGCGAATGCTGCGCGAAAAAATGGTTTGTATTTTGGGGCCAGTGTTCACGCTTCACATGCCTGGAGTTGGTACGAAACTTCACGAAGAGCCGACAAAACCGGGCCAAAAGCTGGAATACCCTACGATGGATCAATCACAAAAAAAGATGGCAAAGGTAAATGGTGGGATGGACTTGATCCACAGGAGCTATATGCACAGGATCACCCGTTAAGTGAGAACAGTTTTGATAATGCAACGATTCATAAACAGTGGAGCTGGGGGAACGGCGTGGCAGCACCGTCCCAGGCCTATATTGATAAGTTTTATAAACGCACGATTGAGCTGATCGATAAATACGAACCCGATCTCCTTTATTTTGATGATACCGTTTTGCCCTTATGGCCGGTTAGTGATGCCGGTCTCAGGATAGCGGCCCACTTGTATAACAAAAGTATATTCCGGAAAGGCTCGGTCCAGGCGGTGTTAAATGGGAAGGTGCTTGACGAAGAACAGCGGAAATGTATGGTTTGGGACATTGAAAGAGGTCAAAGCAACAGTATAGAACCGCTGCCATGGCAAACCGATACCTGCATGGGTAACTGGCATTATGATGACCAGGTGTTCATTAATCATCAGTATAAATCTGCCCGGACCATCATTCATACATTGATTGATGTTGTTAGTAAAAATGGTAATTTATTACTAAGTGTACCGGTGCGCGGCGATGGTACTATTGATTCAGATGAGAGAGCAATAGTTCAGGAGATAGGGAAGTGGATGCGTGTTTATAGTGAGTGTATTTACAATACGAGGCCATGGAAAATATTTGGGGAAGGACCTGCCATGAATTCACAGGTAGCCATAAAAGCCCAGGGGTTCAATGAAGGCAAAGGAAAATCATTTACGGCAGAAGATATCAGGTTCACCAGGAAAGGAAAGTTTTTATATGCCATGCCATTGGGGACACCTGCCGGAGCTAAGCTGATCATAAAATCACTCGCTGAAAATGCAACACATTTCTCTGGAAAAATCGAGCGTGTAGTATTGGTTGGTAATAACCAGGATCTTGAGTTCAAAGTCAGTGCTGACGGCCTCGAGGTTGTACTCCCGGAATCAGTACGAAATGAATACGCTTATGCGGTCAGGATAACGATCTGACAAAAAAACCGTAATATCAATAAATGATGACTACACTTATAACAATTGCGACATGAAAGAGAGGGAATCGGGCTGGTTAAAGAAGCACGGAGGAAAAATTGTAAACGTCGTATTAATTACGCTGGTGCTCCTGCTCATCTTTGTTCCTGATGCAAAATCATGGATGATGCGCCAATTGCTTTGGACAGGTTTATTTAATGTGCAGGTAGAGAAAGAAGTATCAGCTCCGGATAAGAATATCAGTGAACTGGGGCTCACATTTGTAGACAGTGCGGGAGTTAATTTGTCTTCAGACTCCCTGAAAGGCAGAGTTGTATTTATAAATTTCTGGGCCACATGGTGCCCGCCCTGCCGGGCCGAGATGCCTTCCTTAAACAGGTTGGTTAAAACGTTTGAAAATGATAAGGATGTTGTTTTTCTATTTGTAAGTGAAGATGAAGAACTGTCTAAAGCACAGGATTATTTGCGTAGCCACCAATACCGGTTACCGCTATACAGTACACGGGGTGAGGGGACAGGGAATTATTATTCCGGTATCCTGCCCACCACCCTGGTGTTCGATAAAGCCGGCCACCTGGTACATAAACAGGAAGGCATGGCAAACTACCATACTGAAAACTTCATCTCCACATTACGGGAGCTTCAATAGACAAGTTGATCTCAACCTGCCATATTTTATGTTCAGGCTTTCGTCCCCAAAGCAGGGATGTTAATCGCGCTCTGACTCAGCCATTTTTCTTTGTTGCTCGAGGTCGGCCATGTTGCCACCCTTTGGACTGTCATCATCATCTTCATCTTCTTCATCGTCCTCATCTTCGTCATCTTCATCTCCTTCCAGCTGGCTATATTGATAGGAGAGTGTATCATCAAAGATCTGGTAATCGAAATTGGTTTTTGCTTCTCCTGCCGCATATACGAAAGCAAAATTGAGATCATAGAGGTCGTCCTCCGTTAACCACTCTTCCTCTGTAGCTAGTACGATCCATTTATACAGGGAAAGGTTTACATCGTCCGACTCGATCTTTTCTGCGAGATTTTTCTTTTCGATCACAAATCGGTTCGACCCGTTTCCTTTCCATTGGATAGTTGTCGCGGTTACTTCCCAGTTTCCTATTTTCATGTGATTACTTTACTTTTTTAGCACCAAGAGCATGCCAGTACCAGCTTCGTTTAAAAGTTCCTTAATCATAAGTTACTTTCAGGAGGCTGCCATCACCTGTACTTGTAACATACCAGGTGTGATCATTAACCTGTTTGAGACAGGCCGGTCTGTTTAAACCCCCGGTAAGTTCTTTCATCGAATTGCCGTTTGCCCACACAAGACGGCCACTGTTTGGAACAAAACCCATCTGGCCGAACTGGCCATGTTCCAGGACCAGTTTGCCTTTTCTGCCTCCTTCAGCCAGGTCAACAAGGGTTGTGAAACCTGGCTGATAAACTGACAGTGCTCCTCCTGTTGTGAGTTTGTAGATGTTTGCCTTCCCTGACGGAAATGGAAAACCGGTTAGGGTGGTGATCAGTAAATGCTGACCATCATAATGAATTGATGTGGGTACCTGGTGGATCTGTGGGGGACCTACCGGTGTGGGATTGGCAATCGGGGGAAATTCATATACTACACTCAATGCTCCATTACTGGCACGACGAATAATGGCATTAGAAGCGGCATCGGTGAGATATAGATTTCCTTCATCGCCTGCAGTGATACCGTAGGCATGCGTCTCATATATCTTGTATTTGAAATCATAATCAAGTATAAAAGGTGCTATTTCTTCAAAGGGCAGTGTAGACGCATCTTTTGCAGGATCGCCTGTGATATATGCTGAAGGATTAGCTTTGTATAATTTACTGTGGCTGCCTACGATATAGAGAACTCCTTTTGAAATCAGCAGGTGTCCGGGACCTTCTATCTCACCATTATCGATTTTATAAGAATCAAATCCGGTGTATACAGGATATTTCCTGCCATCTTTTGTGACAACAGAAACCTTTCCGTCGTTTTTGCCCGTACCCATCTCCGCCACCCAGATCCTTCCATACTGATCTGTTTCCACCCCAATAGGGAGAGCGAAATCTTTTGCGATGGTGGTGATTTTTACCTGCGGTTCGAGGTAATCTTTTATTTTATGACAGCTACCGGCAATCAGCAAAATGCCAAACAGCAATAGCGCCGGAAAAAGCGATTTTGAACACCTGGTGTAAAGGGTTGAAGAGAGTTTCATGTTTAAAGAGTTTAGTGATTATTTGATCAGACAACAATTGGTGCTTCACAGGCATAAAGGCGTAGTCAAGTCCACCGTACCTGGAACGTCAGGTAAATGGAGATCACAGATATTCACTAATCAGATGGAGGGAAGACTTCGGTTATCCATGGGGTCGGGACGAAATCGGGTACCGGGGTTGAATTTAACTAAGTCGGAAGGCCGGATTTTGCAATTGATTCGTCGGGCAGCATATTGACGCACCATCAGAGACCTATTGTAAGAAGCTTAACCGGATAAATCGTATGCGTATTTCTGCAAAAAATGATTGTGGTAGTGAAGGTAAGTAACAAGAATCTCAGGTTCACTGAGCCGGATGCACCGAAAGCATAGCAGACTGTTTAAGGAGCGAAAACTGGTCGATAGACTGCTTTGCGTTGAGGGGTTATACCGGATCGTCCCGTAGTCTTGATAAAATTAATAAGTTTTTTCCAAATAAAGCAACAAGTTTTTGTTGTGCCTCGTCCGGGTGAGTTGATCATGTGGTTACATCATGAAAAGCCTGGCAACCGATATGTAGAAATTTATACATTTCGTCAAATAGATTTTTCTGTCTTTGATCTTCTGGTGATTTTGGGACAAATATGGTTTTATGAAACACTATTACCTCGTCAATCCCCTGGTTCTATTAATGCTGATGTTCTTCCTCCTTAACATTGCAGCTTCCTGCAAGGCACAGGGTCAGAATATTAAAAAAAAGCAGGTGTCGTCTCAGAAATTCGTGGAGGCGCGTTGTGATGGATGTGAGGTAATGTGGGTAGGGGCTCCTGCCCGGATAGATTCCAAAGATACCAGTGCCGGTTGGAAGGAGCCCGGGCAGAAACTGATCATCTCCGGAAAAATTTTCAGGAAAGATGGGCGTACAGCCGCGCCCAATGTTATAGTCTACTATTACCATACAGATAACGAGGGATATTATTCCAACGCAGATGGCCTGCCTGCAGAGGCAAAACGGCATGGGCATCTCAGGGGCTGGGTTAAATCGGACGAGGCGGGAAACTATGCTATTTATACTATTCGTCCGGCTCCTTACCCAAAGGAAAACATCCCGGCTCACGTGCATTTACTGGTAAAAGAGCCGGAGATTGCCAATGAGTATTATGTTGATGAACTGGTGTTTGATGACGATAAACTGGTAACCCCCGAAAATAAACGCACATTCGAGAACCGTGGTGGATCAGGGATCTTGAAAGTGAATAAGAAAAATCAGATACTTACCGCTTCACACGATATCATTCTGGGCCTGAACATTCCCGGTTATCCTGACAAATAAATGGTCCATTCATCCATCTAATGCCGGGAGATGGATGTAATGTTACGAGCTGCTATACAGCCAGGTGATTTTTCAGTCAGGTGATTTTTTTAGATTTGCGGAACACCCAGTAAATCCCGGTTCCTAAATGCCTGCAACTTTCAGTGCCATCACCTTTCATTCAATCTGCGATATGCTTGGCACTGAGGATGCTGATCTTGGCAGCATTTTGAACAGGTTCGGTTATCCTCCTTTATGGAGCAGACGGAACACCTTTGAGACGATAGTACATTTTATACTTGAACAACAGGTATCGCTGGCTTCTGCTTTATCAGCCTTACAAAAGCTAAAGCAGCATTTGACTGATGTTACCCCTGAAGGGGTAATGAGGATGTCTGAAGAAGAAATGCGGGCCTGCTATTGCAGCCGGCAAAAACAGGCCTATATCAAAAACGTTGCTTCAGCTATAATAAATGGAACGCTCGACCTGCCTGCCTTCGACACTTTGGAAGATGATGAGATCAGGATGCAATTAACCAGGTTAAAAGGAATTGGGAACTGGACTGCGGATGTTTACCTGATGTTTGTACTTCAACGTGCAGATATTTTTCCTGCCGGGGACCTGGCTGCTGTAAATTCACTTAAATCGTTAAAGGGGCTGGGTGCAGACTCCGGCAAAAACCAGGTGCTTGCGATCAGTAATCATTGGAAACCTTACAGAACCATCGCCACGATGATGCTCTGGCATCTGTACCTCAGTCAGCGCGCATCGAAAAATAAATAGCAATCGGTGTTGATTCTTTGTAAATATTTCCACTTATAACGGCAATAAAGCATCCCTGACTTATAATACTTTGCAGTGAGTGTTCGTTTGATCAGTATATCCGAAGTCCTGGATCATGCTGCATGTATAACTGTAAAATTCAGGCGATTTAAAAGTTATCCGGACCGCCCACATGTTACTTAAGCGAATTACCATATATCTTACCGTTGATGAAGATACCATTGATTCCTATTTCAACATTCACGATCCCTCTCCATTATATAAGCGGCAGCTAAACCAGGAGTTCGAGCAATACATAATGTCGTCAATCGTCGCTATTAAGCGATATTCAGTGATCAGGTATAAACTGGTGTGTAAAAAAGAATCTGATAAGAAGTTTGTGGAACCCCTGATCCATGCTGTTCGCCGGCATTTCTCCATTCAGAAATCAATCAAAGAATCCCAGTTTACAAAATTCAAAAAGAGCTCCTATAAATTACTTGGATTCAGTTTGTCCATGGTGGTAATCTGTCATTTGATCCTCGCAGCATTCACAATGACCAATGAAACCATGCATTCCATTTTTGAGAATGCAATGGAGGTATTTAGCTGGGTTATCCTTTGGCGACCCATAAATGAACTGGTATTCGGGTGGAATCCATATCTCAAAGATATTTCGATATTCGACCGTTTGATAAATGCAGATGTTGTTACAAGCGAAATGTATGCTGTGGAACTTAAACAACCGGAGCAACAAATATGCGTCGCATCCTGACAATCATATTCCTGCTGTTGATCTCTTCCGGAACTTTTTCGCAACATGAATTAGGTATTGAACAGTATTCTTACGTCGGGGCGGGTCAGGCCGGGGCATTGGTTCCCATCGCTCATTTCAAAACAAATTCCAACTGGTATGCCGAGGCAAGGTATAACTATGATGAACTGAATACATTTTCATTGTATGCAGGTCGTACTTTTTCAGGCGAAAGAAACCTGGCGTACTCCATTACTCCAATGATCGGCGGGATGGCGGGAAGGAGCCGTGGTGGCTCATTTGCGTTGAACACTGAATTTGACTTCAGGGGATTCAATTTTTCTTCTCAGTCGCAATACAGTATGAATGCCGACAACAGGATTTATAATTATTTCTTTAGCTGGTCGGAGCTTTCCTATCAACCACTTCAATGGTTATATGCAGGAGTCAGTCTGCAGAATACACAGATGTACCGTTCGCTTTCATTGAACGAACCAGGCATCCTGGTTGGTTTATCTTATAAGCAGTGGAACCTGCCTGTATACAGTTTTAATCCTTTCGCAGACGAAAGATATTTTGTAGTGGGCCTTAACTGGGCCTTCACTTATGGAAGTGTTGCAAAAAAGAAACCTACTCCTGTTCTGGTTCAAAATCCATAGTATTTTACTGGCTCTGCGGCAAAGCTCTATTGCTCCATGTATCCACTTATCGTACGGTAGGTGATGGACTTAAATTTTGAAACGGTAATGCTGAGATCAAATTAAAAGTTATTACCCCCGTTGTAAGTATTCCTTCAAACTACTAATTAACTGTCTTTATGAAAATCCCAATTATCTCATTGATTCTGCTTTCCTGCACAGCTCAGTCTTATGCACAGGTAGGCGTTGGTACAACTACTCCTAATTCTACCCTGGATGTAAGAGGTTCTATATCTACCGGGTACAGGACCTTTACTTCGAATTCATCTGCGCTGATTACCGACAATGTCTTGGTTTTTACCGGTACAACAGCAGCTACACTTACTTTACCAACGGCTGCATCAATCGCCGGCAGAAGTTACCAGATCAAAAATGCGAGTCTAACCGGTCCAACACCAGCGGTTACAGTAGCCACTACTTCGGGTCAGACCATCGATGGTTTGGCTAACTGGTCACTTACCGGCCTTTATCAGACCGTTACAGTTGTGAGTGATGGCACTAACTGGAATATTGTAAGTTTTCTTCCGACCAGCTCAAGTATAAGCTGGAGCCAGACTGGTAACAGCAACATTAATACCGCAACCAATTTTCTTGGTACTACTGATGATAAGCAACTGATCTTTAAATCCAATAATCAATCTTTTATTGAATTTGGGCGCAGGCAAACCCTTGGTCTTACACAGGGATATACAGATTACAACGACAACAATGAGAAGGTAACATATATACGTTCTGCACTCCAGTTTGAAGCTGCCGGGGCGGATTTTTACAAACCAAAAATGTATACTGACGTTAACGGAAACTTCCGGGTTAAGGGAAGCTCCGCCGGTACGGATTATTTTGAATTCGGATCAACCGGTACCAACAACAGCGGCGGTTTTGAATTTATTATTGGCGATGATGGAGATGAGCCAATGGTCTTCAAGAGCTACCATTACCTCAATGGTATGTCAGAAATTATGCGATTGCAAAGCGGTAGAATGGCAGTCGGATCTAACGCCTTTAATGCTTCGAATCCTGAAAAATTATTGATCGATGCAGGTACTACTACCTCGTATAACCTGATGACCGGTAAAGGAAGCATAGACAATTATTTGCAGATTAACGTACAGAACAGGTCGTCGGGAACAAGTGCAAGCTCTGACCTTGTTGCCACGGCCGATAATGGGACTGAAACTTCGAACTATATCGATATGGGAGTGAATTCCAGTCTTTATAACAGCACCGCTGTTCCTATTCTAAACGGTGCAAATAACACCTATCTCTATGGAGCTGGAAATGACCTGACCGTCGGTAACCTCGGAAACAATAAATCTCTTATATTTTTTACGACTCCCGGCGCCAGTCAGGCTGCAGCAGCGGAGAGGATGAGGATAACGGGAGCCGGTAATGTTGGAATTGGTACTACCGCGCCAAACTCGACTCTGTCACTCAACGGTTCTTTGTCATTATCTTATCGTTCCGGTACAGGCGACTATACCATAAAAGCAACTGATCATGTTGTGATAAACACAGGTAATCCCGATGTCAATTGGACCTTGCCTGCGGCTTCAACCTGTCCCGGAAGAACCTATAAATTATTAAATCATGGTGGTGGCACGGTAACTTTAAACGAACTTGTAAGAACCAATTCCTCCACTACTATTACCGTCATACAGAACACGACCGGAAACTTCCTGGAAATTATGTCCGATGGTAGTCAATGGAGGCGTCTTCATTAAGGAGCACTTTCACTTATACTAAACACTATGAAACTATTTCCAAATATTATTCTCTTTGCAATAACGATTGCTTTGGGCTATAGCCTGCAGGCACAGGTTAGCGTGCAGAATACCGGGATCCTGTTCATTGCCGGCCCGTCCAATACACTATATATTAATGGCTCACTAACCAATGCATCCGGATCGGCTCTCACCAACAATGGTAACATGTACGTGACAGGCAACATTTCCAATAGCCAGGCGTCCATGGCTGCTGGTTCCGGCGTTTTGTACCTCAATGGAAGCACACAGCAGCAGATCATTGGAACCCAGGTTTTCAGAACAAATAACCTCGTAACAAGTAATAGTGCGGGCATCCTGCTGAACAATGATTTAAGTGTTGCCGGGGCTCATACGTTTACGTCGGGTATCATTTCATCGTCTGCTACCCCAAACTACCTGATCTATGAAGCGGGATCATCATACAGTGGTGATGCAGACTCAAGACATGTAAACGGCTGGGTGAGAAAAACCGGGACAACCGCATTTTCATTTCCAACGGGCAACGGAACCGTTGTAAGAAAGATAGCTGTAAGTAACATATCATCATCAACGGTGTTTAATGCCAGATTCGCAGGTGCCACTACCAATACCGGCAACGTTGTGTCACCACTTTTCACTGTTGATCAGAATGAATACTGGCAACTCAATAAGGTAAGTGGTGGTTCAGCGAATGTGGATATGAACTGGGACAATTCAAAAGTAAGTATGCCAAATTATGGTATTGCGGATATCAGGGTAGCCAATTACATTGGCGGCAACTGGACCCAGGTTGGTGGAGCAGCTTCCGGTAACACAAGTTCCACAGGTGCTGTTTCATCGAACCTGATTTCTTCTTTTGGTGCTTTTACCTTCGGTAGCGTTTCAGTGATCCTTCCGGTACAGTTGCTTAATTTCTCGGCCCGGAAAAGTAACACCGGCGTACTGCTGAAATGGAACACAACAAACGAAGTAAATGTCAATCATCACGAAGCTCAGCGGAGTGAAGACGGGTTGGTATTTTCAAAGATTGGCACTGTGCCCGGGAGAAACAATGCGGCCAACGAAGCTTATGATTTTTTTGACGCAAAAACTTTGACGGCCACGACTTATTATCGTCTGAGAAGTGTTGATAACGATGGACGTTCCACTTTATCAGAAATCGTATCAGTTTCGCCGGATCAACCTGTGTCTGCTGAAATCACTATCGTCAATCCTGCTTTAAAGACGATATACGGGTTCACGAACACGCTCACCGGCATCTATCAGTATCAGTTGAATTCATTGTCTGGTCAGATCGTACAGCAGGGCAGTGTAACGATAAGTGCATCCGGTTTCAGTATCCCATTATCAGGATCAGTAAACAAAGGCATGTATTTGTTAAGCCTCCGGAAGCCAGGATTTAACATGGTTCGTAAAGTGATAGTAGAAAACTAAATCAATAAAGTCTTATTAATATCTGTCCGTCCTTGTCTAATACATGAGGACGGATTTTTTTCTACCAAAAAAAAAACCGCAAGGATTTGCGGGTCATATAGTGAAACAAATTGATCAGATTCAGGAAAACAGTCTTTTAAGGAATGATGACTGGGCCTTAGGTGCGGGACCGGTGCGTACTACTGCATTTTCTGCCCGATCCATGATACTCTTTAACTTTTCTGAATTGAGTGATGATTTAACTATATAGTCCAGCGCGCCATGTTGAATAGTGTTTACTGCTATCGAGATTTCTTCCTGCCCCGAGATAAATATCACGACGATCGAAGCATCGATCTGTTTTATTTCTTTTAGCACATCCAGACCATTGAGGCCATCCATGTTATAATCAAGAAAAATTATTTCCGGTTTGTGAATGGAAACATGTTCAATGCAATCGCTCCCATTGTCATAAAGATAGACGCGCGTATAACCAAGTTGTTTAAGAAACTGCTGATACAGGTTCAGGCACAGGGCGTCATCATCAACCAGGAAAATCGGGATATTTGGGTCTTTGGGCATCTTTGGTATTTATGATGACTGTTGGCGGTGTCTTATTATACTTACCGAAGCCCTTGCAGCCGCAGTCCGCAAGTATTTTATAACGTCCCGGTACCCGTTCATATTGCAACCACAGGGTTAACGCTGCGTATTTAATCCATTAGTTTTATCAGCATCCGGGCAATCACTTCATAACCTTTATCCGAAGGATGTAATCCGTCATATGTCATGTCTATTGCTTCCGGCGGATATGGATAGTCATCGGTTTCGGGGTTGAATGGAACAGTGGTAAACGCCGGATATTTGAAGTTTTTATATTCTCCCGACGCAGGGTCACGGAGCCTCTTGAAATTCACTATATTCTTTTGCGTTATGCCGCTTTTATTAAAGAGGTCAACAACGTCAATTTTTTCCGCGTTCCCTATGTCTTTTATTGCTGAAGCAAAGGCCGACAATGACTGACCATTTTTTTCCTTATAGGAACCGAAGGCGTTGTTTTTCATGTTGTTTATATACACGAAGTCTGATCGTTGCAGTGGCGTGATCAGGATGATCTTTGCTTTGGGATTAAGACTTCGCAATTTATTAACAATTACCCGGAAGGAGCCATAAAGTGTCTTAGTGCCGGTATTTTGCTGATAATCCACAAGTGAACCGATCGGTCTGCCCTGCCACCAGTCGTTCGTACCCAGGAAAACGGTATAAATATCCGCAGGTGTCAGCTTAAGCTCTTCTATCTTATCCGCAATTCCGGCCGACGTCCAGCCATTGTGTCCCTGGTTGATATAATTGATCGAAGGAAGCTTTTCTTTTATAAGGGTCATGTAGCCTTTTGTAACGCGGTTCCCCGTTTCATCCAGATGTTCATTCAGGTAGGTTATTGAGTCGCCGATAGCCACCCAGGTGACTTCTTTTTTCTGAAATGAAGTACAAAGCAAAAGGAGGCAGGAAAATGCCAGGATTTTTTTCATCAGGTTAATTTTTGATCTGCGTAAATGTGATTTTTCCGGCTCAGTAAAGCCGGCGTCCGGGGCTTAAATGTACTGCATGCAGACCGCAATGATTCCATTCGAAAAAAAGGGGATTTCTGTTCAGAAGTATTTCTGAGAGAAGTTTAAAACTGGCAGTTAAAGTTTAAAACTGGCAGTTAAAGTTTGAAACTGGCAGATAAAGTTTACAACTGGCAGTTAAAGTTTAAACTGGCAGATAAGGTTTAAAGCTGGCAGATGAGAGTTAAAACTGGCGGATGAAATTTAAAACTGGCGTACGAAATTCAGGCCGATGGCACCATCGCTATAGGATGGCATTATGATGTTCGTCGACTTAGTCTTATTAAAAAAGATCCTCTTGATCTTCGGGTATAACCAGTAAGCGATCTTTGTGGAGGCCATTCCAACACCTGCACCTGCTGCCACATCACTTAACCAATGCCTGTTATTATACATCCTGAGATATCCAGTAGTAAAGGCCACTGCATAACCGGCAACTCCATACCACGGGGAAAGATGTTTATACTCTTGCCGCAGAAATTCTGCTGATGCGAAAGCGTGCGCAGTATGACCTGAAGGAAAAGACAAATAATTTGATTCATCCGGCCTTAATTCCCGTGTGGCTTTTTTACCGGCCGACACGGTAACATTCAGGATGATATCCGACATAAGGTAAATCAGGGTCCGGTCGCGAAAATTGTTTAAACCCTTTACACCCACCAGGTTGAGTCCGTAGACGGCAACGGCGGGCGCGTATTGAAGATAATTGTCAACCCGCACCTTTTTATTTGGGCTTTCCAGGTAAATTTCTTCCCTGACTTTATGGTTAATTTGTCGAAGATTATGGCTCTCAAGGCTCACGATTCCATAAGTGATCAGGGCTGCGGGTACATAAAATGATTTGAGGGTGATCCTGGTTTCCGGGGGTGGGGTAGCGATGACTGGAGTCAGGAATCGCTTTTTCGCCGCGAGTGTCGATAGCCCGGTAGTGTCAGTGATTTGAGCGCCAGCTGAATAGCTGAAAAAAACAAGGATTGAAAGCAGGTGAAACCAACGTTTCTTTAACATGCAGTTTAGTTGAAAAAGTGATAAACAGTATTGCAAACAACCAATAGGTTTGAGAAAAAATGCTGATTTCGGAAGGTGCGGAGAAATTTGCAGATACCCTATAACGCAGCGTACGGATAAATCGTATGCGCTGAAAAATAATTGCTTTTCATCAACCGTATCTACTTCCAGTTCACAACTTAAATGGCGCGCCTCGTGAATATCCCTTCTAAAATTTTACTACTTCCCAGTATGCTTTCTTAGGTTTGAGTTCACGGGTAAATAATAAAGGATGGTCCTTCCTGCCGCGAACGGGAAAATTGTCGAGCCAGCTTCGCCTGTCGGAGATATTCCAGAACGTAACACCGGAAATATGCTGTTTATATTTCCTGAACATACTGAAAAACATTTTATACATATCGGCTTGCTGCTGTTCTTTTTCGGCGCTAAAGGTGGTGTCTGTATCAACAGCCGTTCTTCCCCTGGCGTTATGTTCCTTTGGATAAATCGAAACATCCAGTTCAGTTATTTGTAATTTGAGGCCGAGGTCTCCCAATCGCCTGAGGGTACTGTCCAGTTGCGTGGCTGTCGGTTCGTTAATTGCCCAGTGTCCCTGCAGGCCGATACCGTGAATCGGTACCCCTTTATCCAACAATGATTTCACCAGTCGGTGGATCTTTTCGCGTTTAACGGGGTTGATCTCATTGTAGTCATTGTAAAAAAGCAAGGCTTTGGGATCTGCCTCATGGGCAAATTCAAAAGCTTTCTCGATGTAATCTTCCCCGATGATCTGGAGAAACGGAGAATTGCGGAGATATTCATCCGGCTTATCGGAGATAGCTTCGTTCACTACATCCCAGGCATAAATGGTACCCTTATACCGGGATACAACCGTGTTGATATGATCCTTCAAACGTGTCAATAACACATCCCGGCTTACTGCGTTGCCCGCGGAATCTTTGAAAAACCAGGCAGGAGCCTGGCTGTGCCAACATAACGTGTGGCCCCTTAGCTTCAGGTTATGTTGCCTGGCAAATGCTGCAATGCTATCTGCATCATTCCAGTAATACTCGTTTTCCCGTGGATGTATGGGCCCCATCTTCATGGCGTTTTCAGGCGTCATGCTGTTGAACTGGGCCAGGATAAGGCCCGCCTCATCTGTTTTCAGTGCCCGGGGAGTCACCGCTACTCCAATGGCGAAATAGTTACTGTAATAGTCTTTTAATCCAGGGGTGGAGTCTTGTGTGATACCATTATCTGTAGCCTTCAGTTGCAGGCTGAACGCTGCCAGGTTGAATGTAAAGATGAGAACGGTTAAAATAGATTTCATGTTTGGCTCTTTAGTGTTGGAACGAATAATATCATCAGGGTGCTTTACGGATTACCACCAATGCCCGGAGCATAGCGGAACCGAAGCTTCATATAGTACTCAAGCGGGTGGGCAGGTTTTTCATACTTTGAAGGAATAGATTTACCTGAAACGCTGCTGAAATAAGACAGGCAGGCGTCACGCCACCACACAGCTTCTTCCTCCTGTATCGACAATAACATCTTTACCTGGTTGTGTCTTTCCTTATCTATTTTCCCTTCCAGTTTTGCCCAGTGCTGTTGCATGGATCGGACGCTGTCGACACCAACATTATATTTATAACAAAGCTCTTCCCATAAGCTTTTGCCAGACTTCATCTTATCATTCCAGGGGACATTATGAAACCATAAAAGATATTTTTCATCAATCGTTCCCCTGTTGTCAAACCGGGCCCGCACTGGTTCCTGGTATTGTGAAATAGCATCACTGCCTGTGGTCGTTCTGTCAAAGCCTATACTAACTGAATCAGCTTTGTGATAATAAACCGGGTTCCAGTCAGGCCTCCCGGCATCATTTACCCATGGACCTGGTCCATAATGATGCCCGGTTGCCATGATATGATGAAGGCCCAGGGGTGTCATATAATTGACCATCGTTTCCCTGGAGTTCAGCATCATGTTAACAGTAACATTTACAAAAACCGGATCGTTTGTAAAAGTCTGCTGAACCCATTCTTTTGCTATGCTTTCGGAAGAAACAGAGTGATCCCAGGAAAGTTTTCCAAAGGCATACCAGTTCGACTGTGCAAATGGATGGTGCGTCCAATTTCTTTCATTACCAATATTTGCGACTCCTGCGATGCCGGACAGCTGCTGATTGTCAACACTTCCATCAACAATTCCGGAAACCCGGGCTCCACCTGGTTTTGCGTGCGTTTCTGCGTCAAGGCACTCCTTGAAAAGTGGGCCCTGGTATACAAGGTGAGTACCTTGTCCGAGGTATTCCTGTGTCAGTTGAAATTCCATCATAAGCGGCGTTATCGGCATGGCCCCAAACAAAGGATGAAAAGGTTCCCTGGGTTGAAAATCGAGGGGTCCGCTTTTGACCTGGACCATTACGTTTTTTCTGAATTTTCCTTCCAGTGGTTTAAACTCCGAGTAAGCTTGTTTTACGCGATCTTCAGGGACTTCGTTACTATAAACAAATGCGCGCCACATTACTATTCCTCCAAAAGGCGAAACCGCATCGGCAAGCATGTTGGCCCCGTCTGCATGTGTCCTTCCATAGTTCTGCGGACCTGGCTGTCCTTCTGAGTTTGCTTTTACAAGAAAGCCTCCAAAATCGGGAACGACTTTGTATATCTCTTTCACTTTTTGATTCCACCATCGTTGGACGTTACTATCCAGCGGATCTGCAGTTTTAAGATCCCCGGATTCAACCGGCGCACTGAACCTGGCTGTGAGATAGACCCTGATGCCATAGGGACGAAACAAATCTGCCAGTGCAGCAACCTTCTGCAGGTAGGGTCCGGTAAGGATCAGGGCGTTTGCATTTACATTGGTCAGTACTGTTCCATTTATCCCGATAGAAGCATTTGCCCTTGCATAGTCAATATAACGTTGATCAATATACGTAGGAAGTGTGTGCCAGTTCCAGAGTGAAAGGCCTGCATAACCTCTTTCCACCGTCCGGTTAAGATTGTCCCAATGATTCAATATTCGCAGTCGGATTTTTGGTACAGATGTTATATTTAGATTGCCCAGGTCCTGGTTCGTCTGCATCAGCCTGATAAAATGGTAGGTACCATAAAGGACCCCGATATCGCTGTTCGCAGTGATAAAAATGACATTTTTGTCATTCACTTTAATTGTTCGTATAGCAAAACCCTCTGTGCCGAGCGATTGATAATTGATGCCGGATGTATTAATGCCGGCTGATGCTTCCGGTTTTGTGGCAACCAAAAGAGATCCATTTTCGGGTTTTGCATGCACAGCCAGCGGGCGGTCCAGTAACCCGGACATCGCAGTCTGCAGTTCATCTGACGCAAGCTTCATTGTTGCAGATTTGCCGGTGATATGCAAACCGGAAACAGCATTGCGGTATTGTTGTAAAAGGGTTACATTTTTTATCTTATCGAATCTCAGCCAGAGCCTGTACCCATCTTCTCCATGCGCCGCACCCGCAACAAATATAATGAGCAGGATCAATTTGATTATTTTCATATAGCAATTCATTAGTGGTTTTCCAGGATAATTATTTATCAATTCTCCAATAACCTGCGATGATAATTGATCTGGCCAAGATGGTAATTGAGATGCGACAATAAGTGTAATAATGTAAAACACATGTCCTTTGGCTCATCCCAGATCAACACGGGAAACTCATGGGACATATCGCTGTCCTTTAATGTTCGCAATGAGTTTTCAACAATGGTGATGGTTTCATCAATCTCATTTATCATGACGGCTAAGGAGACATTTTTTGCAGAAAACTCCAGGTCCCTGTTCCGGACATAATGGTAATGACCTATGCCGGCGCCAATATATGTTTTTAAATTCCCAATCAGGTGAAGGCACAGATTTCCCGCCGGGTTTGATATCGATTTTTCATAGTGCCAGATCCTGTCCTCATCCTTGTAAGATGCCATCTCCGTCCTCAGTTTTTTCAGATCGCGTGTAAATAATGTCACAAGTGCTTCAACAATCATAATATAGAGCAATATATTTATATTGACCACAATTTTTTTGAATACTCATCCTTAGTCCAAAGCCCTCACTGATAATGCCCTGGCCAGGAAGCAACAGCACATGAAGGTTGAGCCTGGTCATCAAACTGTCGCTATCTTTGCCGGGTAACTGGCTATCTTTGCCGGGTAACTAATTTAAGCTAAGAATTATATATTCCGGGTTAATTCGGCTTTTGAATAATATGCTCCACTCAATCACGATTTCTCAGTATTTACATTCCCAGGTTGAAATCCGGGTGTTGGACGTCAGAACGCCTGCTGAATTTGCCCATGGACATATTCCCGGTGCCTGTAATCTTCCGTTGTTTTCGAACGAGGAGCGTGTCCAGGTGGGCACAACTTACAAACAGCAGGGTAAAGAGGTTGCTATCCTGCTTGGCTTTGACCTGGTAGGGCCAAAATGGTCCAACCTGATCAGGGACGCGCTGGTTATCGCTCCCGATAAAAAAGTTGCCGTGCACTGCTGGCGGGGTGGTATGCGGAGCGGCGCAGTTGCCTGGGCACTTAGCCTGTATGGATTTGATGTGCACGTAATTACCGGTGGATATAAAAGCTTTCGTCGTTGGATTTATCAGCAATTTGCAAAACCCTTTGAAGTCTGTGTTGTGGGCGGGATGACGGGATCGGGCAAAACAAAGATCTTACACGAACTGATCAGGGCGGGTGAGCAGGTGATCGATCTGGAAGACATCGCTTCGCACCAGGGTTCCGCTTATGGGTCGATGAATAAACTGGTGCAGCCAACCCAGGAACAATTCGAAAATAATCTTGGCCTTGCATTGTCAAAACTGGATCCGGCAAGAAGGGTATGGGTAGAGGATGAAAGTATAAATATCGGCCGTTGCCAGGTACCCCGGCCATTCTGGACACAGATGCAGGCTGGCAGGTTTGTAAACATTCAGCTTCCGGTTGAGCTCAGGGTGGAATCGTTAACCGCCGAGTATGGATCCCTCGACCAAAACTTCCTGATCGATTCCACTGAAAAAATACGAAAACGCCTCGGCTCAGAACAATGTAAAATGGCGGTAGCTGCGATCAAAGAAAACCGGATGGCAGATTTCATCCGGCAGGTTTTGATGTATTATGATAAGGCGTATAAAAAAGGGCTCAGCCAAAAAACGCCCGCCATATTCCACGCCGTGAAATTAGAGACGCTCAATCATCATGAGAACGCCAGGATATTATTAGATGCAATAATGGATCCCGAAACAATCATTGATAAAAGACTCAACATTCAAACTATTTAATTTGAACCTGACTGATATAAAACTCACTGCTTACTCGCACGGAGCTGGCTGTGGTTGCAAGATAAGTCCTGCCGTGCTGGATAAGATACTACATAGTCCGATCCCATCTTTCATCGATCCCGGATTGATTGTCGGCAATAAGGATCGCGATGATGCTGCTGTACTTGACCTCGGTAATGGCACTGCACTCATCAGTACCACCGATTTTTTCATGCCTATTGTGGATGATCCGTACGACTTTGGACGAATCGCTTCTGCGAATGCTATCAGTGATGTATATGCGATGGGTGGCAGACCGGTGCTTGCTATCGCCATCCTTGGCTGGCCGATAGAAAAACTTGCGCCGGAGATCGCTCAAAAAGTACTGGAAGGAGCCAGGTCGGTTTGCGCAGAGGCAGGGATCGCACTTGCCGGCGGCCATAGCATTGACTGCCCCGAGCCCGTGTTCGGTCTCGCAGTAAATGGAATAGTGAATAAGGAACATCTGAGACAAAATTCCACAGCTACGGCCGGATGCAGGTTATATCTTACAAAACCCCTTGGAGTCGGTATATTATCTACTGCACAAAAAAAAGGGTTATTACAACCAGCGGACCAATTGCTGGCATTGAAGAGCATGACTACTTTGAACAAGCCGGGAGAACTTTTTGGTAAGCTGGATTATGTAAAAGCATTAACGGACGTCACCGGCTTTGGCCTGCTTGGCCATCTTGCTGAAATGTGCGAAGGCAGCGGCCTTACCGCAACCATCGAATTTAAAAAGGTGCCTGTTATCCCTTCCTTGCATGAATATCTTGTTCAGCAATGTATACCAGGAGGCGCTGTAAGAAACTGGAAAAGTTACGGGCACAAAGTGAGTGCGCTTCGGTCTGATGCACAGAATATCTTAAGTGACCCACAGACCAGTGGTGGGCTGCTGGTGGCGGTTTCAGAAGATGGCATTACAGCCTTCGAAAAGCTATTGCGGGAATTAAGGCTCCCGGCGGAATGTTGCGATTCTTTTGGTGTGCTGGAAGATTCAGGTTCTGATAAGCTTATCACTGTGATTGAATGATTTGTCCGTATGTTCACAAGATCGGGTCGCCTGTTATTTAAATTTCAGGTTCAGCGTGACGACATTTGCATTCATGTCGATGTTTTTTGAATAGTGACCATACCTGATTTCGAACACCGAAACATGCTTCATACCAAAGACACCTGTCGGCGGGGCGAGTCTCACTCCAGCACCAAAAAAAGAACTGCTGAACTTCGAAAGATCATAGTTGCTCGTATAATATATATCCTCGTTTGTATGTTCCTGGTAAGGCGCAAAGTATTTACTCTCTGATTGAGTATAACACCTGTAAAACGGACTTATCGAAATAAAAGGAGAAAGCTTGACAGGCACTTCTAAACTCGCCGTGTTCGACTTGATGCCCCAGGAATCTATATAATAGCGAAAATATGTCCTTACAATAATTTTATCGCCTGCAAAATAAGATGCTCTCAAGCCTAACGGAATTTTGGTTCTGTTATCAGGTAAATTTTCCTGGTGTACCGATCTATCCCTGAAGTATACGCGGTAAAATGGCAGACCGAGATAACCTTCCTGTTGTATAATGTCGCCGAGTATCATTACCTGCAATTCCTTATTGATGATTTGTGACCAGGACATGCTTACTGCGAATGTATTCCTGGCGCTTTTTTCGGCCGGCAATTTGTCGGTGCTTGCGCCTGTTCGTAATTCAACAGGTATAATTTTAGTAACCTCGTCAAAAAACGCCTGGAACCTGGCACTGAACTCTCCGCTGCGATTTTTTGATTTGGCAGAGAAGTTTATGTTTCCACCAAAAGACTGATAGTCGTATTCACCGGAATAAGAAAAGCCGGCACCTATTGATGTACCTTTTTTATCATTTTGTCTGGACCAGCTAACAGAGGGATATAACCGGGTATCTGAACTTGATGCTGATGAATTTGCCTTGAGGTCTACCCGGTCAGATGAAGCTGATGTATAGTGATCAACGCCCATCTCAATAGCGATGGAATGTTTTCTTTGCTTTCTATCGAAACTGATAAGGTTTATATCAATCACATTGGCAAAATCGGTCAACTTCTGTGAACCGATGCCGCCAGTGACTGCAGCATTGTTTCCATCCTGCTTATAGTAACTGGACACGAGATTGATCTCATCGATCCTGAGCTTACGGCTCTTGAAACCACTGTCACTGCTCAGTTTTCGGCTTTGAAAACTGTTGTCACTGTTTTGATCCCGGCTCTGGAGGCCGCTGTCGTTTCTTTGTGCAAATATCTGGAGCAGGGAGAGGAGTCCTGCGGCAGTAAGAAAAATTCTCTTCATCAGTTTTGTTTTGGCTTCTCAACATTATTGGATGTTAATCCTGGTCAATCTATCCCATACGGCTCAGTATTGGCTTCAGTTGCACCCGCATCCTCCGCCACTTTTACCTGAATTAGCGCCGGAAGCGCCTTCGCGGTAAGATTGAAAATTAAGCTCTGACTTTTCAACTTTCCGGTTACCAAGGCTCATCTCTGAATCGTTCAGTTTGTTTTTTTGATACTCTTTTACCGTCGTGCATGAGGCAGTAAGCAAAATTGCGGCAGCGGTAATCAGAGTCGGTATAGACCCGTGAGCAGAAATTGATTTAACAGGATATTGCGGCCGCTTCATGCAGATGTATATTTTTTGATGTATAAATATTGTTATCGTCGTCTATTATGATACATGCAATATGTTGCATCTGGTTGACGAGGTTCAGACCGGCGCGTATGCCCATTACCGTTATAGGTGTGGCCATGGCATCAGCAAGCTCGGCATTAGTTGTGATGACAGTTACACTTTTAATCCCGGTTACCGGTAAACCCGTTTTCGGGTTTATAGTGTGTGAATATTTTTTACCATCGATCACAACATATTTCTCATAGTTACCCGAAGTCGCAATTGCAACATCGGATATATTAAGATATGAGAACGGAAGCGCTGCGTTATCAGGATCAGCAATTCCAATGGTCCATGCGTTGCCATTCGCCTGTCGTCCCCAGGTAATCAAATCTCCTGAGGCATTTACAATTCCACTTTCAACACCTTCCCGCATCATCAGCGCCCTGGCCATTTCAGCTGCGTAGCCTTTGCCGATTCCACCAAAGCCAATCCTCATGCCTTTTTGCTTTAAGAATACAGTAGATGCTTGTTGATCGAGTTCTATATTCCGGTAGTTGATCAGTTTAACCATCTGCATGGCTGTTTGCGGATCGGGAAGACTGGTGATGGACCGGTCGAAGTTCCATAAGGATTTATCAAGCGACCCATAGCTGATATCGAATGCGCCGTCAGTTAAGGATGAAATGCGTATGGATCTTTCTATCAGATTGTAAACTTCTTCTGAAACGCGAACAGGAGATAAGCCGGCATTTGCATTGATGCGGCATGTTTCACTACTTTCGGAAAAAGTAGTCAACAGTTGTTCAATCCTTTTTATCTCCCTGATTGCGCTGTCTATCCTTTCGTTTGCCCAATCGGGGTCCCTGGCCACCACGATAATTCCGAAGTTGTTTCCCATCAACTTCGCTGATCTTTTTATTTCCTGTAAGTGTGGTAAGGCAACCAGGTTAGTGTTCATCGCATAACTTCTTTATCGTCGAAGTAAACTTTTCGGCATCTTCATCAGGAAGTCCTTCCCAGGTTTTGATCACGTTGCCTTCAGGAGTCATAAGGACCGTAAATGGAAATTTTCCCTCACGATTATATTTTTCTGCCAGCATCTCGTTAGCATTACGTTGTTCCTTGCTGAGTTGATTTTTTTTGATACGTGGGAAGTCTGCGTTGAGCAGGACCAGGTTAGCTTCGGCCATCTTCTGAAAGGTTTCAGTGGCAAATATTTCCTTTTCCATCCTGATGCATGGACCGCACCAATCTGATCCTGAAAAGTTTAAGAGAATTAGTTGATTTTTTTCAGTGGCAAGCCGACGCGCCGTGTCAAAGTCTTTCTGCCAAAAATTGAAGGAGAATAAGATAACAGAGATAGTAATCAGTGTCAGTAACCGAAACAGGTTTTTCATATAAAATGGTTGTTATTTGTAGGATAGGATAGGTCCGGTATGAGGTAACGTATATTTTTGGATTTTGTGTATGTTTCTACTTAACAAAAACTGTGTCAGATTTCCGGAATCATGGGTTTTATTGCCCTTTTCGCGTATTATTACGCTGGCTGGATCTGAAATCTAATCATATTTTAACCATCACCCCCATCGATCAGAATTCCGCATACCTTGCAACGACCACATCAATTTTTCAACTAATAAGTTCAGATCAAATGAAATTGTATAAAAATGTTTTTATTTTCCTGGGTAGTTTTTTAATGCTGCTGTCTCCTTCGGTAAAAGGCCAGGCGATCACAGAAGTAGATATCTGTATATATGGAGGCAGCTCTGCCGGAGTTATCGCCGCATATACTGCAGCCCGTCTGAACAAAAAAGTATTGTTGATTGAGCCCGGGAGGCACCTCGGTGGCCTGACCACCGGCGGACTTGGATACACAGATATTGGTAACAAATATGCTATTTCCGGCCTTTCCCTTGATTTTTACCGCAGAATCGGAAATCACTATGGCAAACTGGAGCAGTGGATCTTTGAACCTCATGTTGCTGAAAATATTCTTAAAGAATATATCAAAAATGCAAGTGTGAAGGTACTTTATGAACACCAGCTTGCTGATGTTGTCAAAAAAGATGGTTACCTCGTTTCAGCTACATTTAGTGCAACAGGAGCTGTGGCGAATGTAAAAGCAACCGTTAAGGCGAAGATGTTTATGGATTGTACTTATGAAGGGGACCTGATGGCGAAAGCCGGGGTATCGTATACGGTCGGAAGGGAGGATAATAAAAAATACGGTGAAACATACAATGGTGTACAGCTGTTGAATAAGCACCAGTTTCCAGATGGCATAGATCCGTATAAAATACCGGGAGATAAAAACAGTGGTTTGTTATGGGGTATCTCTGATGCTGCACTGGCACCTCAGGGATCAGGAGATAATAAAGTACAGGCGTACAATTTTCGCATCTGCCTGACTAACCGGCCAGATAATATGATACCTATCACAAAGCCGGATAATTATGATGCATCAAAATACGAACTTCTTCTTCGTTACCTTGAAAAGAAGCCTGCAGGAAATCTTTGGGGTTTCCTGAAATTCGATCTCATGCCCAATAACAAAACGGATATTAATAATACCGGGCCGTTTTCTACTGATATGATCGGGATGAACTACAGTTTCCCTGAAGCCGATTATGCCACAAGAAAGAAAATTCAGAAAGATCATGAAGACTACAATAAAGGGCTGTTGTATTTCATTGGTCATGATCCGCGCATGCCTTCACATCTCCGTGATTCTATGCAGAAATGGGGTTATCCTAAAGATGAGTACACCGATAACGGCAACTGGAGCCCGCAGATGTATGTAAGAGAAGCCAGAAGAATGGTTGGCCATTATGTGATGACCCAGGCAAACTGCGAGGGCAAAGAAGTGGTTCAGGATGGTGTTGGGATGGCCGCTTATACCATGGACTCCCATAATTGTCAGCGCCTGGTGGTTAATGGAATGGTAAAAAATGAAGGTGATGTTCAGATTGGTGGTTTTCCACCTTATCCTATTTCCTATGGTTCAATCATACCTAAAGAAAGCGACTGTAAAAATCTTTTTGTTCCTGTTTGCCTGTCTGCCAGTCATATTGCATACGGTTCAATCAGGATGGAACCCGTATTTATGGTGTTGGGACAATCTGCTGCTTTTGCCGCGGTGCAGGCGATCGATGCCAGATCAAGTGTTCAGAAAGTTGATATCAAAAAACTTCAATCGGCATTAAGATCGAATCCGCTTGCCGATGGAAGCACACCTGAGATTGTGATCGATAACGATGATAAATCATTAGTTGAGTTGAGCGGAAACTGGAGCATAAAGAAAAATGTTGGTTTTGGTCCTTCAACGCTTATTGCTGAAAAAGGCGCGGTTGGATCATCGGTGAAATTCAATCCTGTAATCTCCAAAGATGGCAGTTACGAGGTATATGCTTATTTTCTTCCCAAATACCAGGACCTTGCAAAAACTATAACTGTCGTGGTTTATGATGGAGCTAAAGAAACTGAGATCCCTGTGAAATTATCGGAGCTTGTTGCCCTGGGACAAACATCCGGTGAATGGATTCATCTTGGAAGATACAAACTGTCAAAAACGAAAAAGCCTTTTATCAAAATCACCACAAAAGGAGCCGATGGCGTGGTGTTGGCGGATGCCGTTTTGCTAAAACCTATAAAATAATTCAAAAATTATCAGCCTGGAGTGGTGAGTCAGAAAACATTGACTCACCATTTCCATGGTAAGTAATTAATACCAGGCGGAGAATTAATCTTTGAACCCGTATGCGGCAAGCATCTTGTCAAAGATGGAAGAGTTCTCATAAATGCCAATGAATCTTTCAGCGCCGGGGCCATAGGCAAAAACCGGTATCATAACCCCGGTATGTCCTTTGGTTGAGAACTTTGCTTCAATTGTACCAGCTTTCATGTCACCGTTTATAAGTGATAAGCCGCCTGTTTCATGGTCACCGGTGACAATTACAAGCGTGTTCCCGTCTCTTTGGGCGAAATCCAGAGCGACACCCACAGCCTCATCAAAATCGATAAGTTCAGAAGTCAGGTAAGCTGCGTCATTATTATGAGATCCCCAGTCAATCTGCGATCCTTCGACCATGAGGAAAAATCCATTAGGGTTTTTGTTAAGAATGGTCAATGCAGTCTTGGTGCCTTGTACGAGGTGGGGTCCTCTGCCATCAATCATCCTTATCGGTTCTGCATTGGCGGTGAAACCGGCAAGCTTACCAGAGGTAATTTTTGTGATCTCGGGAAAGGATTCCACTACCTGGTAATTTCTTTTTCTGAGGCTATCCAATAAGTTTTTACCATCTTTTCTTTGGGCGAAATGATCTTTACCTCCCCCGATAAACACATCAATATCTGTTTTCAGGAAATCCATAGCCACTTCTTCCCCCAGTGTCCGCGATACCTGGTGTGCGATAAATGCTGCAGGTGTGGCATGTGTGATGGAACAGGTTGTGACCATGCCGGTAGCCTTTTTATAACTTTCAGCAATCTCCAGTATTGTTGGCCTCGATATTCTTGTTGCATCTACGCCGATTGATCCGTTATTTGTTTTTGAACCTGTCGAGAATGCCGTAGCCCCGGCACCTGAATCAGTCACGTACTGATCAAAGGACTGGCTCTTATGAAAACCGATAGCGGTGCATCGCTCTATATTGAGCTTTCCTTTGTTTGCTGTAAGCCCCGCAAAAATCTGGGCGGTTCCCATTCCGTCCCCGATAAGTAATATGATTTTAGTTGGTTTGCCATTTGCCGACTTAGTCTGCTGACCCAAAGATTGGGCGCTTTCTTCGCTTTTGTGACAACAGCAGAGGAAAAAAGTGAGGGCGCCCAATACTAAACTGGCAATTCTTACGTTCATCCGAACAAAGTATCTATAATATTAGATTTTTACAAGTTTTTGTAAGGGTATTCTCGTAATTAGTTTGTTACGGGCAGTGCTTCTGTACCCTCCAGCCCCTGATCCGGGCTGCTATCTTTATCCTGATCCTGGTCAGATCATTACAGATATTTTGCTGAGAGTCTTATCTTCCGGTTTTTCTGAACCTACGGAAACCGGCATCGTTCCATAAATATCTGCCCATGACCTTATCAACTGAAAAAAATCTGACTGCCCACCGTTTATTTTCGATTGACGCACTGAGAGGCCTGGTTATGATTATCATGGCACTCGATCATTCCCGGGAAATGTTTCATAGTGCTGCTTTTACGAGTGATCCGGTGGATATGGCGACAACAACCCCGGCACTCTTTTTCACCAGGTGGATCACCCATTTTTGCGCACCGGTGTTTGTCTTCCTTTCAGGTACTTCCATTTATTTACAGTCGCTTCGTAAGTCAAAAAAGGAGCTGTCTGCATTTTTATTGAAGCGGGGGCTTTGGCTCATCGTAGTTGACCTCGTCATCATGAGCTTCGGGATAACCTTTGACATTCATTTCGGACTCATCATTCTGCAGGTAATCTGGGCAATGGGAATCAGCATGATAATCCTTGCCGCATGTATCTGGCTACCTTTCTCTTTGTTGACAGCCATTGGCCTGCTGATAGTGTTTGGCCATAATTCACTTGATTTCTTAGAAAGTTCTTCCTCTGCACCTGCTTCGGTGTTTTATAACCTGGTACACCGTCCTGCCATGTTACCCATTTCGGAAGAACATTTTCTTGGTATCTTCTATCCGTTTGTTCCCTGGACGGGTGTAATGATGATTGGTTATGCATTCGGGAAGATTTATACAAGCGGGGCCAATGGTGCACCAAGGCCCCTGGTTGCGCGTTATATCGGGCTTGCTGCCATTTTGCTGTTTATCGTCTTGAGATACACCAATCTTTATGGGGATCCCTTGCACTGGTCTACACAGAGGACACCGGGCTTTACCGTTCTTTCGTTTCTGAACACACAGAAATATCCACCTTCATTGCTATATCTCTGCATGACCCTTGGTCCTGCCCTGGTATTACTGAGCTTCCTGCAGCACTTGCCGCGAAAATTTGTGTCAGTGATTACGATATATGGTCGGGTGCCCTTCTTCTATTATATACTCCATTTCTATATTTTACACGCACTGACTGCGATGATGTTCCTGTTACGCGGGCATACATTCGCAGAAGGCGTAAAGGGTTTACCGTCATTTCCATTTCATTTTATTGTTCCCGGCGAAGGTCTGTCGCTTTCCGCTGCTTATGGCATGTGGATATTGGTCGTGGCTGCCTTGTATCCTCTCTGTGCCTGGTTTGGAAGATATAAACAAACTCACAGGCAGTGGTGGTTAAGCTATGTCTAAGCAGTTTGGTCAACAAAAAGATAGTGTTGGTCAAAGCATTTTTCGGCACATTGAACCTGCGTTTATGTTTGTAAAAAATTACAATGCAGGACTCAAATCGTTTGTATTACCTCGACTGGTTAAGAATCGGCGCAATTATCGGTGTGCTTTTTTTTCATAGTGCTATGCCATTTGCAGCAGAAAGTGACTGGCATATAAAAAACAATGAAACCTCCAGTCTATTCCTTGAATTCAACTTCTTTTTAAGCCGTTTCAGGATGCCGCTGTTGTTTTTTATATCAGGGGCGGTTGCACATTTTATACTGAAACGGAAAACAGGTGGTGAGTTCATTTGGCTTAGGTTTAAAAGATTAATGATCCCGGTAATTGTCGGCATCGTATTTATTGTACCGGTCCAGGTGTACATGGAGAGGCTGAACCAGGGCTTCAAGGGAAGCCTGACAGACTTCTATGCTTCCCTTCTCACAAGCGGGGCTTACCCGCAGGGAAACATCAGTTGGCACCATCTCTGGTTCATTGTATATCTTTTTGTGTATGACCTGCTACTTGCACCGCTGGTCAGGTTGACGACCAAAGTAAAAGGCAATTTTCCCTGGCTGAATCTACTTCCGACTGGAAAAAAAATCTATTTAGTGATGATTCCGTCTGTGATACTTTTTGTCGCCATGGTAAGACATTTCCCCCAGACCCATAACCTGGTAAATGACTGGTGCTGGTTTATTTATTGGTTGTTATTTTTTGTCGCAGGCTTCTTCATTTTCCGTTTTCCTGCATTGGTATTAAGCCTTGAACGAAATCGCAGGGTTTCGTTAACTGCAGCCGTTTCGGCATTTTTATTTATAAATTACCTGCGCTGGAATGACCTTGAGCCCGCTGAGCAATTGGTTGATCTTCCATCGACAATAAAAAACTATGCTTATTTGTCGCTATATGCCATTACAGCCTGGTGTTGGGTTTTTGCTATCATCGGCTACGGCCGGAAATACCTGAATGGTTACAATGTTTCGTTGAATTATCTAAACGGCGCGGCATATCCTTTTTATATCCTGCATCAATCAGTAATTGTGGTGATAGCTTTTTATGTGGTGAAGACCGGCGATACCATCCTGTCCAAATACATATTCATTGTGATTACCACTTTAATTACGAGTATATTTATATATCATTTATTTATCCGTCCGTTTGCATTGATGCGTTTTTTAATGGGAGGTAAAATGAACCCGGCAAAGACAATGGAAACGCCTCCTACAGCCGCGCCGGACATAGAGAGCAAAAAACAAAACACCGGACCAGTCATTGAGAGCGGGCCAAATGCCAAACCCAGATTATCGCATCATGAATCAATGAGAACCTATTGAAAGATTCGATGTCATTTAAGAACTATTACTCATCATCGGCCGGGGCAAAGCTATTCATCGTAGCCAAAAGTTTTATTCAAGTATTTTAAGATGCGAAAAATTCTTCCATATCTCAATCCTGCTATATTCGGACTGGTGATTTATGTAAGCATACGCCTTGTAACCGACACTTTTTCCTCCGAACAGTTTTGGGACCGCCCCTGGTTATTTAATACAATTGAAGTGGTGTTTGTGATTATGACTTCTTACCTGGTCTATAGGTTGTTACAGGTTATCACTGCAGGCCTGGGTAAGTCGCGCCCGCTAATCAATGTAAAAAATCTAACAAAAGAGTTTGCTTACGTTTTTTGTATGATAGTGGCAATCATCAATCCTGCTTTACTGTTTATCCATTACCTGAACAAAGATCCCATCGGCCAATCGGATCTGATTATTGCCAACATCATTGCGGTGTTATATTCACTGCTTTATTACGCCATTTTACGTGGCAATCACTATTTAAAATATTATATCGAGCAACAGACACAAATGGAAAGAATGAAAACTGAAAATCTCCGGACTGAACTAAGTTTTCTAAAGGCCCAATATCATCCGCATTTTATTTTCAACGCCCTGAACACGATATATTTTCAAATGGACGAAGATGTGCCGGAAGCAAAACGTACGGTTGAAAAATTTGCTGAATTGTTGCGATACCAACTAAACGATCAACAACATATGATTGATGTGCGACAGGAACTGGAGCATCTCAATAATTTCATTCATTTGCAAAAACAGCGTTCGGCAGGAACTCTCGATTTGCAGATCAGTTACCAGGAAGAGGTGAAGAACGCGAAAATTTATCCGTTGCTTTTACTTCCACTGGTGGAAAATGCATTTAAATATGTTGGTGGAAACCTGAGAATAATTATAGAAGCGGGAATGAATGGAAGCGATATTCATTTTTCTGTGCAAAATAGTCTGCCTGAACGACAACAAAGCAGGGGCGGCGGAATAGGGCATGACCACCTGCAAAAAAGACTTCGGCTCCTTTATCCTGACAAGCATACTTTTTCCATTGAGCAAACCAAACATTATTACAAAGCTGAACTGAAATTAAGTCCGATATGAAGATTTCCTGTGTTATTACTGACGACGAGCCTATCGCAAGACGGGGACTGGAGAACTATGTCGCCCGTATACCTTTCCTCGAATTTACCGGTGTTTGCGAAGATGCAATACAGCTAAATACTTTTTTACAGCATCGTTCAGTGGACCTGGTATTTCTTGATATCGAAATGCCCTTTCTTACCGGCATAGACTTTCTTAAATCTGCCAGGATTATGCCGAAGGTGATTTTGACAACCGCCTATGAAAATTACGCACTGCAGGGTTTTGAACTTGATGTGCTGGATTACCTGTTGAAACCCATCTCATTTGACAGGTTTCTTAAGTCCGCAAACAAGGCCGCTGAATATTTTGAGAGCAGGGCAGTTGTTGCACCAGGCTATATATTTATAAAATGTGAAGGTCGTTTAGAGAAAGTAATATTTAGCGATATTCTGTATATAGAAGCACTTGAAAACTATATTTCCATCTCAACAACAGAAAAAAAATGGCTGACACATATTACTTTGAAAGCGGTGCTCGATCAGCTCCCTCCTCATTTCATACAGACTCATAAATCATGGGTTGTGAATACCGACTCGGTTAACGCCGTGGACGCAAACTTTGTTTTTTGCGGAAGCAAGATGATTCCTTTATCAAAGCAGCACCGCGAGGTGCTGATGAAAAAACTGGTTGATGGAAATATCCTGAAGCGCTGATGTTTCTCTGATGAAATTGTTATTGCTTATGACCATGAATCGGTTCATGGTCATAAGCAATTTGGTTTACTGGTTCCTTGGAAACACCAATGACATGGAGGCAAGCAAAGCATACGGAACCGTGATGATAATGATCGAGATCAGTAAGTCGCGTTTTTTGTTTGGATTGTTGTTCCACGCTGATTCATACTTACTCAGGATCTGTTGGTCCTTTTCGTTTACAATAAATATCCGGTGGAAGATCATCGCGGTCACGAGGTACACAGATAAAGCGAAAGTCATAGCGCCATCTTTCGATGTGAACCATGAATGTTTTATCGTACGCAGGTACATCGCCTGAAAAAATAATACCCATCCACCGGTAGAAAAGGAAAGCAGGTACATGGCCTGGAATCGTGATAATAAATCGCCGGAATGATCACTGCGTTGATAGCAATGATTGTAGATGTTGAAATACAAATACTCTAAGGGTTTCAAGGGTTTGGGGTTTAGGGTTACGGATTGTTCCCATTAAACGCTTTTTTGCTTCAAACACATACAAGTCCTGGTTGAATATTTATGAATTTCGCGGGCTTTCATTGGTAATCAATAAGTAAACGGGATTATTTTTTTTGTGATTCCCAAATTAGGAATAACCCCGGCCTTTATTCGCATCTCAAAACCCTTATGGGATTAATTTTTGCCGTCGCCAGGCTTTGAAGCCCCACTGTAATACAGGCAATCAGAAGTACCATCATTGCTACAATTGCAAATACCCACCATTCGATTTCAATGCGGTAAGCATATTGTTCCAGCCAACTGTTGATCAGCATCCAGGCTACCGGTATCGCTATTAGGATCCCCAATGAAACGAGTAGCATAAAATCCTTCGTAAGGGTTGTAGCAATGGAATTTATTCCTGCGCCCAATACCTTCCTTATCCCGATTTCTTTAATCCTTCTTTCCGATGAATAAAGTGTAAGACCAAAGAGTCCGAAACAACCAATAAATATAGTGAGCACCGCAAAAAGCATGATTACGGAGGCAATGCGCTTTTCTTCTGTATATGATTTTTCCAGCGCATCACGCAGAATTGTAAACCGGAATGGAATATCAGGTTCAAATTGAGTGTAAACATTTTCCATTTGCCTGATCAATTTCTCTGAATCAACCTCATGCGTTTTGACAAACATATTTGAGTAACCGCTTTTTGGCTGGTAACCGCAGATAAATGGTTCGATTCCTGTCTTCAGTGGCTTAAAATGAAAATTCTTGACCACACCTGTGACTAAGCCTGGCATTTCATTACACAGGATAGGTTTGCCTATCACACCGCTTATAGTTTCTCCCATCGCCTCTACCGCAGAAACGTTGATGATGAAGGCCGCAGTGTCATCATTCAGTTGCTTCGGAAAATTTAAACCGGCCAACAGTTCGAGGCCAAGTACGGGAATAAAATCATGATCAGTATTTGCATAGATGGCAGAGATCTTCATGGGTGATTTACTTTCGTTCCAATGTATAAATCCTGCGTTTGTATCTTCCAAAAGTGAAATAGTTGATGCTGCTGTTCTAATTACGCCGGGTAACTTTTCGAGTTCTTCGCGAAGTACTGTTGAATTATATTTTAGTTTTCCGGCAAGGCGTAGATTCATCAATTGCTCTTTGTGAAAACCAAGATCCTTATGCCTTATAAAATTTATCTGCCTGTACACAAAAAATGTGCAGGTGATCAGCGTCACTGAGATGGCGAACTGACAAACAACCAATATCTGCCTAAAGACTTTTCCTGATTGATTGCTCCATTTTCTTCTGATGATATTTGCGGGACTGAATGCGGATAATATGAACGCCGGGTATAAACCACCTATTAGACCAACAAACAAAATGAATGAAAAATAGAGAACCAGGATCGGCGAGCTCGATAAACAATCATAGAATACGTTGCCGGTAAACCCTGCAAGCCATTCCTGTGAAGCCGTAACAAAAATGAGGGCAACAACTCCAGCTATGATCGAAACGATCATTGACTCCCCGAGGAATTGTATGGCCAATTCTGCGCGCGACGCGCCGGTCAGTCTCCGCATACCCACTTCCAGGGCTCTTTTTAATGATCTCGCAGTGGTGAGATTGATAAAGTTGACCAGGGCTATTATTAATAGAACCATACCGGCCGCTGAAAAAAGCCGGACATAGCTGATATCACTTCTTTTGCCCCAGTCTGTATGTAGATCGAACGATGATCGCAGGTACTGCTCCCGCAGTAGTTGCAGCTCTATATCCAGTTTTGTATAGCCGGGAGGAAGCTTCCAGATGTCCTTAAGTTTGTTTCCTAAAGATTTAGTATCCGTTCCTTTTGCCAGCTGCACATAGGTATGAACAAGTTTTGGTTCGCCGTTGATCGGATCTTTGTTGTCAGCAGACATGGAACTGAATGGTAGGAGAAAGTCGAACCTTATGCTGGAGTTGGCAGGTAAATTTTTAGCGATACCCGCAAGTCTGAATTCTCCGTGGTTCAGTAATTTAAATGACCGGTTAACAATTGATTCATCATCTCTCCACTGCGATCCGAAATACTTGTCGGCCATGGCTTCGGTGATCACAACATCTTTCGAAGAAAGTAATGCGTTGCGGGGATCACCTTTAAGAAGCGGAAAATTGAAAACCGTAAATACAGCATTGTCAGTAAACAGGATCTGATTTTCTTCAAAGTTCCGGTTTCCACTCCTGACTATATCCGTCAGTTGGGCGAACCTGACCATATTAATAAGATCCGGTTGAGCATTTTGAATCAATTCACCTGCGGCAATTTCCGTGGACGCAGTTCGATAGATTTTACTGTCCTTTTCCAACAATCCGGTTATCCTGTAAATTGAATCAATATTCTCGTGGAAGCTGTCGTGGTTCCATTCATTCCTGAGAAACAGTGCCAGCGTGAGGCAAGCGGCCATCGTGAGGGCAAGGCCGCTGATGTTTATCAATGAAAAAACTTTGTTCTTCCAGATGTTACGGACTCCCAGGCTGAAATTGAAAGGCACCATTTAGTGGACCTATTAGTAGGATCATTCATTAGTCCAACTGCTGTGCCATTTAGCGAACTGTAAGATTACCAGCTTGTTTCATATTTTACCTGGACCGGCGGTGTTCATTAATGAACGATTTCCTGATCGTAACCGCGCATAAGCTGATCAAAGCTTCGTTGGAAAAAACAGGCCTTCTGTCGATTTTATTTTGTCAGTCTGTCGTATTTGGTTCCTTTGGAGACTTAATAAATATCAATGGAAAAACGGCTGGCTCATTCCGGGGACGCAACGACAATAAGCTCATTCCTTAAAGACCCAAAGGTTTCTGCCATCCTTAGATCCGTGTTGTTCTGGATGATGTTTATGAGTCTGCTTTTTCTGGGCGGCTCGTTTTTGGTTCCGCTCTTCAACAAATCGGTATCTCAATTGATTTTTGGCATAGTTGGTACAACTGCGGCGGTAATCACAGTTTATGTATTTCTCAGGCGTGAAAAACAGACTTTCAGACAAATAGGTTTGGTCTTAGAACCGGCATCAATAACCAGGTTTTTATCAGGTTATGTGATTGGTACGGTCATTTGTGTGATCATGATTTCGGTCCTCATCATGTTCAGTGAACTCGAACTTAAAACAAACAATGCTTTTGTTTTCACGCCCATAACGGCAATTGGATATTTAGCCATCGTGCCACTTGCCTTAATGGAAGAACTGGCTTTCAGATCCTATCCATTTATAAGACTTAATGAAAGGCTTAATTTTCGCATGATACAATTAGTTGTTGCGCTGGCTTTTGCAGCTTATCATATGATAGGTGGCCAGGACATAATGAGCTCTTTGCTCGGCCCCGGAGTATGGGCTTACGTTTTCGGTCTTGCAGCAATCCGCTCCGGTGGCATTGCCATGCCACTTGGTATTCATGTCGCCGCCAACGCCAGCCAGGCCCTGGCAGGGATGAAATCAAGAGATCATGCAATCTGGTTACTGGATTTCCAGGCTAAGCCGGGACCAGATGCCTTGAGCCGGGCTGAGAACACTGGGTTGCTTTTGCATGCCGCCATGCTGGTAATAGCAATCTTGCTAACTGAATTATATATGCGTAAGACAAAAAAGATTCGCGATTCAGGACAGAAGAAATAACACGGTACGTCGTTTGCAATATGAGCATTCATGTTACCGATTCCCATTGGTGATGATAATAGTGGCCGGCAAATAGTGCCTTTTGTCAATTATATCCTCATCGCACTCAACATAATTTCATTTATCTTCTGGCAGGGTTGGGGCGTTGATGAGGCCCTCAATTACTCTGTAACTTTTTCCTATGCTACTGTGCCCGGGGAGATCTTCAGCGGTATGGATATTATTACCGAGAGCACAACCGTTCAGGATCCACTGACCCGGCAGGAATTCCTGATGCCCGGCCTGGGACCAACACCCGTTCCCGTGTTCTTCACTTTGTTTACTTCATTGTTTTTGCATGGCGGCATAGGTCACCTCCTGGGAAACATGTTATACCTGTGGATTTTTGGTGATAATCTTGAAGACAAGATGGGGCATACGAGATACTTCATTTTTTACATGCTGACAGGGATGCTGGCTGGTCTGTGCCATGTATTCGCTACCTATATTCTTAACCAGGATCCGCTTATCCCGGCCATAGGAGCATCAGGCGCCATCTCCGCAGTGCTTGGCGGTTATATCCTTTTATTTCCTTCCTTGCGGATTCGTATGTGGTTCCTGTTATTCAGCCTGAGAATTCCTGCATTCCTGGTTGTTGGGATTTGGTTTTGTTTCCAGGTGTTGAATGGCCTTGGCACATTGGGTGGGGAAGAAGCTGGCGGAATTGCTTATGCGGCTCATATAGGGGGATTCATTTTTGGTTTGTTACTCGCGAGGAGTTTTATACCCAGCCCCACCGTTAAATCCAGGCGAAGACGATAATCATTCTCTCCTGCTCTCAACCGTATAAATAAAGCTGTCGGCCCGGTAGTAACCGAGGTTGTATTCGATAGGACGTTCTCCCTGGTCAAACACAAACCGTTTGCGCATAAGAATAGGGCTTCCCGGTTCAACTTCAAGTTTGCCAGCTATAAATTTATCAGCGGCAATGGCGCTGATCTCTTCCTGTGAGAGATTGGCCACCACCATATGCTCCTTCTCAAGTATCTCATAAAGCGGTCGCTTGAAATCCTCTTCACCGGTTAAACCTACCCTTGGATGGAAGTAGGAAACGAAGTAAACAAAGGGACCTTCCGGTTTACCTCTCAGTCTTTCAAGCTTGAGGATCTTTTTCTCTGTTGTGATCCCGAAGAAGTTGGCAATTTGTTCTGTCACAATCACCCAACTCACATGTAGTTCAAAGTTCTTTATCTGGATGCCACGCGCTTTCATCTCCTGGGAAAAAGAAAGCCAGTTGTTCGATTTTGAACTTACCGTTGTTCCGGACACCTTTGTCCCTATACCTTTTTTCCTGATAAGGAGTCCTTCATAAACCAGCTTGTTTAATGCCTGGCGGATAGTGGTCCGGGAGATTGCAAGCTGCCTGGCAAGATCTACTTCGTTGGGAATCAATTTTCCATTGGCATACTGGGGATCAGCAATGATTGTTCGCAGCAGGTTTTCCGCCTGAACGTGTAAGGGTATGTGACTTTTGTGATCTAGTTTCATGACAATTGCTGATTCCGGTGAAATTAAATAAAATGAAGAAGAATGTCATTATGTGTTAACATAAATGAGCCCGGGGGATAATCTGGAACGTTCATTTTCCACGCCGGGATTAATAAATCTGAGGGGCTAAGTTCATCGGTTATTTTGGTTTATTACCATATTTCGGCTAACTATGTACCTACATTACAACATAAACGATTTATGGACAAAGGCGAAAAAAGAAAAACGCTACAACCCCTTTTACCTCAATTCCTCGAGAGGAGACCCGGAAATGCGGGCGGATATGATATTTACCCATTTCATTCCCTCGGAAAAGGAAAGATTTTTAGTGGATATGAATCGATGGCCGAATGGATCCTCAGGCACCCGGGAGCTTTAGTTGATGGTTACAGCGGTATCCTTTGGCAGGATATCCGCTCCGGCCTTTCTGATGTTTTTAGTACAAAGGGAATCAGGGTGAATTGGATAAATATGAACGCCTGTCTCAAGATAACTGCTGAAATTGAATTGATGGTTGAACCATTCCTTGGGAGCCGGGACAGCCCCTGGGGTAAGAAGTGTGACTGTTCGCTGGTCGATTTTTATGATCCGGCAAAACTTGCGTTCATCCGTCCCGACCCAAATTTTGACATCAATATTGTGTATGGACCTGGAGCCGCTCTTATAGATTGGAAGGATATGCCGTTGATCTATATGGATCTTCCTAAAAACGAACTGCAATACCGGATGAGGGCAGGGTCGGTCACGAACCTGGGATGCAAAGAGCCTGGTCGTCCATCCGAAATGTACAAACGGTGCTATTTTGTCGACTGGGTTGTGCTGAATAAGCATAAAAAAGCAGTGATGCCGGTTGCGGATATTTTCGCAGATGTTCAGTGGATCGATTCACTAAACTGGATGACCGCTGAAAGCCTGTCGCATGCACTGCAAACGATGAGCAGATCAGTGTTCCGGGTGAGGCCATGGTTTGAAGCCGGTGCCTGGGGTGGTCAATGGATGAAGGAAAGGTTCAATGGCTTAAATAAAGATGAAGTGAATTATGCCTGGTCCTTTGAACTCATCGTTCCCGAAAATGGGATAGTTTTTGAGAGCGATGGCTACTTACTGGAGTTGTCTTTTGATTACCTGATGTTTGCAGACAATAGGTCCATAATTGGAAAACACGCTTCATTTTTTGGTGATGAATTTCCAATACGTTTTGATTTTCTTGATACCTGGGATGGCGGAAATCTTTCTATCCAGTGTCATCCTTCACTGCCATATATCAGAAAAAATTTCGGAGAACACATAACGCAGGATGAAACATACTATATCCTTGACTGCAAAAAAGATGCGGCTGTGTATCTTGGTTTCCAGGAAAACATTGATCCGGATGAATTCCGCAAGGAGCTTGAAAATAGTCGTACCAACAATACCATCATTCCTATAGAAAAATATGTGCAGTCGCACCCGGCCGATAAACATCAGTTGTTCCTGATCCCAAACGGCACCGTTCATAGTGCGGGCGCAAATAACCTGGTTCTTGAGATCAGTGCTACTCCGTATATCTTCACCTTTAAAATGTATGATTGGCTCAGGCTTGATCTTAACGGAGAGCCAAGAGCGATCAACATCGAACATGCTTTCAACAATCTGAACTTCGCGAGAAAAGGTCACCGGGTTACTACTCAATTGATATCAACGCCACGGTTGGTCGAAAAAGGGCCTGATTGGGAATTGATCCATCTTCCAACCCACCCGGAGCATTTCTATGATGTGCACCGTTTGGAATTTGAATCAGTCGTGGAGGTTAACACAAATGGAAGTTGCCATGTATTAATGCTTGTTGAGGGCCAGTCCATTTCAATACAAACCAACGATGGCCGCGAAACAATATTTCATTATGCAGAAACATTTGTTGTTCCGGCAGCTTCAGCATTTTACCGCATCAACAACCTGGGGAACGTCAAAGCGAAACTGGTAAAGGCTTTTATAAAAGATGAAATTGATTTTCTTAAATAACAACGCCACACCGAAAGCAAAAACACTATGCAGAGTAAAAGCGTATACCTGATGATCACGACCCTGGTAGCATCGCTGGGTGGATTTCTTTTTGGGTTCGATATGGCCGTGATCTCGGGTGTATTACCCCTGTTGCAAAAGCAATTCACCTTATCTGCGTTCCAGGAAGGCTGGTTTGTTTCATCTGCCTTGGTCGGTTGCATTGCCGGTGTTGCTTTCTCAGGTGAGTTAAGCGACAGGCTTGGGCGAAAAACGCCGTTGTTTTTATCAGCGATATTATTCCTTTTATCAGCACTTGGTTGTGCACTGATGCCAACGCTTTCCTGGATCATTGTAGCCAGGTTTATCGGTGGTGTCGGAATCGGAATCGCTTCGAATGTGGTTCCACTATATATATCCGAGATAGCCCCTGCAAAATCAAGGGGACGATTAATTACGTATTACCAGTTTGCGCTGACCTTCGGAATATTGGTAGCATATCTCACAAATGCCGGACTTGTCGACAGTGCCCTGGGCAATCCTGTAGGGCAAGGCTTTTTTCATACACTGTTTGTAACAGAAGTATGGCGGGGGATGATGGGCATAGGAGTGCTGCCTGCGCTATTATTCCTTCTTGGTCTGTTCCTGGTCCCTGAGAGTCCGAGATGGCTCATCCAAAAAGGTTTCACAGAGAAAGGTAAAGTCATCCTTAATAATATAAACAAGCCTGAAGAAGCGCAAAAAGATTTTGAGAATATTAAGGCCAATCACCAGGAACAAAAAGTTTCATATAAAGAGTTGCTGGCTCCCCGGTGGAGAAGGGCGTTAATAATCGGATTACTGCTGCCCTTGTTCTCACAGTTCAGTGGTATCAACGCAATCATTTATTATGGCCCGAGCATTCTCAGCAATGCTGGTATTTCCCTGAGCAATTCTTTATTGAGCCAGATAATATTTGGTGCTGCCAACATGCTTTTCACCCTGGTCGCTATCTGGAAGGTTGACAGCGCCGGCCGCCGGCCTTTATACCTGGCGGGTACGGCCGGTGCCGCGCTCAGCCTTTTCCTGACAGGGCTTTGTTTTGCGACCGGCGCTACTACCAGCATCTGGCTGCTTGTTTGTGTATTGGCATTTCTCGCCTGTTTTGCGTTTTCAATTGGACCTTTAAAATTTGTAATTGCGGCTGAGATCTTTCCAAATAAGATAAGGGGTCGCGCGATGGCACTGAGCATTATGGTAATGTGGATCGCCGATACCATAGTTGGTCAGTTGACGCCGGTATTATTGAAAAGTATAGGCACTGCGGCAACCTTCTGGGTATTCGCGACATTTTGTGTAATCGCTTTAGTAATCGTATATAAATTACTGCCCGAAACAAAAGGCAAAACGCTGGAAGAAATCGAAAGCGATTGGAAAAACCGTGCGGTTAAAAAAGAGGCGCTGGTTTAAGTTCAGTTTCATAAATATAAAACACATTTGAGTTGGATAAGATCAGGGAAAGCGGAGTAGCAGTAGGTGCGGATATAGGTGGCTCCCATATAACCGTAGCGCAGGTCGATGTGATTAACAAGCACATCCTGGAACAATCACTCTGCCGGCGGAATGTAAATCCGGGTGCCACTGTAGATGAGCTAATAAAAGACTGGGCCGGTTGTATACGGGAAACCACCGGGTCTATGGAAATAAGCAAAATCTGCCTTGCCATGCCCGGGCCTTTTGACTACGAGGCAGGCATCTGCCTGATCAGGGACCAGGATAAGTATCCGGGATTGTACGGAGTAAATGTGAAGATGCGATTGGCTGAGTTATTGGATATCGATCCAACATATCTTTATCTCCGTAATGATGCCGCCTGTTTCCTGCAGGGCGAAGTCTTCTCGGGCGTTATCACCGGAGTTAAACATGCAATCGGGTTAACGCTCGGTACCGGGCTTGGGACAGCTATTTATAAAAATGGCATGGCTGAAAGCGCTGATCTCTGGAACATACCTTTCAAAGATTCGATCGCAGAAGACTACATCTCTTCCCGGTGGTTCATTAAAAGGCACCTGGCGTTAAATGGCAAGTCTGTGGCAGGGGTAAAAGAACTTGTTGGCCTCGCTCACACGGATGCGCACGTACGGAGTATTTTTGAAGAATTTGGAAACAATCTCGCCGAATTTCTCAATCGTTTTATTGAATCAGAAAATCCGGAGGCAGTAGTCATAGGTGGGAACATATCTCATGCATTTCCCTTTTTCAGTGAGTTGCTAAGGAAACAAGTTGGCAACCGGAATCCCGGCATTACGATTTATAAAAGTGTAAACGGCGAAAACGCAGCATTAACTGGTGCAGTAAGTAGCTGGTATAACTCAAAGAAACGTTCACTCGCTGATTAATTTTTTAAACGATGCTTAGTATGAAGGTCCTGCGATTAAGATCAAAGAGTTTCCGCCGTTCAGTAATTGTTATTCAGCCTGCGATAATGATCGTCATTTGCAGCTGCCTGATACAGGGCAGGCAGTCGTTACATGCCCAGGTAAAATCTGATCTGATTCAATGGGTTGACCCGAATATAGGCACCGCTCATTGCAGGTGGTTTCATTATACACCAGGCGCAGTCCCATTTGGAATGGCTAAGCCCGCACCATCAACAAACGGAAGTTATGGTAATGCATCCGGATGGGAGGCAACCGGCTATGATTTCAGGCATACTTCAATTGAAGGCTTTGGGAATTTCCATGAGTTCCAGGTAGGCGGAATCGTATTTGCGCCGATCGTTGGAAAGCTGGAGACTAAACCTGGCAAACTTGAGAGCCCTGATGAGGGTTATCGATCCAGGTTTGACAGGAAAGATGAAAAAGCAACAGCGGGTTACTATTCAGTATTCCTGAAAGACTATGGTATCAAAGCCGAATTAACATCAACCAAAAGAGTAGCCTTCCATCGCTACACCTTTCCGGCATCAGAAGAAGCTCATATAATCTTCGATATAGGAAACAGGCAGGGCGAGAGTGGATCGATTAAAGAATCGAAGGTTAATATATTACCTGATGGTCGTGTTGAAGGTTTTGTGACCACGCTGCCGGTTTATGTTCAGAAATATCAAAACGGTGCTGAAGTGACCATGTACTTTTCAGCGCAATCAGATAGGAGACCGGGTGCTTACGGTGTGTTCAACGCCAATGAAGTTTTGCCGGGTAAGAGCGAAACTTCCGGAACAGGCGCCGGTGCTTTCTTCACATTCAGGACCGCAGCAAATGAGAGCATCACCATCAAAGCCGGTCTTTCTTATACTTCTATTGAAAATGCAAGACTGAACCTGCAGCAGGAAGCAGCATCGTTGTCATTCGACGATGCAAAAAAACAAGCCCGGCAAGCCTGGAATGATCAGCTTGGGAAAATTGAAGTAGAGACCAACAACAAAGCAGACAAAATCAAATTTTATACAGGATTGTATCATGCTTTACTGGGCCGGGGTCTGGCGTCGGATGTTAATGGGGCTTATCCAACAAATGATGGGAGGGTGGGGCAAATTGCTCGTGATAAAAGAAATCATCCACTGCATAATCATTATAATTCTGATGCCGTTTGGGGTACTTACTGGAACCTGAACCAGCTTTGGGCAATTGCCTATCCTGAATTTTATGCTGACCTTATTAAAAGCCAGTTACTTGTTTACAAAGATGCCGGCTGGCTCGGGGATGGAATTGCAAACAGCAAATTTGTCTCCGGTGTAGGAACCAATATGGTAAGCCTCGTGATGTCCAGTGCTTATATGGCAGGGATACGCGACTTCGATGTGAAACTCGCCTATGAAGCTTCAAGGAAAAATGAACTTGAGTGGAGAGATCGTCCGCGTGGAGCGGGTAAACCCGATGTTGACCGGTTCCTCAAATATGGCTATGTTAATCATCTGGACTCGGGGAAGAATGATAGTGAAAACTGGCAGTTTTCTGCATCTCATACCCTGGAATATGCTTATAGTGCATACGCTGTTGCGCAATGGGCAAAACTGTTAGGTAAAACTTCAGATTACCAGCAACTCATGAAGTTATCTAAAGCCTGGGAACAGATCTTTGATCCTGCTTTAAAATTAATTCGTCCGAAAAAGGCAGATGGAAAATTCATTGATAAGTTTGATCCTTCACAACCATGGCGCGGCTTCCAGGAGGGGAATGCCTGGCAATACACTTATTTTGTTCCGCATCAGCCTTTGGCTCTTGTAAACAAATTGGGAAGAGCTACCTTCAACGCCAGGCTCGACAGTACTTTCACTATAGCTGAAAAAGCATTGTTTGGTGGTGGCTCCAATATAGATGCTTTTGCCGGGATAGCAGGCATTTACAATCATGGCAATCAACCCAATTTACATGCTTCATGGTTGTTTAATTTCTCAGGAAAACCTTCACTGACACAAAAATGGGTGCGTGCTATCTGTAATCAATTTTACGGAACAGAGGGTATTCATGGATATGGCTTCGGCCAGGATGAGGACCAGGGTCAACTTGGAGCCTGGTATGTTATTTCAAGTATCGGCTTGTTTGATGTAGCAGGATTAACCGACATTAAACCGATGCCAGGACTGGGCAGCCCCCTGTTTGATAAGGTGACGATACGACTGAACAATAAATATTATCCGGGAAAAAACTTCGTGATAGAAACAAAAAACAACAGTGCCGAAAACATATATGTTCAGCGTATGCAACTCAACGGAAAAACTATGCATAAACCATTTATTGCCTTGACTGATATCACAGCAGGTGGTAAACTCATCATGGAGATGGGGCAAAAACCTGTGGATGAATATTAGGCGGTGAAGATGACTGTTTTGACCGGAAAAGAAAACTGCTTACATTTGTGTCACTCAAAAACTACTTCGGAAATGTGAAGAATAATTTCTTTCAAAGAAAATAATAAGTAATCCTTAATGGATTATGATCATTATTCACTTTTAAAAGGAAGAAATTATGTTGAATCTTCAGAACATTACCTATTCTCATCCCAATAAGGATCTCTTATTTAATAATCTTAGTTTCTCTGTTAATCAGAATAGTAAAATAGCCCTGATCGGCAACAATGGCTCAGGGAAGTCCACATTGCTGCAAATCATAGCAGGCGTATTGCATCCAACCGACGGTAGTGTTCAATCGGCCTCGAAGCCGTATTATATACCCCAGTTGTTTGGCCAGTTTAACGAATTCACCGTTGCCCAGGCCCTCGCAATTGACCGGCAATTACAAGCTCTTCATGATATACTCCGTGGCGATGTAAGCGATGAGAACCTCTCCGTGTTGGATGATAACTGGACCATCGAAGAGCGTTGCGAGTCGGCTCTTGCTCATTGGGGTCTCGAAAGCCTGGATCCATGGCAAAAAATGAAGTACCTGAGTGGAGGCCAGAAAACAAAAGTATTCCTGGCCGGGATAGATATACATAATCCCGGGATAATATTATTGGATGAGCCAAGTAATCACCTCGACATTGCCGGCAGGAAATTATTGTATGATTTTATTGCTTCAGTTAACGCAACCCTGGTCGTAGTGAGTCATGATCGAAAGTTACTTAACATACCTGACACCGTTTATGAGTTAACAAAAAAGGGAATAACAATTTATGGTGGTAATTATGATTTTTATTCGCAACAGAAATCTATAGAAGCGAATGCAGCTGAACAGGACCTGAGAAACCTGGACAAGTCATTAAGAAAGGCAAAAGAAGTTGAGAGAGATTCAATAGAAAGACAAAACAAGTTAAATGCAAGGGGCAAAAAAAAGCAGGAAAAATCAGGCGTACCTACCATCGCTATGAACACCTTAAGAAATAATGCGGAGAAAACTACCGCAAGGATCAAAGATGTGCACGCAGAAAAAGTAGGTATGATCTCGGAGGAACGAAATGTTTTAAGGAGTGCCCTGGCAGGTATGGACAAAATGAGATTTGGCTTCAGCAACACATCCCTGCATACTGGCAAAATTCTTTTCGAGGCAAAGGAGATAAATTTCGGTTATGGCAAATCCCGGATTTGGAAAAAGGATCTGACACTACACATAAAAAGTGGCGAGCGTGTTTCCATCAAAGGTCTTAATGGTTCAGGCAAAACGACATTGATTAAAATAATATCCGGAGAATTACAATCTTCGGTGGGAACTGTTCACCGCGCAATAAATGAAGCAGTTTACATTGACCAGGAATATTCACTCATAGATAATCAGCTGACCGTTTTTGAACAAGCGTTGGCCTTCAATAATTCCGGTCTCCAGGAACATGAGATAAAAATCAGGCTCAATCGATTCCTGTTCAGTAAGGAATTCTGGGATAAGAAATGCGCAGGACTAAGTGGTGGTGAAAAGATGCGATTAATGCTTTGCTGTCTTACCATTTCACAAAATGCGCCCGATATCATTTTTCTTGATGAGCCAACGAATAACCTGGATATCCAGAATATAAAGATCTTAACAGATGCTGTCAATGAATACGCGGGAACGATCGTTGTTGTATCTCATGATGAATATTTTCTTGAAGAAATAAACGTGATAAGAACTATCGACCTGGATCAACTGTGAGTTTGGATATGCTTCCCGTGAGTAACGTCAATGCAGTTTCATGCCAGATTTAAAAACAGTTTGTTACTGATCCTTCTTTTTCTGCGACTAAAATATGCTGCACTTCGCCCAATATCGATGACTCAGAAGAGTCACCTGAAATTGATCATTGCGGTTGTTGACCGGAAATGATTCCTGCGCGGTCGATCTGAAAGTTCGGGTGGCGTTGTGTTGCTTACCCCGAATCTTTAACCCCTAAATCAAACCAGATGAAAAAGTGTTTGTTGATCCTGGCCGTTGTCTTACTCTCACTTCATGCCTGCAGACAAGAGCCTCCCAAGCCGGGTGATCAGCAATTTTCCAATGAGGTTGCCGAACAGGATAATAACGTCGCGGCATTGGAAGATCAGACTTTCCAACCCCGGGGATAGTAAATATTTCTCAGAGGATTTTGTTATTCTGTCCTCAGGCTTTTCACCGGGTTTGAAAGTGCTGCTCTGACAGCCTGGAGGCCAACCGTAACCAGGGCAATAGCCAGCGCAGCGAATGCCGCGAGAAAAAATATCCATAACGGAATATTGATCCTGTATTTGAAGTCTTCCAGCCAGTCGGACAATGCCCACCAGGCCACCGGGAAGGCGACCAATGCAGCTATTAGCACCAGCACCAGGAAATCTTTTGAAAGCAATGTTACGATACTCCCTATGCCGGCTCCCAATACTTTCCGTATGCCTATTTCTTTTGTTCGCTTAACCACTACAAGGGTCGCGAGGCCGAACAGCCCCATACAGGCGATAAAGATGGACAATACTGAAGCATACGTAACCACGTTGCCAAGTCTCTGTTCCTGGCTATAGGCGGCATTCAATGCATCATCCAGGAAGCGGTACTCAAATTCCTGGCTTCCTGCCGCGGCTTTCCAGGCAGACCTTAACCCCGCTATCTGTTGTTGCAAATTTCCGGCTGCCAGTCTCACGCTGACCCTACGGCTGTTGGAATGCTCAGTAGTAACATCACTTGATGCCCTCAGTATACTATCTGACTTCATTGCCATCATCACTGGCTTTACGGCAGTATGCAACGATTCAAAATTGAAGTCCTTTACAACGCCTATTATTTCTTCCGCATATTTGCCGGGTAGCTTTTTTCCCAGCGCATCTTTCCAACCATATTCTCGTACTAAAGCTTCATTCACGATAACCGCATTCGAATCAGCCGGATTACCTTTCATGAAGTTTCGGCCGGCTACCAGCCTCAGCCCCATAGTGGGGATGAAATCCGGATCAACCAGGTTGAAGTTAAATGAACGGAATGTCTTCTTATCATCAATGTAACCAAGTTTCATCCAGCCTGCCTGTATCAGGCTAAACCAGGAAACGGTGCTTGATTTTACGTTACGGTTTGTTTCAAGTGCCGTCTTGAAACGCGTCCCGAGGTCCCTGCCCTCCAGCCCCGATTTATTGGTGGAGATCACTACTACCTGTTCCTTACTGTATCCCAGGTCTTTGCTCCGGAGATAGTCTAATTGTTTCCCAATAACTATTGTGCAAATAATCATGATTATTGAGGCGACAAATTGTGAAACCACCAGCGCTCGCCTGAACAGATTCATATTCCCACCAACCTTCAGTTTTCCTTTTAACACTTCTATCGGCCTGAACCCGGATAAAACAATAGCGGGATAGATGCCGGCAATTAAACCGACAATGACAAACAAAGCCATAAAAAAGAGTATGGTAAAGGGGTTAATGTCGAGCACCAGTTCCCGGTCAGCCAGTTGGCTGAAAGGTTGTAAACAGAACCAGGCGAGTAGTAACCCAATCAGGAACGAAATGAACGTGAGCATTAATGCTTCGCCCCAGAATTGTTTTACGAGTTGTGGACGTGCGGCACCCAGCACCTTCCGCACGCCAACCTCCAGCGAACGGCTTGCCGACCGGCCAATGGACAACGTAACAAAGTTGATACAGGCAATCAGCAATATCAGTATTCCGATAGTTGCCAGTATGGTTGAATATTTTGGGTTACTGACAGGTTCGTTCCCTGCAGGCAAAGTATTGTCGAGGTGTATTTTGGTTAAAGGCTGAAGTGTAACATTATACTGACCAGGCTTATAGTTTTTTGCCACCAGGGGATTGAGGACGGCAGCGATCTTTTTACTTAGTGCTTCCGGGCCGGTACCTTTTTTCAAGAGGAAATAGGTTTCGACGGATACATTTGACCAGGCCTGCGTCATTGTCTTTTCACTAAAAAAGCGCAGCCCGTTTGCAAAAGATATCAGCATTTCGAACCGTATACTCGATTCAAGGGGAACTTCATTTACTATCCCGGCAACAGTAAAAGGGACCCATTCCCGCGCAAGCTCAAGTTCCAGCGTTTTGCCTAACGGTGATTCGTTGCCAAAATATTTTGTAGCGGCTGCTTGTGTTATGACAATTGCGTTCGCGGTTGGAAAGGGGTTGTTCAGATCACCTTGTTTTAATTTGAAGTCGAACAAGTTAAAAAAACTGCTGTCGACCATGTTGATCTTTTCTGAGAAGATGTTGTTATTGTAGCGGACTAAAGGACTCCTGGAAAAGACACGGCAGGTTTTTTCTATTTCAGGTAAATTGTGTTGAAGTACCGGTCCGAGTGGAAGGGGAGTCATCGTGTTGGTAAAGATCTGACCTTCATAATGCTCCTGGAGCCATGCCCTGTGTATTCGGTCTGCTTTGCTATGAAACCGGTCAAAGCTCCATTCGCTTTTTACAAACAATGCGATAAGGATACAACAGGCAATGCCAACGCCCAGCCCGGAAACGTTTATAACTGTATATCCCTTATGATGTCTTAAATAACGGATGGCAACTTTCAGGTAATTTTTCAGCATAATCAGGTCGGTTGATAATGGTTAATAATATGGGAAGCGATTGCACGGCGTATGCGCGGTCTATTGTCCCTGAAAAATATGCCAGTTTACAACTATACTGCCTGTCAATCACTAAGATGCGGGTGAGTACGAGGCTGTTCGTTTATGTTACAAATGGTGTACGGAACTGATACAGCAAAAAACCAGCGTCAAAACAATCTGAAGTTGGTAAATTGGAAGGGCATGTCAAAAATTAATTGCATAATTGTAGAAGACGAACCGTTGGCAGTGAAGGTATTAACGGATTACATAGGCCAGGTACCCTTCCTGGTATTACAGGCAACCTTCAAAGACGCGATTCTTGCCACAGAGTACCTGAGAGAAAATTCAACCGACCTGATTTTCCTTGATATCCACCTCCCGAAACTAAAAGGGATGGCTTTTCTGAAAACATTGTCATCCCCACCGGCAATCATCATCACCACAGCCTATCATCAATATGCGGTGGAGGCATTCGATCTCAGTGTTACAGATTATCTTTTAAAACCATTCGATTTTGAGCGGTTTCTCATTGCTGTGAACAAAGTCAAATCAGCAGTAAAAGAAAAGCCGGGAGCATTTGTAACCACGGGGAGTAAAGACTTTATTTTTGTGAATGTCCAGAAAAAGAAAGTGAAGGTCCTTTTCGCTGAAATTGTTTACATAGAAAGTCAGCGCGAATACATCAGGATAGTTACTACAAAGAATGAGTTTATTTCAAAGATGAGCACACACGAAATGGAAGCCCTTCTGCCTCCAACACTATTCAAACGGGTGCATCGTTCTTTTATCATTTCAGTCAGCAAGATTGATTCGTATACCGCCGAAGCTGTCGAAGTCAATGGAATTCCTGTCCCGATTGGAAGGGGATACAAGGATGTGATAGAAAACTTATAAAGGGTTCGTACGGTTACTCAAGGTATTTTTCATTATCCGTCAGGAAAACTTCGGATAACCAGAGTCCGGGATCGATTTCGATACACGGATGTTTATCGTTCAAGGTAACGAAGTTAATCCTGAAAAGATTAACCCTTCCTCTACAGCTTTACGGTTGGGCAACCGTATCGTCTTTGCACACTGAACGAATAGGTCAGTCCAAGCGAATACTTAAAATATTTGTCTTTCCGCTCGGGAGTGCCTGACTTACTGTATCCATCAAGGTAATCACTGGAAATATGCCTGAACGAAGCTTCGGGCACTAATGAGATACGATCTGTAATTTCATAACGTAGACCTATACCAACCGGTATAACCGGAATTTGGTTGGGGATAGGAGTTGCAACATCTTCCTGCAAGCTGGCGGTGACATTCGTGGCAGCAAAATATTCAGGGTTGTAATTGCTGTAATCACGTGTGACATCTATAAACGCTACGCCGGCGCCTGCGAAGGCATAGGGTCTTAACCTGCCGGTAAACAAAGCAGGTGTCCATACAACTGATCCCACTATTTCGGTAATACGCGTGGTAAACGCAAAGTTCCTATGTGAGCGCCATTCAATCTCAGAATACCTGGCATCGTCCCCTTTTAATCTTCCTTTGCTAAATTCCAAGCGGGCCGATAGTGATCTGTTAAGTTTACGGGTAAACTGCAATCCGACTGCGGGCCCGGGTGTTTTTAATGATCCGGCATATGCAGGGGCCAGATCGCCCTGGTATATATATGTGCCTGCATTAATACCAACTTCAAACTTATGTGGATCAATCTGGGCATTAGTACTAAGAGTGGCAAAAACAAGGATAACTATAATGGGCAGCCTCAAATTCATTTATCCGGTTTTATGGTGATATTGATATCCCATTCATTCAATACGTTGTCTACGAGATCCACTGTAACTTATCAGCTAACAGCATTGCATATTGTATAAATGGCAATTCGATTATCTCAAAAAAGGTGCCTGTTATCCAAACGAGCAGGTTTACGAAGCCAGGTTGATTGAATTACCGGGAATCCGGTTGTCCGGAAAGTTTATTTAACATTTCTTTCGTTCGCTTTCAATACTCTTAAAAAATTTCCACCCAGGATCTTTTTAATATCCCGTCTGCCATATCCTTTTTCAACCAGTGCTTTAGTGATTAATGGATAAGCAGTAACATCGTCAAGTTTTTTCGGAGGGGATTCAATTCCGTCAAAATCGGAGCCTATGCCTACATAGTCTGTGCCGACGAGTTTGATAATATATTCGATGTGTTGAATCACCAGTTCAAATGATGCCTGTAATGCTTTTGCCTCTTCCTGGTACCTGCCAGTAATGTAGTCCTCTGCTATATACTCAGGCTTGCCGCTTTTTATCACTGAATCCAATTCCGTTTTATGTTTGGCAAGAAAGGCTGTTTTCGATTTCATGTAATTGCTATCAAGAAATCCGGAATAAAAATTTATTTGTATCACTCCACCGTTTTTTGCGATAGCGCGTATCTGGTCATCTTTCAGATTTCGTTGATGAGGGCAAAGCGTATAGACTGAACTATGGGATGCGATGACAGGTTTTGTTGTTGCCTCGATTACATCGGCGAATGTTTGTTCGCCCACATGACTGATATCGACGATCATTCCCAGGCGGTTCATTCGCTGAACTACCTGTTTGCCGAAATCAGTAAGTCCTTTCCGGCTAAGATCCTTTTTAAAAAATTCATCAAATGCACTGGTTCCCCAGCTGGTTGAGTTATTCCATGTCAATGTCATGTACCTGACGCCCCGGTTATAGAGGCTATCTAATTTGTTGATATCGTCTTCTATCATATGGCCGCCTTCAACACCAGCCATAGCAGCTATCTTATGTTCACGAACCACCTTTGACAGTTGCTTACTGTTTGCCACCTTTTGGATTTTAGCAGGGTTTCTGCGCACTACCGCATCCAGGGTATCCAGCTGCCTGTTGGCGTATTGATAAGGTTGTTTTTTATCACCATCGCACCAGATAGAAAACAGCTGCACATCTAACCCGCCCTCTTTCCACCGGTCAAGGTCGCTATGGGTTTTACCTTTCAGATCTGTATCTATGATCACTCCCTTTTCAATATTCTGAGTGAGTACATCATTATGAGTATCGATAAAAATGGCCTTGCGATGTATCTTTTGATATGATTGTGAAGATGCGGACTGAGCTATAATAATGCAGATCAATAAATGAAATCCTCTCATAATTCGTATATGTTACTGTTAGATGAAACGGCCTGGTCGATTGCAAGTTTACAACTAAAATAGCAGAGCGGAATTGATGCACATATTGATAGCAGAGCGGAATTGATGTACATATTGACGTTAGGGGGTTCCTCATTAGTGTTAACCGAGGGATATGATAAGCTGCGAGGGATCATTTTTGATCGGTCAATGCGTCAACCCGGTAATTCAGGCTTGCTGTGGTTCCGGCCGTTACGTCAACAGTAACACCCGTGATACTTCCAGCCAACGCGGAGGCGAGGAATACTGCCACGTTTGTAATGTCTTGCATTGGCGGAAGTTTTTTGAGCATAGTATCTGCTCTCATTTTTTGAAATACCGGCTCCACAATATCCCGGTGATTGGCCAATGCTTCTTTGAAAACCCTTGAGTCAGGCGAACCTCCTGACCTTATATTGATAACCCTTATTCCATATATGCCGAGTTCGGAAGCCAGGTTTCTTGAAAGACTTTCAATAGCGCAACACGCGGGTCCGAATCCGCCGGTATATGGATAGCCTATACCGCCAGGAGTTGCTGATAGAAATAAGATGACGCCTGATTTTTGTTTCATCATTGCCTTACCTGCTGCAACGGCGGTCAGGAACCTTGTTTGCATCATCATCGATATCGGTTGCATAAAATCTTTGAGCGACATATCAACCAAAGGCATGTCCTGAACAACATCGGTTCCGGTGAGATCAAATGATATATCTACCGTGCCTGCCTGTCGGACCACCTTCTGAATATAATCGTTGATAGCCGATTCATTCAAAGCATCCACTTCATTTGCTTCAGCAATACCTCCCGCTGCTTTAATTTCGTCGGCTACCTTTTGTACCGAACTGAGGTTCCGGCCGGTTAAGAACACCCTGGCTCCGGCGGTCGCAAATGCTTTTGCTACCTCACTGCCTAGAGATCCGCCTGCGCCATAAACAATGGCATTTTTATCCTTTAACATGGGCAATCATTTTGATAGTGCACCCCGTACTTACGATAGCATAGCGAAACTCAGACTAGCACGGGGTTGTTTAGTATTCAGGTCAACCATTCTCATGGTGTAGCTCAAACTTACGACTGTATAGCGAAATTCTGAATAGCCGATTTGTTTAATACCAGATCAAAAAAGCTTTCCCTGTGTTGCCGGCTGAGACTTGTTTTCAAATGCAAAACGATCAACATGCTCCCATTTCTGCTCATGGCCGGAACGACGAAGCAAGATCATTTCCGTTGCAAGAAAATGGCTGTCAAAACGGAGGTCCTTGTATTTCTCCCAGCTTTGTTCAAATGTTTCAGGCTTCAACTTCCTGGCTATACCAATATGCGGCGTTAGCATGAGCATCGGCTTTGTTTCTTTATTTACCTGCAAAAGCCCTTTCGAATTTGCTCTGATGTTTTTCACCAGCGCATAAACCTGGGAGTTATCTTCTACTGAAATAAATATTGAATGAGTCGGGAAACTTCCAAAATCCTTTAAGTTTATGTCTAACGGTGAGAAAGTAGATGCGACCTGCCTGAGCATATGGACGAATTTCTGCTCCATGGTTTCATACTGGAGAAACAGTGCCAGGGAAAGGGTAGGTCTTCCTTTAATTTTATGATGCGTTTCAAATGCATGGTGAAAATCCTTTCTCAGCACGAGTACCTCCTCCTGCAGCGCAGCCGGGAGACTGAGGATCAGGAAATATTCGAAAACATCAAATCCCGGTATTGTAGTCCCTTTCAACTTCATCCGGTTTTTTAGATAACTACTGCAAAACTTCTACCAACGTCATCCAAGATCTCACCAGGGACGTTTATCACATCTGTGTATGAATGGAATAGCAGCAGAAAGAGACATTTCCAATTGACGCCCCGGACGGAATCGAACCGCCGTAGAAGGTTTTGCAGACCTTTACCTTACCATTCGGCCACAGGGCTTATTATAAATCTTTGAAGGTTCTCCTTGTAAACCAGTAAATATTGGCCGAAGGTTCATCTGACCTCAGAGAGCTACCCGGATGGATGGGTTTACTTTACATAATTTGAGCAATGTACTTATGCGTATACCTCAGGGGCCGCGGTAGCCAGTTGATAAAGCAGTTGATGTCCCTCGTGCCAAAAGCCAATCCCTGATGCAGAATTGATATGTCCTTTACGGCCAACATTTATGAACGTCGCCTGCCACCTTGTTGCCCACATGTTTAACTTTTCGGCTTCGGCGTATTGATCATTTTCGCTTGCCACAACAATTGTTCTGAATGGAAGCGGTTGCTCCGGTACCGGCGCAAATGTTTTAAATGCTTCCCGTGAACTTCGCTCAACATCAGCCGGCGCGACAAGCAGAGCCCCCGCGATTTTCTCAGAATGAAATGCCTGTGCCCAATGGGCCACAGCAATACAACCAAGGCTATGGGCAATCAGAATGACAGGCTCGTTGATAACCTGGATGTACTGATTGATGGTATTCGTCCAGGTGAGTTTATCAGGGGATTCCCAACTGTTTTGTTCAACACGCATGAATGAGGTGGGATCAGATTCTTCCCATTTTGTTTGCCAGTGATCTGCACCGGACCCATGTAAGCCTGGAATGATGAGGTATTTCATAAGTGATAATTATCCTTGTCCTTGTTTTGTATTCCGGTTTTTGTATTCCTGTTTAAAAACATAATCAAAGGGGCTGCTTTTGTCAATACCACCGGATAATCGTTTGCTTCCGTTATCCTGATCTCTTTCGGTTGAAAACCCTCCAGGCTAAAAACAAAAATTGAATCCTGTTGACTAACGTCTATATAAAATGCACCATCCGACTGGGTGCCGGATACTTTCCTTGTGCCTTTGATGGTAACTGTCACACCCTCGAGCGGAGCCAGCTCTTCAGCCGATTTTACCACACCTGTTACATTCCGGAGTTTATGCTGGGCCCTCAGGTTGCCAGCACCAAATAATAAGATTAAGATCAGCAGACGATTCATAAAATAATTATTAGTCTACCAAACCAGTAGACAAATATATAACGTAAGGGAGAATATGCAAAATAAATCTGACAGGTGCATAAAAAAGGGGTCGCCATTTTCCAACCGCCCTGGTAGAAATTAGTGCTGTGTGTTCTAACCGCAGTTTTGGATTCTTGTGAGGTACACCCTTGGAATCCACACCACATGTTTTGCAGATGTTTCTGAACCACGCCGAGTATTTGTATTCGGACAAAGATTTCTGACCGTGTCCGGCAAGCATAGTAAGACAGGATCTAACCTGAACCGGGCGGATTATTTCCGCTTTGGAATCCATGAACCTATTAATTGTTAATAACAAGGCCTAAGAACAACATCAGTGTTTTGCCTTAGTATTTTTACCGGTAATATGGGCATTTTACTATTGCAAGAGTCAGAAGACATATTAGATTTGCATTACAAATAACCAGTGAATGTAAGAGGATGGTATTATCGTTGGAAACATAAACCAGTTATCCCGGTAAAGAATAATCCTTAGAAAATTTAAGGGTAAATACAATCTTAAATTACGTGTTCACGTTAGTAAGCTCACAATCCATTTATCCAATCTATGAAAAACCCATTCATTCTGGCGTTTGCGCTATCATTATGTTCTTTTGCAGCTTTTTCGCAAGAGTTCAATAATGATTGTGCCAGTCCGACTACGGTATCTGTCGGCGCCACTTGTACTCCAACACAAGGAAGTCTCTATAAGGCAACAAATGTAAGCATAACAGGCTCTTGTGCGACAGAGGCGGACATTTGGTTCAGGTTCCAGGTTCCGGCATTTTCAAGCACAGTGGAAATCGCTGTCGACATCCCCGCTACTTCAGGATCACTTTCAACCAGTAATACATTTGTCGAATTATTTAATGCAACCGGCTGCCCGGCTGCCAATAGTTCATTGGGCTGCGGCAACACCACCGGCCCCAGGAGGTTTACCGGTTTGACAGCAGGCCAAGTTTATCTTTTCCGGATATATACAACTCAGTCAACGAATGGAAACGCTTCAAATTTTGTTTTGAATGTCTGTGTAACTTCCAATGATGATTGTGCCGGAGCCATCAATCTTGTTGCAGGGACACAGGCAGATGGTAACCTATTTGGTGCACGGACCAATAGTGCCACACCAGCAGGTTGTGCAACAGCAGATACTGATGATGATGTATGGTATAAATTTACCGCCGTTGCAAATATGGAAACAGTTGCCGTTTCCAATGCAGGTGCCGACCTTACAACTGCAGGCGTTCGTATGCAGCTTTTCTCCGGCAATTGTGGCTCCCTGGTTTCCGTTGGCTGCGCAAACAGTTCCATAGATGTTTCAGCTTTGACTCCTGGCAATACATATTATGTCAGGGTATACTCAGCGGGTTCAGCACAGCTGGCTGCATCAACATTTAAAATACTTTTATCAACAACACCCCCCCCGCCAACACTGGTTACCGTGGTTGGCAGCAGGATGGGTGAAGTCTTCAGCCAGCATATACTGTCACCTGCAAACGTTTTGAATGATCCATGGGAAGTAACATATGGACCTGACAACAACTTGTGGGTTACAGAGGCGAAAGGGTACAAAGTGTCAAAGATAAATCCTACCACAGGAGTGAAAGAGATAGTCCTTGATATATCACAAGGCAGCACATTTTTACCCCTTGCTGACCGCACATTCAATTGCCAGTTCGCAAATGGTTCAGGTGCACAGGGTGGTTGCGCGGGACTTGCGCTGCATCCGAATTTTCTTCATCCCACAAATCCAAAAAACTATGTCTATGTTTCTTATGTTCATAGCCAAACCTCAACAAACGTATTTACAAACCGGGTTGTGAGGTTTGAGTATAATACTACTACCGGCAAATTAGAATTGCCTGTTTCATTATGCGACACGTTGCCCGGAAGTAACGATCATAATTCTCAAAGGATGATCATAGCCCCGGTTGGTGGAATAAATTACCTGTTCTATGCATCAGGTGATATGGGTTCGGGCCAGTTTGGTAACGCCAGCAGGCCCATCCGGGCCCAACTCCCACGATCATCCGAAGGGAAGATCCTGAGATTTAATCTCGAACCGGACGGAGATGCCGGTGCTTATGATCAATGGATACCAAGCACAGGGACAGGAGATGCTACAAATCCCTACAACGCAACGCTTGGTGTGCAGAGTGCCACATGGGCAATCGGGATACGTAATAACCAGGGATTCGCATATGATGCAGTTCTGAACAAATTATATGGATCATCTCACGGTCCATTCAGTGACGACGAAATTAATGTTATTGAAAGACAGAAGAATTACGGACACCCCCTGGTTATCGGTTATGCCGGTGATCGGAATGTGGAAGGCACAACTGCAGGCGCAGCGCCAGGAATGAATCCCAGTTCAGGTGTTTGTCCGGTGATAACTGATGAGGTTGCCGCGGCCGCAGCGCTCCCGAATTACAGGGATCCCCTTTTCTCTGCTTATCCGAATTCGATTCGCTTTCCTTCGATTGGCGGACTTTGGAATGAAATTCCAATATCTAACAATGGTCTTTGGCCATCGGAGGGCTGGTCAGGTCTTGATTTCTATAACCATACTGCGATACCAGGCTGGAAGCGATCGTTGATTGCCTCATCGTTAAAATGGGGACGTCTGGTAAAAATAAGGCTTGATAAAACCGGCGACAGTACCTATTATAAAAGTAAGGCAGACAGCACATCTAAAAAGGATACTGTCAGTTATTTTGGAAGCCAGAACCGATTCAGGGATATTGCCATCGGGCCAACCGGTAAAGACCTCTATGTTGTGATGGACAAATCAACAACATCTTCGGGTCCGAGCTCAGCATTTCCTGTGGTTCCAAGTTGTCCGGGCTGCCTTCAGAAATATACCTTTCTTGGATACCGTGATGTTTCAGGGCAGAGTTCTATAGACACTATAGTTCCAGTGTCAGATGGGGTGCCTGATGCCTGTAATACCGGCACCGGCGTTACGATAGATTATACCAACAATATGCTATGGGTCCCTTTAACCGGTCCTGATGGAAACATTATAGCTGAGATTTTTCCAAATGGTCAGAACCTGGGAACAATCACTTCTTCGTTCTATAAGAACTCAGGTCCTTTACGAATGAGGAATGGTTCAACCTATGCCGACCGAAATATTACCATCACACCGCAAAATCAACCGGCCTCTCCCGTTAAGGTCAGGATATACCTGAGCAAAAAGGAATACGATGCTTTTGACGCCAACCCACTGAGTGGTATAACCAGTCTTGCTGATCTGCGGATTCATAAAAACAGCGATCCTTGTCAGAGTGCCATTGCCGCGGCAACTTCAATTATCAACCCGGCTTTAAAGCTGAAACATAACGATAGTGGCTATGTTTTGCAGGCAGATATTTCCGGGTTCTCAACTTTTTACATAGGCTCAACAAGTGCATTGTTGCCGCTGACATCTCTGAATTTCCAGGGCAGATATAAGGATGGAACCGCCTATCTTAACTGGGAGACATCGAATGAATCGAATACCAAACATTTCGATGTGGAACGCAACACTGGCGATGGAACTTATACCAACATAGGTACAGTAGCGGCTAAAGGAACCGAAAGTGGAAAAACCAGATACACATTAAATGATAACGAAGCATCCGGGCTTGGTACATCCAGATTGTTCTACCGCCTGAAGATCACTGATAAGGATGGTTCATATACCTATTCAAATGTTGTGGTCCTAGATATACCTGGCACATTCATCACCCGAATATCTGTGTTCCCGAACCCTGCTGATAAACAGACAACGGTTATGATCTCGTCACCGGAAGAACAAAAAGTTACCATGCAGTTGGTTGATGTTACCGGTCGCAGTGTTATCAATAGAACAGTGGTGCTTAAGAAAGGTGAAAACAGGCTATCAATTGATCTCAACGCGCTGAGAACAGGTGTTTACTTCCTGCAGGTAAAAGGTCAGTTCGTAAACGCACAGGAAAAAATACAAAAGTTGTAATCAATAAGATTGCATAGACTTTAAACGGTAACTTATATAGAAAATCCGCCACTCCGGCGGATTTTCTATTTGAGTTATATCTCAAAGGAAGATTAATTATTAATCAGGTCTATCATCAGGTTGAAGGAATCCATAGAGCCTGAATTATTGATCTTGAAAGGTTTTACAATATAGCCGGAAACGCCAAGCCTGTTGGCGGCATCGCGGTCAACATCTTCGTCAGAAGTAGTGATGATGAAACATTTGAGGTGTTTCCATTTTTCTGTGTTACGTACTATTTCCAGGAACTCAAGGCCATTCATTTTTGGCATGTTGATATCTATCAGTAGAAAATCAGGTAAGTGTTCCAGCTGAGGTGTGCCTTCCTTGTTTAGTAATTCGATGGCTTCCTCGCCATTTTTTGCGACCACAAGGGAATAAAGGACATTTAATTTATCCAATGCTCTCCTAAAGTCTATGACGTCAAGCTGGTCATCCTCCACCAGCAGGATATTCCTGATTTTCATAATTTCTAATTCATTTAATTGATCTGACCTGTATGTGTGATTCACTTTCTCCAGGTAAACGAAAATATTGACCCAGCACCCGGTTGTGACTTTAATCCGATCTGTTCTTTTCTTGCATCAAGTATTTTTTTGACAATAGCAAGACCAACCCCGGTACTTTCAACGGTATCCCTTTCTCTGAGCGTCTGAAATATTCTAAAAATTTTCGATTGATGGCCGGTTGCAATTCCAGGACCATCATCTTGTACAAAAAATTCATAATAAAGGGTGAACTCCCGGCAGTAAACAGAGATTTTTCCGTTTGGCTTATCATGATATTTAATGGCATTGTTGATCAGGTTAGCAAAGACCTGGAACAATGGGATCTTTTGCGTCAATAAAATAGGCAAATCTTTGTCGATCTCGATTTTCAGACCATGCACGGCTGCCTGGGCATCTACAACTTCGGTCACCAGCTCATGAACATTTACCTGTTCTGTTTCGTTTGATTCTGTACCGGTTCTTGCATAAGACAAAATTCCTTTTATCAGGTTCTCTGCGCGGGTCAACCGGCCATGAATTAACTGAAAATATTCGTGCACTTTGGGTGGCAACTCTTTACCATGGTCTTCTTCAATCCAGGAAACCACGTTAGCAATTCCCCGAAGTGGCGCTTTCAGGTCATGAGATACGATATGGGCGAACTGATCAAGCTCCTCGTTTTTTCTTTTCAATAACGCGAAATTTTCGGCGAGTACGTCCGCCATATTATTCAGCGAAGTTGATAGATGACTTAATTCATCATTTCTACTATCGGTCATATGAACTGAATAGTTGCCATTGGATATGCTCCTCGCCATTCCTACCATTTTCAGAATTCTTTTTGACAGATTATACGCTAGCGTGGCTGCTATTACCAGCCCGGCCACAATGGATATAACGGTGAGCCAGAATGATATCATCCTGGTAGAATGAATGGAGTCTGTGAGTATTTGTTTTTGCACTTCGCGCCGGGCATATTCTTCATTTATAAAACTGCGTAGATCGGTCTGAAGTTTTTGGAAAATGATGCTTTCGCCTGTCAGCGAAGCAATGTCTTTATACACATAGGCAGAATCCACCCGTAAGTTTCCTGTTCTTTTCCGTCCCATGATATCCGTAAATAAAGCTGAGTATTCTCTTACCCATTGATGATCCAGGTCCCTGATAGCGGCCAGTCTGCCCTGCTGCCTTTCATCATCAAGAATGGTGCTTATTTCGCGAAATATGCTGTCGTTCTCATGTGTAGTACTTTGAAATGTTTCGAATAACGACTTGTCCTTCGTAAGAAGATACCCCCTGCCCACACCTACCAGGTTCAGGATGTTTCTATGATACCGGTTGCCTTCTCTTACAATCGTGGCAGAACGGGCAAGGAAGTCAGTCTTCTCCTGTACCTCGTTGTACTGATTGTAGTTGATCAGGGTTGTAATCGAGAACAACAACAGGATAAATAAGAAGCTCAAAAAGATCAGGTAAGATATTTTCATATACAAAGGGACAAATCTACGGGAATTGAGAAGGAAATATGGACTTTGATCAGTTGCCTGCACGGCACAACACCTGTGGTAACTCATGCGCTTGTCCCATCGAAATTCCACCTGCAACCGTGGCATTTAGGGTAGGGTTATGGAAAACGGTCTGCAGGGTTACAAAAATTTTTAGTAATTGTTCCAATAAGTATAAATTTAGGTTAGTACTAAACTAAAAATGTATCTGTGTTCAAATCATCTCTGATTATTGGTCTTCTCAGCATTCTCATTTTCCAATCGACGGGCGCCCTGGGGCAAGCTATTTCCACCAGTTATTCTAAGGATAAAACGGTAATCGCTAACGGGCAATCAATATTCCAGCAAAAGTGTTCTGCCTGTCATAATTTCAAACAACAGGGAATCGGCCCTAATTTGTCTGGGATTACCGGCATCATGCCTGCAAAATGGATATCCGAATTTATCCACAATTCACAGCTCATGGTAAAAAACGGCGACAAAAGAGCTGTAGCAGTTTTTAATAAGTATAAGGTTCCAATGCCGCCTAATCCCGACCTTGACGCGAAAGAAATGAATGCATTGCTTTCATTTATTAACACGCACAAACCGTCTTCCGCTGATCTCGCCCGGCTTGACAAAACTGCTGCCGGCCTTGGTCCTGTCAAAACTGATCCTGTGCCCACGAAGATCCCGAAATCGGGCCTGTCATTGTTACTCAAGGAAGTTCTGACTGCTCCCCCAAGTGCCGAAAAGGTCCCTAAAGCCCGGATAAACCAGATGACAATTTTGAAAGGTGAAAAGGAGCGGGTGTTTCTTTCGGATCTGCGGGGCAAACTTTATCTTTTCAGTAAGGACACATTGCAGGAGGTTATGAATATGGCTAACATGCGGCCTGAATTCATCCATACGCCCGGCCATGCAAGTGGTTTTGGTAGCTATGCGTTCCACCCGGACTTTAATACTAACGGGCTCCTCTATACGACACATACGGAAAAACCTGGGGCTGTCAAAGCTGATTTCATTTATCATGACTCAATACGGGTTCGCCTGCAATGGGTAGTTACAGAATGGAAAATCAGGGAACCTTTATCCGACCGTTTTGATGGTGAGCCAAGAGAGTTATTCAGGATTAATATGCCAGGTGAAATACATGGAATGCAGCAGATCATTTTTAATCCCCTTGCAACCCGCGATTCTGCCGATTATGGTTTACTTTATATAGGGATAGGCGACGGCGGGTCTGCTGAAAGTGGCTATTCCAGTCTCTGTAATTCCAATTCAAAACTATGGAGTTCCGTGATAAGGATAGATCCTGCAGGTAATAACAGTGCCAATGGAAAATATGGTATCCCATCAATTAATCCTTTCGCAAATAATAAAATGCCCGGAGCGGCCCCTGAAATATTTGCCAGAGGTTTCAGAAATCCTAACCGCATATCCTGGTCGCCTGATGGAAAGATGCTCATCTGTGATATCGGTTTAAATAATATTGAAGAATTAAATATCGGCATTGCCGGTGCGGACTATGGATGGCCTGCAAGGGAAGGTTCATTTTTGCTGAATTATAAAGGCAGAATGAATGTAGTGTATAACCTGCCGCCCGGGAAGTCCAAATATATTAACCCGGTTGTCCAATATGATCATGATGAAGGCAACGCATTTTCCGCTGGGTTTGTTTATACCGGTTCCATACCGCTGCTACAAAACAAATATGTATTTGGTGATATTGTTAGGGGTCGTGTCTTTTATGTAGAGAATGCTTCATTGGTGCCGGGGAAGCAGGCAACTATTAAAGAGTTTAACCTGTTATTTAATAATGAACCCTCCAATTTTTTGGAGGTTACCAAAAATGCGAAAGCTGATCTCCGTTTCGGCGTAGGTGCCGATAAGGAACTTTACCTGTTTACAAAGACAGATGGAAAAATCTGGCTTGTAAATGATTGTGTCAGCAAATAAAAAATCCCGGATCACTAAACGTGGCGGGATTTTTTAAACTGAATATGTTTAATATTTATCTACTGCTTTTTATCCGTGACATTTTATTTGTTCATTTTTATTACGCGTCTCGATCTCACTCCGTCGCCGGAAATTACCTGTAAGACATAGGTACCTCCGTTCAGGGCACCAAGGTTATTTACGGTGACGGGATTGGATCCTTTCACGAAAGATTGTCTGAACGATCTTATTGTCCTACCGTGCGCATCACTGATCACTATGGTTGCAACCGTATTTTGTTGTGTGTTGAAGTCGAATAACAAAACATCATAAAATGGGTTTGCTACCGATACAAATCCAAAATTGGCGTCGGATGTTTTCAACAATTCTGTGTTGCTGATTTTTTTGTTTCCGGGTTCAGTCACAACGATGCGATAAAACACCGGCCCATTCACTGGTTCAGGATCTATAAAGGAATAAGTGTGTTTGTATTCAACACCGGTAAGCGTACCGATCCTGAAAAACCGGGTTCCATCATAGCTTTTCTGAATATCAAAAGTGGTTTTGGAAGTTTCATTATTTGTTTGCCACTTCAGATTTGCCTGCTTTCCAACAAGTGATGCCTTGAATGATAACAAATCAGTTTTTAATACATAGCGGCAGTTATCTACCATTACAATAATCCTTGCACTGTTGAAAAACGCACAACCACCATAGAGATTAGCAGGACTTGTTGCCACCCGGATACGATATTGAACCAGGTGCTGTGCTGAGTCTGCCAGGAATGAAGGGAAGGGTGCGTTATAAACATAGTTGCCGCCGGTTAATACCGGAGTTCCGGTACCCATCGCAAGTGTATCAACAAAGGTAGCTCCGTTATCATGACTAACCTGCCATTGATAAAACACATAGTTGTTGAAATAACTGATCACGTCGCAATTGATATCGACCTGGTCATTGTAACATTGGTTTGTATTACCAACCGGAACGAGGTTTAGATTGGGTGTACACGTAGCAACACTGATATCATCCAGTACCCAGTCATTTCCACCGCCGCCCTGGGAGTTGTTACGAATTGCAAATGTTGCGGACGTTTGTGTGGGCCCCGTTCTAAACACAAATCCCTTCTTCTGCCAACCTAAAGTGTCAATCTCTCCGGTGCTGTAATAATCAAGTCCGTTTAAAGAAAATGAAAGGTTTGGATAAACACCCGGGTATCCGGCGGCAGGTGCTGTAGCGGTTCCTGTGAACTGCTGGCCGATAGAATCAACACCGCAGGTAGCACAAATATTCCGGAACCAGGCCGAAAACTCATAGTAAGTATCCGGGCAAAGGTTGCTTAAGGTTTGACTGTAAACTTCCGAAGCAACATAATCCGCATTAACCATTAACATGTACCCCGAGCTGGTCGATGCATCGGGAGGCAGGTTTCCAATTGCATTATTGGTTCCGCTATGGTCACCATCAATATACCAGTGACCGTACATCCGGTTCGCGCAGGCGAAAGGATCTGTGGAAGGCAGACCTCCGCAATAAGGCTCCCTGTTTGCAAACCGGTTAGTGCTTTGCCGGGGGCTCATATTTTTTACCAGGGCATAGGTGCCGTCTCCCACTGAAACGGATGGGCCTACATTACTGACAAAACTGTATCCTGCTATAGGTATTGAGAGATCTGTACTCCGGTTGAGCGTAGAGCCTGTTCCAAAAGTACCACCGGCCTCAGCGGCGCTGTTAACACCGATACTATTGGTACAAAGAGAAAGAGGATTGCTGATCAGAAGTTTGTATGGCGTGGCAGTTAAGGAAATATCTGCTCCACCGATATTGTAAATAAAGCGGGCAGGCCTTAATGAAATCGTATCTCCGACAGCCCCGCTGACAACCACGCGGTATGCGACTGCAAACAGCAATCCACCTCCGCCCCTGGGGTTGTTGGAACTTAAACCTGTTCCTGTTGCAGAAGCTGATTCAGTGAAAGAATTATTGATTGGAATGCCCGGATTACTCGTTCCAAATCCCAGGTTCATTCTGATATTGAATTCCCCGGGTGCAGGCGTAGCGGTGTAGGAGCCGGCATCGTCACCCGCTGCAAGCGAATAACCCTTATAAGTCAGTCCTTCATTTGTAATCACTTTTAACCTGTCGGTAGCACCGGTCAGCATACTGGTACGTGAAGGAATACTGTCAACAAAACGGAGATTGCGCAGGGTGGACCCCGTAGCATGATGTATGGTCATCCTTATCTCAAGCGTATCGCCTGGCCTAACAACGCCACCAGTAGTTTTCTGTGTTATGTTCACATAACTGTTGCCGTACCGAACAGTCGGTATATCTGGAGAGGTAACACAGATATTGAATCTTGCATTGCCATTAGGGGCTGGCCCTGTAGTTGAATAGACCCTAACGAAATATGTAGTACCTGGTGTAAGTGTTGTTGCAACAAGTGGGCTGGCTCCGCAAAGAACTGTACTGAATAGCCCGCAGCCCCCGGTAAGAATCTCAATGCGTGGATTGAGGAAGTTGGCGCCGATGGAACTCAGGGATATGGTTTGATTTGCAGATACTGCTGTGAACCGATACCAGACATCGTAGGCATTTGGCCCTGTACAACTGCCACCAAGTGGTTCAGTAGATGTTGTTGACCCTGCCATATTACCCTGGGTGTTCACACAGGAGCTGCCTACAGACAAAGGGACCGCACCACCGCAATTATCATTGGCGGGCGGAAGAGCTATTGGATCAACGATACAAATGTCGAAACCCACATTATTACCCGGAGTAGATACAGGCGCTGTCGGATTTGTGGAAAACACCCTGATATAATATGTTGCACCCGGCGTTAAATTGGTTGGGGCCAGCGAAGTAGTGCCACAAGCAAAGGAGGTAAAAGATCCACCACAGTTGTCCGATAATAATTGAATTCCCGGATTCACCAGACCAGTACCGATATTTGACAGATTGATAGTAGGATTAGCGGCATTGGCAACGAAACGGTACCATACATCATAAGTAACACCACTTGCACAATTTGGTGCAATGATATTAGTGGTACTTAATGATGATCCGTAAAAAGTACCCCTGGTATTAACACAGCTGGTTGAACCATTCAGCAGGATTGCACTTCCGCAAAGGTCATTCACCGCTGCAGTATTCTGAACACAAATGTCAAAACGCCAGCTGGCATCGTTACCAGCTGCAGTAGAACTTAAACTTGTATAGACTCTTATGAGATAAGTTTCTCCAGGCGTTAATGCTGTTGAAGGAATTAGCGACATATCATTTCCCCCTGTTCCACTGGCACAACCATATGAACTACTATTGAGTGTAGCTGGGGTACAGGATGCAGCACTGAATATCTGCAAGCGGCCATTAGTTTTCAGACTGTTTCCAAGACCACTGAGCGTTATCGTCGGGGAAGTAGTTTGCGCAACGAAGGAATACCAGATGTCAGGCGAAGCTGCATCTCCACAAAATGCTACCAGGCCTCCTGTGGCAGTGTATGATCCGGTGGCCGGTCTGAAACTTCCACTGGTCGTGACACAGGTGGTTCCTGATGTTAACTGCTGGGGCGTGCTACACAAATCGTTTGCAGGCTGCGCCATCGCTGGCAATGTGAACGCCATAAATATTGTGGAAAAGAAGAGACCTTTAAAACAAGATCTTACGAATTTAACCGGGTTCATAGAATGGGCTTAAGGGTTTTCATAGATATCGGCAGCCAAATTAATATTAGGTTCCCATCCATGCAATAGTATATCTACTATATTTTCTAAAAATCTTTAGCATTGATTATCAACTCCTTTTCAAATTTTTTCCAAAATCTGGATGGATTTAATAACAAAACCCGGGCTCATCATCGTAATACCCGCTGAGAAAAACCCTAACGAAAGTGGTAATACAAGCACTTTTCATTTTTTGCAGAATATATTATATAATAAGAACCCTGACTTCATCACTATGGTTGTCAGCGATAACTTCTGATATATAACATCAATACTTGTAATTGAAGAGGCCGTGTATCTATATATAATTTCGAAATAAATCCTGATCGTTAGTTATGATGATTGTCGAGGGAAGAATTGAACATTAATTATAGCCAATGAAGGTTATGATTCCGTTTTATTATCTTGTCACTAATTAAAATACATGATCAGATGCTAAGGTTGCTGCTTAAAGCCGTTTTGTTCCTAACGGGTGCGATGTCAGTTTCAGGATGCGGCTCGGGTTATAAACAAAAGGATGGTAAAACTCTTTATAACGGCGAAGAAATCGCTGCAGAGAATCTTGTCGTATTGAATAATGTTTTCGCGAAAGATGATTCTGTCGCTTATTACCGGGGCAGGGTAATTGAAGTTGCAGATCTTAACACTTTTGAAGCCATCGATGAAAATTATGCAAAGGATTTAAAAAGGGTTTATTTTTGTGAGCAACGAAGGGAAGGACAAACTTACTTCACAACAAAAAAAGCAACAAGTAATATAGTTGATGGTGCGGATCCGGAAACCTTTGAAAGTATCGGTGGCGGTTATGCGAAAGATAAATCCCATGTCTTTCTTGAAGGTGAACCATTTGAAGTGAAAGACATCGCAACATTCCGGGGGATCAGTTTATATTTTTCACGTGATGATAGCCAGGTCTATTTTCATGGCAAACCAGTGACTGGTAGTGATGGAAAAACATTTGAGGTCATCAACAACCATTATGCGAAAGACAATAGGCATGTATATTACTATGGATATCCTTCAGACGTTAAAAATGGCATCTATACCATTCCGTGTAAACTCGATGGCTTTAAGTTGTTAGAATATCCTTATTCGACAGATGGGAAATCGGTATTTTATGAAAACTCGCTTATCAGTAAAGCAAATGCGGAACACTTTGAAAGGTTAACCGCTGGCTTTTCAAAAGACGATAAATCAGTATTTTTTGAAACCAAACAAATTGTAGGCGCCGATCCCCTTACCATCAAGGTGTTAGATCAGGATGCTATGAATACCCAGGAGTTTTATTTTGCAAAAGACCGGAATTCAGCATATTTCAAAAATTTCCGGCTAAGCCAGGCTGATCCCGGCTCTTTCAAAGTGTTAGGGTTGGGTTATGCAGTGGACAGCAGCAAGGTATATTACATGCATAATCCTGTAAACTCTGCCGATAGCAAAAGTTTTGAAGTACATGCTCATGGTTATGGAGAATCGGATGCAAAGGATGTCCGAAACGAATACCTCAAAGGTCAAAGTGTAAAAAACTAATGTTTATTGTTTTGTATTTCCTTCGTTCCAATAGATCACAACATTGCGGGTTGCCCGGCCGGATGCGATGATATCAATCTTGCCATCACCGTTTAAATCAGCAGCCTGAACGTCCTCAACAGCAATGCCACTTTCATCGACCCAATATGGTTTCCACTCAGATTTTGCGTTTGTTCTTTTATACATTTTAAGCCCGGTTTTTCCATCACTGTCTGGTTGTCGCCAGCCTGCAACAACCTGGTCCGTCCCCAGCCTCAAAAAATCCCCGGTTACTATACCATGCCCTTCATTGAGGGTGGAATCGAGTACTCTTCTGCCATACCCGTCGTTTATCTTCTCATAAACCACAACGCTGGTTCCATGCATCGGCTCGATAGTGGTCATGAACAGGGAATTGCCGGAAACGTTTCCAAATGCGATTTCGCCGGATCCTGTTCTCGTAATGTCTGAGCCTTCCTGCACCATAGGCTGACTATGAGGTTGTCCCGGTGGCTTTACAGGTCTGATACCTTCCTTAGATGCAACGACGATGTTGGTTGTGTTCCCTGACTTGTCCCGGTATGGAGCAAAATTATGCGTAAGGTGAAGGGACGAGTCAAGCACAGTCAGTGGCCAGTCGCTACTACCATTCTCCTTAAATTGATAAGCTATGATCTTTACACCCCGGCCTTCGCCCTGCTTATTGCCACGTCCATGCAAAGGTGCAACCACCAGGTAAAATTTTCCATTAGGAGCTTTTATCCATTTCATTCGGTGAACGGTTGGCTCATGGTGAAGTTGAACTGGTTGCCACAACCCAACATTATCTGCAGGTCGTTTTAAATAAAATACTGCGCCGGATTTGGTGTCGTCTGATGTTTCACCCGGGTTCCATTGTGCGCCCACAGCAATCTCAACCTTTCCATCGCCGTCCAGGTCTGCCGCAGCAACACATACATTATCGCTTTCTGTCAGGTTTTCAGCAATGACCGTTTTGTTCCAGTCTCCATTGCGGTACCATACAATTTGTTTCTTATCAGCAAGAATGATATCCGGTTTTTTATCCCCATCAACATCCCCGATGGCCAGTCCGTATCCTATGGAGATCTTATCATCAATTACCTGCCTGCGAAACCGAGGGACAATTTCCTGTGCAAACACCTGGGCAAGCAACGAGGCGCCGAAAAACAGAAAAAGAATAAAATATCGCATAATAAAAGTTAGGTAAAAACCTTCATAATGACCGGTTCCTTTTTATACAAACCGAACGGTGTTTGTATCAAAACCGGACAGTCGCTGCGCAACCATCTTCATAATCAATTGACATTTTGGCGGTTGTTAATCCGGCCTTGCTTTTGATCAAAACAATGCTGGTTTCGAATAGTAGCAAAACAACCTCCCCGGCATCCAATTCCCGGGTTGCGAGATGAAACTTTCCAAGATTGCATTTGTCTTTAAAAGCAGTTCAACCCAAATTTTCCGCCCAAACAACCTGAAAATATGCTTAAGAATTATTTCAAAACGGCCTGGCGTAACCTGGTCAAAAGCAAAGGATCGTCATTTATAAATATCAGCGGTCTCTCAGTTGGAATGGCAGTCGCCATGCTTATTGGATTATGGATCTGGGATGAGTTAGGGTATGATAAATATCACAGGAACTACGATCGTATTGTGCAGGTAATGCAACATCAGAATTACAACGGAGAAGTCGGAACCCAAACTGCGAATCCTGCACAGATGGCTGAAGAGATCCGCCGCCTGTACAGCAATGATTTCAAATACGTTCTACAATCCTCCTGGAACTTCAATCATGCATTGACCTATGGTGACAAAATCTTCCTCAAGCCTGGTAGCTTCTTCGAACCGCAGGTTGCAGAGATGCTCACCCTTAAGATGCTCAGGGGCTCAAGGGCAGGTCTCAAAGAAATGAATTCAATCCTGCTTTCATCTACTGTTGCCAAAGCGATATTCGGTGACAAGGACCCGATGGGCCAGATGATCAAGGTAGACAATAAGTTTACTGTTAAGGTGACCGGTGTTTACGAGGATCTTCCGAATAACACCACCTTCAGAGAACTGCAGTTGATCATGCCCTGGGACCTTTACCTGAGCCAGAATGAATGGATCAGGAAAATGACCAATCCATGGGGCTCCAATTATACCCAGACCTTTGCACAGTTGGCCGATAATGCCAATTTAGGTGTTGTAAACAGGAAGGTCAGAGATGTAAAAATGAACAAGGTTGGCCCGGAGGAAAAACGATATAAACCGGTAGTGTTCCTGCATCCAATGAGTAAATGGCATCTCCAGGGTGAATTCAAACAAGGCATCAATACCGGGGGGCAGATAGAAAATGTCTGGCTCTTCGGAATCATTGGCTTTTTTGTGTTGTTACTGGCTTGTATAAATTTTATGAACCTGAGTACAGCAAGATCCGAAAAGAGGGCAAAAGAAGTGGGGATCCGTAAAGCAATTGGCTCTGAGAGAAAACAACTGATCATCCAGTTCTTCAGTGAGTCTGTATTGATTGCTGCAATCGCATTTCTGATATCGGTTATTTTGGTTGTTCTCATCCTACCGGCTTTCAATGATGTTGCAGAGAAAAAGATATCCATTTTATGGAGCAATCCACTATTCTGGCTGGTCGGCATTGCATTCAGTTTATTGACCGGCCTTGTTGCCGGTGTATACCCTGCGTTATACTTATCATCGTTTCAACCGATCAAAGTTTTGAAGGGGACATTTCGTGTGGGGCGCTTTGCTTCGGTGCCTCGCAAGGTATTGGTGGTGGTGCAGTTTACCATCTCGTTGGTTTTAATCATCGGGACAGTTGTCGTTTATCAGCAGATAAAGGTCGGGCAAAACCGGCCAATAGGTTATAACCGCGATGGTTTGGTAACGCATAATATCACTGAGGAAATGCATAAGCATTTTGAAACCATCAGGACGGAGTTGAAAAACAGCGGAGCAATTGTTGAGATGACTGAATCCGGCAGCCCAACTACAGGTGTATGGAATACGAATGGCGGATTTGACTGGGAGGGTAAGGATCCAAACCAGGCAGTAGACTTTCCGAATAATTCGGTAACACATGAATACGGTAAAACAATAGGTTGGAAAATTAAGGAGGGAAGGGATTTTTCAAGAGAATTTGCTACTGATACCTCTGCATTTATATTGAATGAATCTGCTGTTGCATTCATCGGGCTCAAAGATCCTGTAGGTAAGGTGATCCGTTGGGAAGATAAACCCTTCACCGTAGTAGGAGTGGTGAGTGATATTTTGGTTGAATCGCCCTATAAGCCCGTAAGAGCGGCTATGTTCCACGTTTCCACAGAACAACAGAATATATTCATCATACGCCTGAATCCACGTTCCAGTGCAAAATCTGCACTGGCAAAGATAGAGGCTGTCTTGAAAAAACATGATCCCGCCGCGCCGTTCAAAGCAGACTTTGTCGATGAAGAATTCGCCAGGAAATTCGGCAATGAAAAGCGCATCGGTCAACTATCGACTTTTTTCGCGATACTCGCTGTCTTTATCTCCTGTCTCGGCCTGTTTGGTCTTGCTTCATTTGTCGCTGAACAGCGCGTTAAAGAAATTGGTATCCGTAAAGTGCTGGGCGCATCCGTTCCTAATATCTGGCAACTCTTATCGAAAGACTTTGTTATTCTCGTGATCATATCCTGCGTTATTGCCATACCGCTTGCGTTTTACTATATGACTTCATGGCTTGAAAAATATGATTACCGTGCCTCTGTTTCATGGTGGGTTTTCGCACTTGCCGCTTTAGGTGCTTTGGTTATCACTTTGATAACAGTCAGTTTCCAGGCCATAAAAGCTGCAGTTGCCAACCCTATTAAGAGCCTGAGAACAGAATGATTTGAAAACCTTATTCAGGTGTCCACTTAACCTTTAACCAGGTGATGTAATTTTTGTTGATCTGTTTCTTTGGAAAAAAACTTTAACAGCTTTTCCAGTTTAGGGTTGATGATGTTCTCACAAAAAGGCTTTTGCACATCACTGTAATAGTAATTCAGAAATGGCTCAGTGTTCAGCTTAAAACTTTGATAGGGGATGACTAATGTAATTATCGGAGCTTCATAATCCTTCTGTAACAACCCAATGGCCAGCCTTGCGTTCACAGACTGATCCTGGTCAAAAGTATAAACAGCGGAACGGTATTTTGATCTCAGCTGGTGACCCGAGGTACAGCTATGTGTAGCGAGATGAATAGCGATCAGTGTATCAGCCGAAATAGTCTGTTCATCGAATTCAACAATTACCGCCTCAGAAAATGCTGAATATTCTCCTTCTGATGATATCCATCCCTGCAATACAGATCTGATGCCTTTAAGCGATAAAAATATCGCTTCAGTGCACCAATGACAGCTTCCGCCAAATCCTATTTTAGTCATCTATGATCTTCGCTTAAAGTTAACTTAATAGTAAAATTTATATCCTGAATGAGCATAAGTATTGGTACATATGGTTATTATAGCCTGGTAGGATATCTGTTCGGTTTTATGACGGGGATACTGGCAAGCTAATGATTTCGCGTAATAGAATTTTGTATAATTTTCAATTGTTGATTGATCAAACACGCCAAAACGCCTGCAACAAGGAGCAAGCGTATTGTTGAGACAGTTAAACTTGCCTCTAAAAATATCAGAGCCAACCATTATAGCCCAACGAAGGAAAAATAATTATGTAAATATTCACCAGAGTAGATTTATCAAGGCTGGTCTTATATACCGATATCGTAATAGGCTAGTACAGGATATCGTTATCCCTGGGTATCGCTATATGTTTTTACAAGCTCAACACCTTCATCCGAATAACGCAGGATTTTGTGTTCCTCCCCATTGTGTATGTGTATAATGTAAATTTCATTTTTACTTTGCGGGATGCGCACTTCATTGATTAAATCGATTTTATAATCATAGTATTCACTTTTGATCATATGTCTCAGGTCCCGCGGCATTTCTTTTTCTGAATAATGTTTGATGGTATAAAGCCAGCGACCCATTTTTCCATAACCTACTACTGTCCTGCTCTTTTCTTCTGAAAATTTCGCCTGGAAAACATTGCCGGTGCTGGTCCAGTTTGCCTCTTTCCCGGAAAACCTTTTACTGAAGTCCCTCATCGCTTTCGCATTTACCCTAACCGGAGCGACATCATTAATCACCAGGCCGTCCTCCACAATCGAAAGCGAAATCGACATTCCTGTTTGAGGACTTTTGGTTTGTGCGATACCATTGTTTGCCAAAAATAAAACGGCAAGTACAATCAGCGTAGTAAGTATTGCTTCCTTTTTCATGATAAAAATATTTGTATCTAAATTTGTGTTGCCGTAACGAAAATAGAACAGTGTAAAGCTGGCAGTTTGCAAAATGAGACAAGAAGAAAGCTTGTATCTGCATTTAGCGGCTGCTGCTGTATGTTTTCGATTTATCGGCGACGAATGGCACTCATCGACGAAGTCGTTTCACTCATAGATTTGCAGGAAATTAACGATCAGAATTACTATCCGATCTTTAACTTTAGACAAACAATGCCATCTGACTTTCTCTGAATATATATTCTCGAACGAGCCTTCTAAAAGGGCAAGCCGGCACATATTGTTCTGGGTGATTTTCAGCATTTATTTTTATGTCCAAAGCATATCTCCGAAACAGTACCAGGATCTGTTTGTTGCGAAAACTTATTATTTTGCTTTCCTGAGTCTGTGCTGCTTTGCGCCTGTGTTCATACTAACGGTGTACTTCTTTCAGCGTTATCTCACAGGTATGATAAAAAACAGGAGATACCCTGAGGTTGTTTTAATTTCTATAGGGGTTTATGTTGTTGGCACAGGAATTAATTATTTCACCGCGGATCTCTTCCTCGGCAGTGTTCAATTCTCTATACCGGTGACAAATAATTTCCAGCACCGCCTGGAATACGCCAACTATAATACCCGGTGGGCTTTGATTTTGGGTATCATAGTGATAGGTATTGACCTGGCGAAATCCTGGTACCTGAAAAGCCGTGAAAATCTGGTAATATTCCGCAAAAATGCCAAAGCTGAGATGCTAGTCCGGAAATCCCGCATAAATCCATCATGGTTATTTCGTGCTTTGGATAAGATAAAAAATAACCTGGACCGTAAGTCTGGGACAGCAACGCCCATGATTTTAAACCTTTCTGACCTGTTAAGTTATTCGCTGTATGAAAGTGATGAAGACCTGGTTGGACTGGAGAAAGAATTCTCCGGGTTACAGTATCTGCTTTCCATGGAGCAGCTTGATGTTAATGCATTGGTCAGAATCAGTGTCGAAACGAGCGGGGATTTTTCTAATAAATACTTAGCACCGATGTCAGTAATCACCCCGGTAGTGGAACATATTAATTCTGCTCACGATGGAGGTGAGGAAGTGTGTCATATGAATCTGCATTTTCATGCCGGTAAAAACATCCTGGAACTTATTTCCAGTACTATTTGCGGATCCGGTGAAATGACAAAGACTTTTACGTGGATGCTATCAGGTAATTTCTCAAAAGACCGGTTAAGGGCAGGATATGCTTAAAAATTCCTACGATATCATTTTAACTGATAAATTCCCGGACAGGATTTTACGTCACCTGTTATTCTGGTTGGGGCAGTTTGTATTCTGGGCTTTTATGGTGTCTGGTTTTTTTTTCGATGCCGGCACCATTGAATTTCTCAAGTCAGATCTCAGGCTGCATACATACTTTATTCCTGATATAATCTTCACCTATATTGTTTCGTACTACCTGGTCGATGAACTTCTCGCAAAAAACAAGTTGCTCAAATTCAGCATAGCAATTATATGCCTGACCCTTGTAACTTATGTAACATTTTTGCTGCTTCGGTTTAGCGATTATGGGATGTTTGGAGCTGCTAGAGAAACCCGGCTTCACATGATGTGGATGTACTCTATGAAATTCATAAGCCTTGGGCCCCCGGTTACCTGTGCGATGTTCCTGAGCCTTAAATTTCTTAAAAACTATCATAAGAAAACGGAGGAAAACAAAGTGCTGATCTCAGAAAATACCCAGTCTCAACTGAGCTTGCTAAAAGCGCAGATTCATCCTCATTTCCTCTTTAACACACTCAGTAATATTCATTCATACATACTAACAAAATCGCCCATTGCTTCAGAATTGGTTAGCAGGTTATCGGCTACATTGAAATACATGATATTTGATTGTGAGGCGCCTTTGGTTAGCCTGGAAAAAGAGCTGACCATGATAAAGGACTATACCGAGCTTGAAAGAGTGAGGTACAGTAAAGCGCTGAGCATGCTGGTTGAAATCAGAGGTGACGCCTCCAATAAACAAATAGCCCCCCTGTTCCTTATTCCTCTCATAGAAAACGCTTTCAAACATGGAACAAGCCAGGTACTTTCAAATCCGTGGATTCATCTTAAAATATCTATCACCGAATCTCTTTTGTTTATGGATCTTCGTAATAGTAAACCGGTTGGAATTATTACCGGAAATCATAAATCTGGTATAGGTCTTGCCAACGTTAAGAAGAGATTGCAATTGATCTATCCCAATGAGCATAGCCTGGTAATAAAATCAGACGATGAATCTTTTATGATCCAGATAAAAATTCCCCTGGTCGCTTTAAAAAATGCCGTCCGCACAACAACTCAGAAAATGCCTCCAATGCCAGTTAAAACATCTGTTTCAGAATCAGCAATATGACAGAAATAAAGAAAATAAACTGCATGATCGTCGATGATGAACCACCGGCGGTGGAGACTTTAAGAACCTATGTGTCTTCAGTGTCTTCCTTGCAGTTGGCAGTAGTTTGTAGCAATGCGATTGAAGCTTCAAACTATCTCCAGCTTCAACCTGTTGATCTGCTTTTTCTTGACATCCAGATGCCGCATTTGCTTGGAACAGATCTTGTTCGTACACTCAAAAATCCCCCAAAAATAATCTTCACAACTGCTTTTCGAAAATTCGCTATTGACGGTTTTGAATTAGATGCTGTCGATTACCTGTTGAAGCCAATTTCTTTCGAAAGGTTTTTAAAGGCTGTGAACAAGGTCATGCAAACAAGAATAAACTCCCCTGAGGTTGTACCGGTTAAGACAATTGAGCCTGTCAACACTCATGCACCATTTATCAACTTACGTGTCGATAGAAAAAATCTGAAGGTACCATTGGATGATATTTTATTTATTGAGGGCCTCAAAGATTATGTCAAGGTTGTGACCGCAACGAAAGTGATCATAACAAAACAATCGATTTCTTCACTTGAAGAACTACTGGTTGGAAAAAACTTCATCCGTATCCATAGATCTTTTATTGTTTCTATAAACAAGATCAATTCATTTACGGCGAACACAATCGATATTGGTAAACATGAACTTCCAATCAGCCGGATGTACAGGCATGAGGTTGAAAAAAATCTGAAAACTTAATTTTTTAGGTAATCAGATTAATAACTTCGACATCGAAATAGTGTATTATACCCGCCGTATTAATATCTAAAACAGCCAATTAATATCTACCAATCTGAACTCATCATAGTCTTGTAGTGAAATCAGACAAAGAGTGCTTTATTGCACAGATAAAAATACCCATGTTAAACGTGGGGGAAAATGTTCCTATGTCAGAAATAGATATTAATTCAGCTTCAAAGATAAATGTTGTTTCAAAATCATTACAATCTCATCGGAACGACAAACTGTTCCCGGCTGGCAGATGAGTAGTTTTAATAGAAGGGACTTTTTCCTTTAACCAGTTTGCCATAAAAAGCGATCCGGGTTCTTCACTGGCAACATGACCGATTACAATAAGCGCAAGCTTGTCACCCTTGGCCCGCGCATCACGAACATATTCTGCAGTCTCCCATTCTGAAACTTCTCCGCAAATAAGCACGTCTGGTTTGTGAGTTCGGATATTGCGGATCTGGGGCATACCACCTGCTGCACCCGGCATCAATAACACTTTACCACAAAGTTGATCCAGATCTCCGATATATCTCAGAGCCGGGACACCTAGTTTTGTCTTTACATGATCAATAAGGTCCTTTAGTGGGAGTGAAGGGCTTAGAGCGAAAACAGGCTGGTTGGCATTGCCAAAGTTGCTCCATCCAAGCTGTTCAACTACCTGCTTTCGTACGCCATCCGTAGCAAGGCTATGCACATAGTCATGGTTGCGCCATACAGCAATGTTGTGCTTTTTCAATAATGCCGCCTTATATTGATAGACCTCGTCTTCACTCAGCCACTGAGTCTGGTCCTGGTGATTATAAAAGGTTGGCTCATGAGCAATAATCAAATTTGCCTTCAGAGAAATCGCCTTCCTGATTACATCAATGGTTGCAAACATCGTAGTCACAATGCCGGTAACCTCTATGTCACGGTTTCCAGACTTCAGTGTATCCACAGTGTTTGGAAAAGGTGCTCCTGGTATCTCTTTTATAAACAGATCCATAATTTGTCCGACTGTCAGGGCACTTCGCGGCCGGCCGGAAGCGAGGATACCAAGCGGACAAGACATCAATATTGCTGAGCCAAGAGCGGAGGCGCCATTAATTAAAAAGGTTCTACGGTTCAAAGAGTTAGTAGCCATGATAAAGTCATCTTTGTTCCAAATTTAATGCATCCGCGGATCGGATTCTACATTCAAAGTTTTTCAACATATGTGAAGCTGTAAATTAATATGCCGATATTGTCCGGGCTAAACATTCAAGAGTTGAACTTTTATGAGGAGCGATAAATTATTGCAAGTGCCGCGGTTGCAGAAAGCATTTCGAGCCTTATTTATTATTTTTTTGACATTGATCCACCCGGGCCTCCCTGCTCAAAACCTGGACATCAACATTGTCAAAGCAATCAATCCCCAAAATCCTGACTCGAAATATTTCAGGGCAACAAGTTCATCTGTATATATTCTGGGTGTTGCTGCCCCCGTTGGAGTACTGACGGCAGGACTCATTGAAAACGACCCCATTTTAAGAAGGAAATCGTATGAAATGTTTGGTGCTGCCCTCTTAGAATTAGCGGTGACGGGGGCCTGGAAAAACATAACGAATCGTCAGCGGCCCGCAGAAAAATATCCGCTTGATGTTTTCCCGTACCGGATCTATAGCGGCAAATCAATTCCCTCTGGTCATACTTCCATGGCCTTCGCGACCGCTGCCAGCCTTTCGCTGCAATTCAAAAAATGGTATGTTGTTGTTCCCTCTTATTTATGGGCCACATCGGTGGGATACTCGCGCATTTATCTTGGAGTTCATTATCCAACAGATATTATTGCAGGTGCAGCCGTTGGTATTGGCAGTGCGTATCTTGCAAACTGGTTAAACCGGAAAGTGTTCCAGAAACGGCGACCCGCCAAAGAGACGACCCGTCGGATAATTGTTGATCATACAAGTATAATCGTACTCAGACATAATAAATATTCATACTCATATCCAGACATGATAAAAAGGTAATATGCTTTTCATACCTGATTACATTCAATTCATTCAACTCGTGGTATCATTATGAGTTTAGTGCTTTTAGTTTTAGGTTTTTATAAATAAAATTAAAGCCCTAAGATGAAACGAATTACCGTCGCCCTGTTTGCCTTTTTGCAGTTCGCTCTTTTTTCCTGTAATAAAAACATTGATGTTCAGATGGAGACCCCGCCGCAAATGCCGGCTGGTACACCCACACCGGTTGGGATCGCTGACAGTACACCAGTAAGCCAGAAGATAATAGGCGCGGAGGGTGGAACTTTGTTAAGCTCTGATTCCCGGATAAAAATAACCATACCTGCAGGCGCCTTTTCATCAGCTCAGCAGGTAAGTATTCAGTCAATCAGCAATCACAATCCAATGGCTGTTAAGAAGGCTTATCGCCTCCAGCCGCACAATGTCAAATTCAGTAAGCCCGCGACGATTGAATTTTTTTACAGTGATGAAGACATTGTTAATATGCTCCCTGAAGCCTTGGGAATCGCATACCAGGATTCGACCGGGATCTGGCAGAAGCAGGGAACCGCAGTAGTTGATAAATCAAATCAAAGTGTGAAGGTAGCTACCACGCATTTCAGCGATTGGTCTTTATTCGAAAGCTTTTATCTCTTGAATTCCGCTACGGTTGTTCCCGTGAATGGCACATCGCAGCTTGAAGTGTTCACAACGGATGACATCCTGGTACCACTAGTGCCGGGTAAAGAAATTCCTATGGGTAAAAAGATTTCCCTGACCCCTGAACATATCAAAGAATGGAAACTGGCAGGAGCGGGAAGCCTACAAGCCAGTGGATCCAAAGCGCTATACAAGGCTCCCCCGCAGGTACCGGGTTCCCCTAATCCTGTTGGGATAAGCGTTAATCTGGATCTGAAACAACGCGGAAAATTTCTTTTAGTAACTCAAATTGAAGTAGCCAACGATGATGGTGAAATCGAGATCAGGGTTGCAGGAAGCGGCTGGCTTAAAAAAACAGCCTCACCGGCTGTTAAATTTGCTGAAGGTTATTATGCAATTGCCGACAGCGATGGCGACACCGAAGGCAGTTATATACTTATTACCTGGATGGGCGGTACGGGTACCCATCCTTATAAAGCACCGGAAAACCCGACTGGAACCCATGCGCACTATCTGAGGAACGGCGGGAATAATTATGTTTGCAGCTATATGAGTGGTGAGAAAATCGTAGCAAGTGGCGGCGGAGTTACCATTACAAGCATGGGTGAAGAAGATGGTTTCATAAAGGGAACCTTCACCATTAAACCGGCGGGTTATGGACCTCAACTGAAAAACACTATAGACATAGAAGGCAAGTTCAGGGTGAGAAAGGGCTGGTAACCCCGGGCTCCTGTGTAAGACTATACTATGTAAAGCTATGCCGCGGCATCACCTGCCCCGGCATAGCTTTGTTATCTACGTTGGTGCAGACTAATCCGGTTACCATCAGGATCCTCTAACGCGGCGAACTGTCCCCATGGAGTAGTATCAATCTTTCCAACTTCAATACCTTTTTCCGCCAATGCTGAGATTTCAGCGTTGATGTCATCAGTTTGAATGACGAGTCCATCAATACATCCGGGAGGCATGTTCGTGAACCAGGTGACCAGGGTGATAGAAACCTCGCTTTCGGGAAAGGCAAGCTGTACCCATTTTTTTCCTTCCTCAAAGGGAGCTTCTACCATCAGCCCGAATCCGAGGTTGAGATAAAATGCCTTCGCTTTTTCCTGGTCGGTAACTGGGATGGAAATGATTTCGATTGCTTTCATATGCATGTATATTTTGAGGGGAACTGATCTCCGGCCAACAGGGTTGATTTGAAAAATCAGTTCTTATCCCTGTGAAAAAATATTGTGTGGGTTAATCCGGTACTCAGAAGTTAAACAAAATTTGATTAAAACTTCTTCAAATTTCTTAAATTGAGATGGCAGTGTTGTGGCGACATACAGCTTAAAAATAGCCGGCGTTTATGAAAGTTATTATCAAAAGAAATTATTCGGCTGTCTCTTGTTGTCTGCTGTTTTCCGCTTTTGTTGCTTGTAAAAGCGACCATAGTCAGCCCTCCGGTGAAACCATAGCCGCACTTAACCTGAAGCGGGGAGCATTAGTTGCCTGTGGCAGCCCGGACAAGAAATTCGGTTCTGTCGGTTTCATTTCTTCCTGCGACCCCGAACTAAAAAAAGACTTTGAACTCGGTGTTGCACTGCTGCATTCGTTTGAATACGACGAATCTGAAAAGGTTTTTGCCACGATCATTGACAAACAACCATCATGCGCAATGGCTTATTGGGGAGTTGCCATGTCAAACTTCCATACACTCTGGGCACCACCCACCGAATCTGAACTTCTGAAAGGCAGCAAAGCGATCATGATCGCCGCTTCTATTTCTTCCAAAACTAAAAAAGAAACAGATTATATCAATGCAGTCGCCACCTTCTATGCAGACTGGAAAACGAAGGATCATCTGACGAGGTTTGCGCGTTTTGAAAACGCTATGGAAAAACTGCATATCACTTATCCGGATGATAAGGAAGCAGCCATATTCTATGCACTCGTACTCACAGCCGCAGCTGATCCTACCGATAAGTCATTCGTCAAGCAGAAAAAGGCTGCTGCCATCCTGAAGGCATTGTATGCAGACCAGCCTGATCATCCTGGCATCATACATTATGTGATCCATAGTTACGATTATCCCCAACTCGCCGGGCTCGCCCTTGAAGAAGCCCGGAAATACGCTTCTATCGCACCTTCTTCAGCTCATGCACAACATATGCCTTCGCATATTTTTACACGCCTTGGTTTGTGGGACGAGGATATTAAGTCTAATCTTGCGGCAGCTGCATCAGCAAAGTGTTATGCAGAAAGTACTGGTATCAAAGGTCACTGGGACGAAGAGTTACATGCCATCGATTACCTGGTTTACGCATACCTGCAGCAGGGAGATAACAAATCTGCGATGCAACAATTGAAATACCTGGGATCGATTTATAAGGTATCACCGGTGAATTTTAAGGTGGCATATGCATTTGCAGCTGTCCCTTCCCGTTATATAC
>NZ_JBTLQG010000022.1:0-109991 GCF_054461535.1 Flavitalea antarctica
AGCCAGGCATGAGCTACTCGACGAGCCCTCCCGGAAAGTATTTACCAATGATTTTATGATTCAGTGCGGACTTGATTTATAAACTGCGCAGCTGAAATAAAGCTGAGCACCGCTGCAGGCGGCGGCAAAATAATCTACAGCTATAAAATCTGGCCATTATATCTTGCCAAACAAACCAACAAACTCTCCGTTTTTGAGTTCGACCTGCTCATTCGAATTATCCCTGAACAGTATGCAATTGAACTGCATTTTTACTTTTATGTAATAGTTTCCGATCACATCATAACTATCTTCAACACTGATGATCTTAAAGGTACTTGTAGCAGGTTGCCGGATAGTATCGTGAATACTCCCCCATTCGCGTCCCTGTTTATCTCGCCAGCCAAGACTGATTCCATTTTTTGTTCCCGTATACGTGTATGGATAAGTTCCGGGAGCAAAAAAAGCTTTGAACTGGGCATCGGTCGACCTGAGATAACCCAACATCACTCCCTTAGTAACGCCGAAAGCGGTTACACCCAAAGGCATCGGGTCTGCGGTATGATAAATCGATGCATTTAAAGTCACCTCGTCAACCCCGCCCAAGCCCGAACCTGCTTCAAAATTTCCCGGATCAGTTACGGTTTCTGAATAGTTCACACCTCCTATTGTTGCCTTATAATAGAACTCGCCCGACGTTCCGCTATTAGCTCCCGCAGCTGGAGTAATGGTCACTTTAAAAGTGCATGGCGCAGAACCAATTGATAGTGGAAATTCAACAATACCCGCTGAAAGCGGAGTGCCAGAAGGTAAAAGAATGATTTGTTGTTTTCCAGTGTTCGTAAAATTACCTGAGTTCCCAAACTTCAGGCCATTGATCGTACTGGTATTATAGCTCCAGCTTCCAGCCTGGGTGACGTCAACAGTCATCACCACAAAGTCGGCAAGTGTAACAGGTTTTTTTTCAACATAAGTGCCATAGGCAACAGCATCGCTGCATAATCCCCCAGCTGCCACAAGGATGAATTTTGATGTTCCGGAGAGCGTGCCGGCACCAGTGCTGTTCCCGGTACCGGTTCCACCACCGTTCCCGGTTGTCGCAGGTGGCGACTCAAAAGATCGTTCTTTCTGACAACCTGAAGTTATGATCAGCATCACCAACATAGAAAGCATGAACACGCGGTTAGAAACACACCCTGGGTATGACATATGTAAATCAGTATTTTAAAAGTTGAGGGGGCGACCAGGGAATTTCGCGATGGTTATTGGTGCAGTGAGAGGCAAAATAGCTTAAAAAATAACAAGTCGTTCACCAGTTGAAAAATTTAATTCGTCGCACTTGAACCAGAATAATTTTTTTATTAAATGGTTGGTCTATGAAGTTTTTGCATTGGACTTGATTTAGCTTTGTACCGGAATTTGATCAGCAGCAGTATTATTTATTTTACACGGCTTGCCTTAAACCGGCCTCCATGAGTAATGTGAATAGCTTAATTTTTCCTTCCCTCATCTCCTGACAATACAGCCAGAAGGCGCCACTCATGTTATGAATTAAATAAGGCAGCAACCAACTTACATGATCTTTTGGGTGAAAAATCACGGGGATCATCGTGCCGTGCCTTATTCAACTTTTTATTCTGCCCTGTGTGATGTTTCCAATCCATTACACAAAAATTAAGGCAATGAAATCTAACCTAAACCACCGACTCATGCCTGGCAAACCTACCAGGCTTAATTCCCTCATGGTTCCAGATGAATTAAAAAGTTTTATTGAATCAATCAAATGCCGGATAAGGAAATGGACAGCGTTTCTTACGATCATTTCAATGGCATTTTTTAGCGGGCAAAGCGATCTTAATGCACAGGGCAAAACCTATATCGTAAATTCGACGGGTGATGAGCATGACCTGGATTATGTACCGGAATTTGGTGAGATTGGGACTGATAACGGCCTCTGCGATGTTGGCGGTGGTAAATGTACCCTCAGGGCGGCCATTGAAAATCACCGGGTGAATGCTATCAATCCATTGATAAATGATCCGAACGATCCCAACTACTATCTTCCGAATACGATTGAATTCGACATCCCATTGGCTCCCGGGCAGACTGTAGCAAAAATCATGATCACTTCTGTCCTGAGACCCATTTTAGGCAAACTTCATATCGATGGTACAACACAACCAAACTATGATCCTGTCGGTGACAAGATCATTGAATTAGATGGTACCAACGCCGGGGTCGGCGCATTCGGGCTGTGGCTTGTCGGCCGGGGAAGTGTGGTAGAAGGGCTGAGCATTCATAGTTTCCAGGGGAGAGGCATTCTTGTTTCAGCAACGGGGGGAGTTACCAGCAATCATATAATCAGGTACAATCTTATTGGTACCGATGCGACAGGTAAGATTGCCAGACCCAACCAGGCAGGCGGAATTCATATCGTCGGGGCTTTCAGAACAATAAATGTTGAAGTGTTTTCAAACCTTATAGCCGCGAATGGTGGTCCGGGAGTAGAGATTGATGGAGGCGGAGCGGAAGGTTCATCGGCCGAAAACAATGTTATTCATTTTAATGCCCTCGGTGGCACGCTCGGAAATGTTGGGGAAGGAATTCTCATACACAGGGGAGCAAAGGTCAACAGGGTTCGAAGCAACACTATAGCAGGCAATAAAAAAGATGGTGTCAGGATCAGTGGATTAAACACTGACAACAATATTGTAGTGGATAATCGAATCGGCGTAAGGGAAAATGCGCCTTTGGCGAACGAAAAAAACGGTGTGATTATCGAAAGCCAGGCAAAAGATAACGAAATCGGGAGAATTACAGTCACGGGTTTTGGCTATAGCAACCAGATCTCAGGCAATAAAGAGAATGGTGTTTTGATCACCGGGGAAGGAACGGATCGCAATTTTGTTCGTAATAATCAGATCGGCACGAATTCAGAAGGTGATGCCGCCCTGCCCGGTCAATTGCAGCAAAACGGGGTTCTCATCAAAGACAAGGCAAAAGAGAACAGAATCGGATCTGAAAACCTTGGCAATCTCATTTCCGGAAATAATCAAAACGGGGTTTTGATTACCGGGATAGGTACTGATAAAAACGGGGTCGGTTACAACCTGATTGGCACTGACCTTTCAGGTTCAAAGGCGGTGCCCAATGTGCTCAACGGTGTTGCCGTAGAGGCAGGAGCAAAAGAGAATGAGATCGGAGCTTCATTCATTGGCAACCTCTTTGGAAATTTGATTTCCGGGAATAATATTAACGGTGTATTGATCACCGGTGATGGTTCTGACGATAACGCTGTCGGGGCAAACAGAATTGGTACTGATGTTACCAAGGCTAATCCGGTGCCCAACAAAGCCAATGGTATAGCTATCCAGGATAAAGCGAAACGAAATAAGATCGGGCTGGGTGATCAGTTTTTAGATAACGGAAACGTCATTGGCGGAAATACCCTTAATGGTATCCTCGTCAGCGGTGAGGGAACCGATCATAATGAACTTTGGTTCAATCTTATGGAGAATCCAGGTAACCAACATGGAATTGCCATCCAGGACAAATCGAAGCACAACAAGATCGGCCGGAATATAATCACTCATCAAAAGAGCCATGGAATAATCATAACAGGAGAAGGGACTACGAACAATGTTATTACCCGCAATTCCATTACCGAAAACCTGGGTATCGGTATCGACTTGGGCAATGACGGACCGACGCCTAACGATCCGCCAGAAAATATAGATAGTGATACGGGGCCGAATGAACTTCAGAACTTTCCGGAACTCCTGTCTGCTGATTCAAAAGGGGTTATTAAGGGTGTTCTGAAAAGTGCGCCGGTACGCACTTATCGTATCGAGTTTTTCCACAATGGTGTTTGCGATCCATCTGATTTTGGCGAAGGAGCAACTCATATTGGTTCCATTGAAGTGATCACAGATGATTTTGGCCTGGCGGAATTCACTGCAAATTTCGGTCAGCTTACAGTAGATGATGTGATCACTGCAACGGCTACAGACATCACCGGAACATCAGGCGGTCCAGAAAACAACACAAGCGAATTCAGTGCCTGCCGCACTGTTACCGCCGCCGCTGAAACCGGAGATGCTGACCTGATCCTGACCAGTGTTGCCGACAAAACCGCGTTGATTATCGGGGAACAGATAACTTTCACTGTAACAATAACCAATTCCGGTCCTGACGCCGCAACAAATGTTGTGGTGAAAGACCTGCCGGGTTCCGGATTTACATTGAACAGCGCCCAGGTAAGCGCTGGCAGCTATGATCAAAATACTGGTAACTGGACGATTAGTTCACTTGGCAATGGCCTGCAGGCAACATTAACAATTGTCGCGACAGCTACCCAGGCAGGCAATCTCACTAATACGGCTGAAATAATTGCAAGCGACCAAAACGACCCGGATTCAGATGCAGGCAACCACAACCCCCTTGAGGATGATCAAACCAGCCTGACGATCCCTGTAACTGAAGTGCCCATACTCGCAGATCTCGAACTAACAAAAACTGCGAACAGGACCAATTTAACAGTGGGCGAAACAGTCATCTTTACGATAACATTGTGGAACAAGGGTCCGGGCACGATTACAAAAACAGGAATAACCGACCTGGTTCCAGCGGCGCTTTCTGTTACAGAGTCAACGGCAAGTACAGGAAGTTATAATCCCGCTACCGGCGTCTGGGCTATAAGTTTACTTGAAGGAGGCAATACGGCCACTCTTATCATTCACGCCAAAGCTATCTCGGCCGGAACCATTATAAATACAGCAGAAGTATTCGCAACCAGCCTGCCTGATCCCGACTCATCACCTGGCAATGGCGTAGCTGGGGAAGATGATCAGTCAAGCGTTACTATAAACATATCATCCGTCTCACAAACTCCGGCTCAGTTGATCAGCCAGTTAATCAACCAGGTTAACGCCTTGCAAAACAGCGGCGTGCTTAACGATAAACAAGCAAAAAAACTGAACGATCACCTGGAGAACGCTTTGAAACAGGTGCAAAAAGGAAATACAAAACCAGCCATCAACCTGCTGGAGAACTTCATCAGGGAGGTTGAAAAACTGGTATCTAACCATCAGCTTTCAAGCTCGAAAGGACAGGAATTGATTGCAGCAGCAGAGCAGATCATCAGTATGCTCAGCAGCGAAACGAATGTTCTTGCTGAAAGCACGGCCATCACAGGTAAGAATACGTTGGTCCCAACAAGCCGTGACGGTTATAAACTTTATCCGGTTGCGCCTAATCCATTTGTTACTTCTACAAGGATCGTATTCAATATCCCGCAACAAAGCCGGGTACAGCTGGCTATTTATGACAATGAAGGCAGGATGGTTGTGTTGTTGGTTGATAAGGTGATGAATGCAGGGTTACAGACAGTTGAATGGAGAGCAGGTAATCTTCCTAAAGGTGGGTACCTGGTGCGTCTGAAGGCCGGTGACTTTATTCAAACGCAACGAATGATTTATCTGAAGTGATTTCAATGACGTGTGAGGAGGGCGATATGAGTAAATCGCCCGGTAGTGAGAGAGCAGGAATCAGCGATGATTTCTGCTCTTATTTTATAAAATGGCTTGCTTAATTATTTTGCGCGGAGATTCCGCAACTAAATGGCTTGTATAATTCCTTTGCGTTAAGATTCGTTAAGCATTTTATGCATAAAACGTATGATGATAAATTCAGCCGGCCTCAACAACGCCATCCCGATCTCTGTGATCATACGTCCTTCCAGGATATCACCTGACGTCATCGTCTCTCCCAGCCCGACCCGCACAAAAAATGCCTCGCGCGGCGTGGTACCCATCAACGCACCCGCCTTCCATAGCGTAACCAGGTAATTTTCGATCATTCCTCTCACCTTAACCCAGGTATTGCTGTCGTTGACCTCGAAAACAAATTGTTCAGTTGCTTTTCGGGCAGATTCTTCTACCATATTTACAAACCGCCGCACCGGTATATATCTCCATTCATTATCATTTCCGGCCATCGTTCTTCCTCCCCAGATGATCGCGGGTCCGCGGCCGGGGAAAAACCGGATCGCATTTACAGAAATACCGGTTCTTGCGTCTGTATTAAGTCCTGCCTGTTCATTATCCGTGATGATCTTTTCGGGACGGACACAGGCACTGATCCCTACGTTTGCCGGGGCTTTCCAGACTCCTTTGGTATTATCAACAGTAACATACTGACCGAGCACTCCACCCGATGCAGGAAGCAACATTTCGATATTTGAAATCGCCGTTTTTGCCAGGAAGTACCACGTACGGTTAAGACTCTTCAATTCTGCAAGTGTTCCCGCACCACTGATGCCGTTGATCCTGACCAGGCTTTCGTTAGAGTAATTGTAATCAAGATTTGTGAATACACGGGGATAATAAACTGCACCATATTTCAATTGCTGTACAGGCCCGAAGTCGAATTCACGCAGCACCTTTATATTGTCTATGTTTGAGATTGAATTGATCCACACATCCATTACCGCAAAACGATCCTGCAATTCACTGCACTGTTGCAGTGCCTCTTTATACAGGTTGTAATAATCCGAAGCAGTCGGAAGGTTGAGCCCATCGGGGAATGAGATCAGTGTGACCTCATCAATGTTGGCCACCTTATCCAACCCGTTTTTCAGATCTATAGGGCTAATTTGTCCGGCAGTGCTTTCATAATTTCCTACTGAAGTGATATAACAGGCGCCTCCGCCGTTTACGAAAAACAACTGGACCGAATAATACATCAGGAACCTGGAAGTTGCCTGGCGCCTGACTTTACCTGTCACATTTATTCTTCTCGGATTGCCAAGATCAAAATTCACTTCAAGGCTGGCCTCAGGAACCGCACAACCAAAATACCGCTCAAATTCAGCCATGGATGAAATGCGGTATGGCAGGAGAAAAAGGTCATTTTTTTCGGTGAGCATAGCCTTTTCGGTGTAACCAATAAAAGCAGGAATGGCTGTTGCAACCGAAGTAATTGCGGGAGGAAGTTTCGGGACCTCTTCGATATAAACGCCAGGGGTATCGTATTCAGGCATACAGTAAGATTAACGGTTGTTGATTTTAGGATAGCGCCGTTTAACAAACCGGGGCATGGAAACAGATTAAAAATAAGGGTCATCTGAAGGTACAAAAACTAATAATGCATTTGGATAGATTTAATGCATCGTTATTAAAAGAAATCCGTCCGATATGGGAAAAGTTCAACCTGCAATTTAAAAAAGTGCAGAAAATCACTAATGCATGTGGCTCCGGATTAAAACTTTTCCATGGACACACATTTATATTTTCCTGTTACTGTTACCGATCTGTTGAGCTTTCTCGTCTTTAGTAAGTTATGGACTGTCAACAAAAAACCAGGGCCGGAGGCGTAATGAAGCCGATTGATACCACCACCTTAACCTCGAACCATGAAAAATAGTCACCCAATCCTGAAAGTAATGGGTTTATATATTTTAAACCTGGTGATTCTCCTGACCTGCTGCGGGTAGATCGCCGCGCAACCAATTAGTGTAAGCGGAACGATTAGCTGCATCAATAAAACTACCAACTCAACAACCGGCGGGTTTATCTTCGGTTTGTAAAAAGCTTGGCACTGAGTCAGCCAGTCTTTTCAAAGTTGTTTCCAGGTTTATTGAAAGCAACGTTTTTTTGGATACGAACCGGCAATGGTTTATTTTAGAAATTCAGATAAGATGAGCCATCCGGCAATATTACCGTTACCATTTGAATGCTGAAGACACTTCTATGCAGATCTCTCCAATATCCTGATCAGTAATCATACTTCAAAAAAGATTTTTGAACACGTCAACCAAAATTTGAACAGCCTGTATACATTTAATCTCACAAAAATCTGAGGGTGACAAACAGGCCCAGGTGTTTCTTGACAAAATGAACTGACAACAATCCCACCCCAATCTCTTCTTAGTAGCAAGATCATAAAACAAAACCCTTTTAAATAATCTTATAACTTATTAAAATGACCGAAAAGTTGTCGCCCCCATCCGGTAAGAATGGTCAGGATCCTTACTGGTATAAATATATAAGCAAAGACGAAAGAAGTGGGGCAGAATTGCGAAGACAGGAAGACCCCGAAACGCAAATGATCGTTTACCGTAGCAAACCGGATGACGTAACTTTCGATCAATGGATCTTGTGGCTTGAAGGAGAAATAGAGAAAACAGGACAGGCCCGTGATTCCATTAGTATAATAAGCATTTGTGGCACATGCAATAACTCGTTGTTACTTTTGTCCGGCCAGGGAGTTAATGCATTTGTTACCACTGAGGCGGCCGTAAAAGGGATTGGTGGCTCGCCCCGGCCAGGTTCTACTGGTGACGAACTGGGCATATACCGAAGCGCAAATTTTCGCGTTGGTATCCCGAAAGATTTACCCGAACTCAAAAAAGGAAAAGGCAAAAATCAAAAACTTAAGCCTGCAAAAAGCAACAAAAAGCCGGTAGTAGTGGCGGTTCTTGACACGGGCATGGGGCCAAAAGAACCTGAACTGGATAAGTTCCTTGTCGCAGCAAATGAGCAGCCGTGCATACCCGACGCAAAACAGGGCTGGAATTTTGTTGCAGACAACAAAATATATGATGATGATCATGGTATCAAACATGGCACCACTGTTACCCGCATGTTAGTGGAACAGTGTCTCGCAACCAAAGACGGTAACCCGGTTAAGATCATTCCCATAAAAGTGCAGGACGGTAAAGGTAGCAGTGACCTTTATGATGTAATGTGTGCGATAGCTTATGCCCAGTCAATGGGAGCTAACATTATTAATGCCAGCTTCGGATATTATGCACCCCTTAATTATAAAGACAACGATACCTATTGTGTAAAGATATTCAGGGAGTTTATCAAAGAAGTGCTGACAGATAATGGCGTACTGCTTGTGGCTGCGGCAGGAAATCAAACCGATAAAGAAGAAATTAAGAAACGATTTAACATCGATGCCAATTCAACAAGGAGTCAACAGGCAGAGGCGCCTGATGAACCCAGGGATCTTGACCAGGTCCATTTTTTCCCAGCCTCCTTTGCTGCAGACCCTGAGTTGTGGAACGTAATCTCTGTAACTACAGTTACACCGGATGTGAAAGCCGTGAGCGGCACTCAGAACTTTTCGAAAAAAGTAGTGGACATTGGAGTACCCGCAGATGAACCCCGGAATAATGGCTTCTCCAATCCCGGAGCAGCAGGTACATTTGTGGCGGGATCATCATTTGCCACTCCTAAAGTAACCGGTATGATTACTGCAAACTATGACCTGATCTCAGGTAAACGCAATAAGCAGGAAATTATAAACGTCCTAATGAAGAAAAAATTACTCGGCAAAGTACCGGCAAAGGTGGCGGTCGGACGCGCAATACTCAACAGGCAAAATGGCCAGACAACGCTCGTGTAAAGGAGTTTCTATTTGTGCTCAGATAACAGGATGCCTCATCCTGTTATTATCGTTTTATACACCTGTAGATGGCCAGTGTCCATCACATGCTCAATTAAATGAACAGGTAGAAATAAGCGAAAGGGACAATCAGGAAGACATCGCGAAAAGACTGAAAAAGCTCTATGAATTCAAAGGCGTGGTTGAAAATTGTAAGCTTCTTAAAGACTCGGTCTACGCCAAGATCCTGCACAAAATTGGTATACTCCAATACCAGGCGAACAACTTCGTTCCATCTGAAAATTCTTTTGCTTTCACAGCGGAAGCGGCCCGGATCAATACGTCCGGGATCAGGACAGCATACCCTGCATATGCTACAAAAAGTTTTTTTAATCTTGCCGTTCTGTATTCAGCGGCAAGGCTAAACAGGGAAGCCGTCCGCTTTTGTGATAGCACGATTGATTACGCCAGGCGGTACGCTGATTTCAGCTCTTTTCTGACCGGCGCGCTGGAGCTAAAAGCCTTCGCGCTTTTTGAAGCCGGAGATTACCAGGGATCTATTGACCAGTTATTGCTTGGCATCAGGGCTGCCCTCGATAACGGTGACTCGCTGAATGCCGCAAGATTGTATAACAAAAGAGCTGAAGCATATAAGTTACAGGGTGATAGCAAAAGAGCAATCAAAGATGCTACCTGGACCCTGACCTGGATTGAAACCCTCCTTAAAAAGCGCAGCAAGGAGTTGATGACAAAACCTGCTGATTTTATTGACTATTACCGTGAGCTGGCAAATGCGTATAAGGTGAAAGCCCTTGCCACCGAAGCCATGGACGCAAAGGGCGAATTACAGCGATTGATAAAACTTTCAAATTATTACCAGGCGAAAACCGGCGACAGCACCGAGATGTCAAATAACTACAATGATTTTGGAGCACATTATTTCACCACGTACCACGACTACAAAACCGCTAAGGAGAATTATCACCAGTCGATGCGGTTTGGAAAGAATCTAAAATGGAACCTTGCTTTTGGATACCTCAATCTCGGGGCAGCGGATTTTCCGCTGGGCGATTACGCGTCCGCCGAAAAAAACTATCTGCATATGTTATCCCTTATCGGGTTCCCCGCAAAGGACATTTTAGAAAATCAACCGGTCACACAGTGGATGTCTGTTCCTTTTAAACAACTGGTTTATGTATTCCTGAATAACAAAACTGAATTGCTGCTGGGACTATATAAAAAAACAAATAATAGTAAATACCTGCAGGCATGTTTATCAACAGCCCTGGTAACAGATTCTGTGATCCAGGAAATGCGCCGGGAGCAATCAGCAGAACAGAGTAAATTATTATGGAGAAATAAAACGCGGAACTTTTTTACAAATGCATTGGATGCGTGCCTGCTCGCGAAAGATTATCCCCTTGCATTTTACTTTATGGAAAAAAGTCGTGCCGTGATCCTTGCTGATAAATTAAATGAACTCGGCGCCTCTTCATTGTTACCGGCTAACGAGGTCGTACGTGAACAACTGTTAAGAGAAGCGATCGCAAATGAAGAAAAAATACTTCGGGACAGGCCACTTACCCCCGCTGGCTACGATTCGGTAAGCGCCCGGCTTATTGAGGCCCGCCTCAAACTGAATAGTCATATAGCATCACTCGAGAATAAGTATCCTGATTATTACCGCTATAAATTTTCAGGTGAAATTTTGTCCTATGATAAATTCAGATCCTATCTAAAAAATAAACAATCGGGTTTTGTGTCGTATTTCATGGGTGATACAGTAAGTTATGTATTGTATGTGCCGCCCGGAGATGCAAAAGCCGGAACTGCTAAAATGCTAAAAGTGCCTGCCCGGGCTTATAGCAAAAAGCAACTTGATGCATTGCTTGCCATATTTGCTGATGCATCTCTTCAAAACCGTCATTATGATTCCCTTGTCATGCGATCGCACGAGTTCTATCAACAAATGTTTGTTCCGTTGGATATAGCCAAAGGCAACCTGGTTGTGTGCCCTGATGGATTTATTCTTCCGTTTGATGCGTTGTATTCCGACGTCGCAGCCAAAAGGACGCTGTTAGAAGACTATGCCATTAGTTATGCATACTCGGCCAATTCACTTTTTACCAAAGTGAAGCCGGGTGGCGCCAGCCAGAATTTTGCGGGCTTTGCACCTGTATCTTTCCAGCCATATTTGAATCTTGCAGAACTTCGTCCATCTGCAGACTTTCTCAGTGAGGCAGCAGCAAACTATAGCGCAACCGAATTGTTTACCAGGAAGGAATCAACCAGGAAAAACTTTTTATCAAACCTGGGATCATACCGGATTGTGAATGTCTTTTCTCATGCCAGTACCGGGAACAATGATGAAGAACCGGTGCTATACATGGAAGACTCGGTGATCTATCTTTCGGAACTCCAGGACATTGATCACGTTCAGACTCAACTGGTGGTGTTAAGTGCTTGCCAGACTTCTTCCGGTAAAAATGCAATTGGCGAAGGGATCTACAGTTTGTCACGCGGGTTCGCAGCTGCCGGAATACCTTCGGTGATGGCTACGATCTGGCCGGCAGACGAACATCCTGTTTATAGAATTACGGTGCTTTTCAATAAATATATTTCGGAAGGTATGCGCAAAGATGATGCGCTTCGGTTGGCAAAGATCGATTATCTGAAAACGGCCAACAAGGAAAGAAGCCTGCCTTATTACTGGTCAAACATGATCATAATGGGCAATACGGATCCCATTGAATTGGTTGATCGAAACTACCTGTCATGGTTGTTAGCAATTGCAGGTTTGTTAGCAGTGATTATCGCATTTTTATATGGGAAGAAGAAAAAAAAGAACAGTCGCTGATACTATTTCTTCAGCCTGATATCAATGTTACCGGAGCCGGCGAAATAATCAAGTTTCTGCGGTTGGTATTTCTCCCGGGTTACGTACAGTATGTATTGTTCCTTTTGCATATGATAAGGTAAAGTGACGCTAAACTCCCCGGATGCATTTGTAGTAATACTTGTATCACTTCCTATCTTGATTTCACAACCGGCAATTGCATTTCCCTGGCCATCCTTTACGTTACCATGCACCTGGCCCAGGCTACCATCGGGAACGATTGAAACCTGCGTCGCAGTTCTACTTATTACAATACTATCGTAATTAAGTTTCCAGTGTTTGGCATTAAGTTCAGCACGGACCTTTTTGTTTTCAAACGCAACAGGCAGTTGTTGAAAATGTACAGCCTGGTTGGCAATGACTTTTTGTTTTTCCGATTTTCCACCAGGGTATAAGCTCAGTTCGCCGCCCTCAAAGACCGGGTAATCCGGACCTATATTTGCTGCCCGGTCCGGCAGCAGTGTGATCGTGGCATCAAAGGGCTTCCGGTTTTCGTTAAGAAAATATATCAATACAGCGGCAAGGGCAATAACAGATATTAAGGGCAAAAACCATTTGGACTTTAAAATACTTTTCGGCTTTGGCTTGTAAGCGGGGTCCTGGTAATCCTTGCCTACATAAGAAGCTATCTGCTCGAAGTTTTCCCCGTCAAAAAATATTACCTGGTAATAACGCAAACTTGCAGGCAATTCTTCAATGCTGATGTCATTTGTCACTACAGTGAGAATGTTGCCTTTCTTTCTACCCGCGCGTTTTTCGTTTATATAAAACCCCCATTCTGCCTCTACCCAGGATGACGATAGGTAGTCCACCTGTGAACCCACAACAATCATATGCCTGCACTGATCAAGCGCATGATCAATGGCTTTCCGATAATCAGCGTTTCCTAATTTTGGCAGTGATTCAGATGATAGAAATACTACGAGGCCTTTCGACTGCAAATATCGAAACAGCGCTTCCGCCAATTCAATATCAGCGCTTTTGTAGGAGATAAATACATCTATAGCGGCCGGTGCCTGGTTCATATTATTGCTGTGCAACTGATTTCAATCTTTGATTCTATGATGATTTTTGTTGGTCCTGACCTTCAACTCCGGTTGAAGCCGGTACAATTGGATCTCCTCATTACAGCCTCATCGGGTCGAAGGCGCCATAATTGATTATCCGGATTTATACAAGTTGATACTCCAACTCATAATCTCATTCCACCAGGTATGCTTTAATCTTGTCATAGTCCGGGTGAGATATTCCATTTTTTTTCAGCTCAGCCATATCATCCAAAAATATACTAACGAAAGTTCTTCCATCAGCATCACTTTTATCTTTTAATGAACCATATATTTTCTTAGCCTCATCATATTTGTTTTGTAATAATAATGCCAATGCAAGGTTTGCCTTTGCATACTCAATTTCCCTATCGTAATCTGCCGGCTTCTTAACGCCAGGTTCCAGTGCTTTGAGGGCTGCCTGTTCTGCTTCAGCATATTTCCGGCTTAGCAGTAAATACCAGGCAAGGTCATTGTAATCGTGTCCTAGAGAAACAACATTGTTAAATTTACCACCCTTAATCAGCTCTGATTTTCTTTGAACCAAATGCTTTAATAAGATAAGTGCATGATAGTTGGTCTTTGCTTCCTGGACATCATATCGTAATCCTTCCAGTTCGCGCTTTGCCTTCTCCGTTTCCGTTATTTCAGAATAGATGGAAGGGTCAAGATTTTGCACCCGGACAATTTCCTTGTTAATTCGTTCTATTGACGCTAAGATGTTCTTCAGATCCCCGGTGAATTTACCGCCACTCTTTTTATCCAGCCGAGTATATATTTCCTGCAACTCCTTGTATTGAGCCAACGATTTCTTTTGTCTGTTAAGGTTATCCTCTTTTGAAAACACGTGATCGTAATTGTTGTCATTGATGACAATCTCATACCTGATGCGGGCGATCTCCTCTTCCATTTCCAGCGGGCGCAATGCAGCATACCGCTTATAAATATTAAGTGCGTTGTTCAGCACTACGTTGGCTGCTACGGAGCTGCTCCACAAATAAATACTACCCAACTTACGCTGGAGCCTGGCAGATGCCAACTCAAACATTTCGGGTACCATCGTCGCATAATATTCATAGATCGTTGCTGCTTCTGTATAACATAATTCGGCGGAATCACGATCATTCACTTCAGTAAAATAAAATCCTAGTTGCTCATCCGATACGGCAAGGTCCGGCGAATAGATATCCATTGACGCGTCTACAAGTCTCATAATGGCAGTCCTTGACTCACCAAGGTAATTTCTGGCCAACGCGCTGTCGTCCCTGTTAATTACGTAAGTGCCAAGATCTGCTTTCTTCGCGTACATGGTTCCTAAGTTCCCGGTTACCCGGGAAAGCAACGGATCATAAACAGCCGGGGAAATTTTTTGATACTTCCTGCAAACCGCCAGTGCATTCTGAAGTACTACTTCAGCGGCTTCGTTTTTATCCTGGAGTAAATAAATATTTCCGAGGGTATTCTGGATCTCAGCTATAAGCACCTGGTTAGACAAAACGCTAAGACTATCATGCCTTCTTAATACATTTAGCGATGCTTTTAATAAAGAATCTGCTGGTTTATACATTTTGAAGTTTAGATAAAGCCGGGCAAGATTAGCCTGTATCTCAGCAAGTGCCTCTTCATAAATATTAATGTTTATCTTTTCTAAAGGCTTTATTACATTCAAAGCCTTCCTGAATTCATCTTCGGCCTGCCGGAACAATTGTTTATCGGCGTGCAAAGTGGCAAGTGCAGCCATTGTTTCTCCAACTTCCCTGGTAAATAATGAGCCCTTGTCCTTATTTAAGCGGGTATACAGTGCCAACGCTTCATTAAACGACGCCTCTGCCTCCTTGTATTGGTACTTCCTTTTTTGGATCGCACCGAGGTCATACAACACTGCCGCGAGGTTTGAACTAAATGCCCCTGAATTCTGCGTGTTCAGTTGCCTGTATGTTTCCAGGCAAGCTGAATAAACATCGCTGGCCTTCTCAAATTCATGCTGACTAAGTAAGAATTTACCGTACTGAAGAAGGTTCTCGTGTTCAGTATTATCGTTATCAGCAAGGAACTTCAGTTTTGCTTCAGCGGTCTTCCAGTCGAGTCGCAGTTTAGCCAGGTTGATTTCTTCCCTAAGATTTCGCCTGTGAAGCGCAATCAGGTTATGGATGCTGATCAGCGCGGTGTCATAACCGTTGGGTTTATTCCCCAGTTCCTTTAATCGCTGGGTTGCTAATAACAGGTTTTTTTCGCTCTGTAAAGTGCCCCTGAGCAGTACAGCCTCATCGACCTTTCCTTCGGCAAAATATGCATATGCAGCTTTTTCCGTTTCTGAAACATCATCAAGATTAACGCGGCTTAAGGCATCTGTCAGCTCATAAAGATGAGCCTGTGTTTTTATAAACTGATTCTCTAAAGAATCGATAGTTTTTTGATAGTTTAGGCTTTGTTTGTTCAACTGTGATTTTTGCTTCTGAAGCGCGTCGCGCACCATCTTGTCAAGCAGTTGATAGTTAGCCTGGTTGGCCTTTGCCCATTCACTTGCACGACAAATAACAATCGTATGTGGAAATTTGAACGGGTCCGCAGGAAGGTTAACTTGCAACCGGCTTTTCTCCACTATAACCCATTCTTCCTTTTCGATAATCAGCACCGCATTGTCGCCCGGCTTAGCGTTCTGGAACGTAAGTGTAAAGGTTCCGGTTTCTGTTGTTGCAGTCTGGTTGGCAAACCTGGCTTTTACCATAACGCCGGGAACAGGTTTCTTGCCACTATTCTGCTCAACCACATAGCCAAATAGCTTTTGAGCATATGTGTGACTTACACCTAATTCCAGGACAGCAATCAGCAAAATAGCTAGCTTAAGCATCAGGGATCTTTTGGGCCAGTCTGATTGTTGTCAGCAGACTGTTATGCCTTTATTCACTTTAAATTTAAGTAAATGGTGGGACTATTCCTGTTTAGGCCGCCCCGGGCAGGTCTCGCAATAAGGCTCGTTAGCTCCGACATATTCATTCCATTCAGCCTGCGAAAAATTGCGGGACAACCGAAGACATCCTTCCTTAAATAACATTTCGCCGGAAAATGACCAGGTTCTGAAATTGTCCCCGCTCGTAAATATAATCCCGGGCCCTGAAGCTATGGCAACAAGTTTGTTGGCCTCTTCATATCTACAGGGAAACCTTAAGACTTCCACAGGTGTTAAGCCATCCATTTTCCATACACGAAGCTCGCTCGTTGCATACTGCCCGGGAACTGCCCTGTAATTTAGCATGCTGTGATATTGTATAACAGCCACATAGCTTCCATCATCGCTGCTTAAGACATCGGAAAAATAGGGGATCTCTTCTTCTCCCAGGCTTTTTTGATAGTCCAGTTGTTTGAATAAGCCCTCCGGAAACTGGCGTAATATTTTACCTGAGTCAATATTCCATTCAAAAAAAGCCTGGCCAGTGAAAAAACTGACCATGAAATTGCTTGCCCGGTTGCCCGATACCGTTAGCAGGTTGCCGTTTGCCTTAAAAATGATCTGTCTTATAGTGGAATACTGTTCGGGATGTTTGAATGTCATTATAACACGTGGTGTGGAGATCTCTGTAATTTCAACAGTGTCGTTCTTCACGGTAGCGAGTTGGGTGCTAAAGGCATTAAATGCCGCAACCTCAGAGGTCCTTTCCATTTCAGAAATGACTTTGCCGGTAGACAGTTCTAAAATAGACAGGCGGTGCCCGTATCCCCATTTAGCCGCCATGGCAATCACAACCATCTTTCCATCGGGCGATATTGTTATTTTTTTGAGCGCATCGCCGGTAAGCCTCTTTGTCCAAATGACCTTTCCATCTTCGCTGCGGATAAATTTTAGTAATCCTGTCTTTTCACCAACCAATAGTGAGTCACCCGTCTTACTAAAAGCTGAGATGGTTTCACTGGTATCCGAAACGATGTACTGTTTTCGCGAACGCAAATTTAGGAGTATTGTATTTTTTGTTTGTATTGCAGATGTGAAATTCCATGTATCGCCGGTTGATATTGAAAGATATTTATTACCTGTACTGAAGACCGCTTTATCTGCAATACCATCAATCTGATATACGGAATTATCGCCGGATTGATTATCAGTGATCATCACGGCACCTGGCACCTGCGATGCAACAAAACGTCCATCTTCGGAAAGGCCGCAAACCTTACCTGCATGCAGGCGAAGCAATTCAGAAGGTGACGCAAGATCCCATATCTCAACACCTCCATCCTGCTTATGTGCCGAAAGATATCTCTCGGAATCTGAGATATGCAGGTCACTTACAGTATCAGTTACCGGGATCCGAAACATTTCTTTTCCACCTTTGGTTTGCCATAGTCTTGCACGTAGTCCGGCAACAGTAACGATAAAATTACCGGTGGGTGAAAGCCAGCAACCTCCCGAAAATTCTGTGACACTCCCTATCTCGTTGCCGGTAGGAATTTGAGTTGAAGTGAATGTGGAATATTTAAGCAAGGGCACATAGGGGTCTTCACTGAATTTAGCACTGATACCAACTGCACCATTCGATGAAACTGACTGGATAGTTTCAAGGTCTTCACCAATTGTTTCAGATCCATTTGCGGGATTAACGATCAGCAGGGCACTCTTGCCGGCACTCGCGTGGCGCTTTGCGTTCCCAATGACGTACAATGACTCGCCGTTTGAGGACAGGGCCGCATCTTTACACCTCCATGCAACCGAAAAACTTTTTTCCTTTATAATAGGTGCCAACATACCGGTGTTGGTTCGCCATCGCCATAATATAGCAGTAAGAGAATCATCGTTTAACCTGGCATGTACCCTGGCCACAAGGGAGTTATTGGTGAATGTTAAGGTTCTCCCATTCCCTGGTGCAGACAAAGTTTCTCCGATTTTTTGTATCGGATGTTCAGCTGTTTTTTGTGATGAATCTTTTTGCCACACCCTGATAAATGCCGGTTTCCCCGAGCCGGTATATGCCGTTATGATGGCCACATGAACTCCTTCGTTATCAAATTCAGCGTTCATTATTTGTTCATCCGCAGGCAAGGAAATCTCCCGCCAGGGCTTCCATTCAGGGTATCTCCATAACATAAGTTTTCCGTTACCCTGTACCGAACCAACATTCCGGCCGTCCTTACTGACAAACAATTGGCGGACCGGTTCCGCGGCCTCTATACCTGCGGCACGTTTTCCTGACACGAGGTTATACACCGAAATTGATTTAGCTGCTGCAGAAAACACTTCCATTCCGTTCGGTGAAAATGCGAATGCCGTCTGCCCGGCATCAAGCCGAAGAACTTTTTTTGGTAGCAACCCCAATACTTCGCGGAGTGCAGACCCGGCATTATACAAAGGTTGATCCAACGCTTTTAATCTTCGCATTCCTTCCAGGGCGAGGAGGGCCCGCCGTTCCACGGCAAATAACTCAAGGCTGCCTGCTGATGCAGATTGCGAAACAAGTTTTTCTGCAAGAATTATTTCACCACGTTTTATGGCATTTCTTTTTTCAACGAGCGCCCAGATGGCGAGCGATGCAAGCGCGATGGCTACTAATGAGATAACAGTGATAGCTGTCCTTAATATTCTGGCCCTCCGTTTCCTGATACGTTCATCGATTACGTCCCGGCTTGTTTCGAGCAGGTTGGCGAGAAGCATGCACCATGGGCCATAATATGAACCACGGTTAACCCGGTTGCGATCTTTATCAAAATTGCGATAGTCGACAGCAAGCGGCATTTCCATGACTTCACAAAGTGCCGGCGGGAAAGCCATCAAATCCTGCTCGTTTTGTCTTGCCTCATTATTTGGTAATCCGGAAAGAAGTACCGGCACTATGTTTCCACTTCCATGCAGTTCCGTAAACATCCGGATTTCTCCATCAACATAGGTACTGCCCCTGGCAGCCGGAGAACAGATAACGATAAGTTTGCCAGCTTCAGTAAGATGTTTATGGATGGCTTTCGTATATTCGGAACCTGCAAAGTCTTCTTCATCACGAAAGACTTCTAATTTCAGGGTTTGTTTATCAGGAGATGGATGGCGGTACGCTTCCAATGCTTTTTCCAGCAAAGCCGCGAAAACTTTGTCTTTGCGGGAATAGGAGATAAAAGCATGAAATGAAGATGGCATATCAAAAGGGTTGTTCCGGCACTTTCATGTCGATCAGTGAATTTGAAGACAAAATCTTAAATCGCAAAATAAACTACTCTGTTAGCTAATGGAATAGAAATGGATTTCCCTAATTTCATAGTTACACTAACGCCTTAAACCCAGGTTATCTATCCAAATATTGAATATCATCTGACTACCCTGCAAAAGCAAGGTGTTGTAATCGTAGCGCACGGCCTCAATGTTAAGCCTGCCGCGATGCTTCCATTGATTGCGTGGTTAAATAGCCAGGCTTGTGATTCCATTCTGGTAAAGTTTACGGGACACTACAAAACCTCAAACACTGAAGCCATTACCGTCAGGACCTGGCAGCAGGACATGTTAAACGGTTATGAAGCTGGCAGGGAAGTAGCCGCTCAACATAAGATCCCATTGTTCTTTGTGGGGTATTCCCTTGGAGGACTGCTTGGCATCGATATGCTATTCTCGCTAGCTGGCAATACTGCTATCAGCAAACAGATATTGTTGGCTCCGGCCGTTGCCGTTCGTGACACAGCAAGCATTTTGAAACTTTTGTTCTGGTGGGATTCATTACATCTTCCCAGCCTTACACCCCCTAAGTACAGGGCAAACAAGAGTCTGTCTATTCACGCATACAGCACCATGTTCAAAATTCTTTCAGATCTTAAAAAACCGGATGCCCGGTTAACAATTCCTACACTCGCGGTTATTGACACCATGGATGAACTGATCAGCACTCAGAAGCTTATTAAGTTCCTGGACCGTTACATCACTGGTCAAAATGAACTGGTTCGATTGAACAGTAAAATGAAAGATCGCCAGGGTGGCTATCATCACCTTATCATAAGCAAAGAGACCATGGGCGAAAAAAACTGGGAACTGTTTACCGAAAAAACGAAGACCTTCCTTTTTACTTAATAATCAACCCTGCACCTTTGCCGTTAATAACTTAATAATCTTTTTCCACGCTTCATCATTGCCGGGATTACCGATAAAATATTCTTCTTTTCCGCTGTTATCCGGATCTAATATCAGCTGGTATTTTTTCAGTTCGGTTTCGCCCCAGCTGCAATGAAGTAGTTGGATAAAGAACAATTCGCATTGCTTGTTGTTCTCCATCTCCATCGCATTTTTTACCTCTTCATTCATGATATATGGAGTGGCAAGAAAATCGGGGCTCAATAAAAATATGACTATATCCGAGCTAAGCATTTCTTTTTGAATGCTATCATCCCATTTGGTACCGGCTTCTATTTTCCGGTCATACCAGGGTTCGATATAACCTGCCGCACGCAATACATCCAGGTGGGTCCAGAAGCGTTTTACAAATTCCGCATTTTTTGAAGAATAAGAAACGAATAGCTTCTTTGGAACCTTTTCAAAATTTACGAGATGTTTGAAGTCATTGACCGTGAAGTTTTGCTTGCTACCCGGGAATATGAAATTTTTTCCTTTCACCTGGCTGATCATCGCATTAACTTCAAAAAAATCTTTACTGTTTATTGAAACCTCCTTTGTAAAACTCCAACCTTTGTTCAATTCGTCCATTTCCTTTTCAATCTCTCTTTCGAGACCGGTTCTTCCAAAAGGATATAAAGTGCGGATCTCAATCCTGCATGCATTTGGCTCTTTTAAAAACCTGATATATGCCATTTGGGGACGGTCAGTTGTTTCCTGCGATAAGATCAATCCATTTCTCCAATAATAGATTGCTTTTATTGAATTGTCAGATTCAACTCCACCAGAATTCTTACTGACAAATTTAGAAAACAACGACATCACCAGCAGCTTGTGAAAATAAGCAGTATAGATGTAACGGATATGACAATGCACAAACGCCCTGGCGAAGTTAGCGATATGAGATTCTGCAGCTACAGGCAAAAACTGTGGCACCAGGTATGTTTCCTGATTCAATCGGATGACCGAGTTATTTTTTAATAATAAGGGGAGTATATGACCGATGTATTTGAAATCTTTTACCTGGTCTGCAAAAAACACGCCTTTGCTACTTCCCTGTTTTGCTTCGTTCATCAACTGCTTAATCAGGTCGTTCAGCTCGCCAATGCTGGTAAATACTATACTGTTTGCGTCGTTATCATCTGAGCCTGCATGATCAAAATACAAAGCACCAAGATTTGTCAACACGCTTGCTATGGTTTTGGCATCCGAGATATCAAGGGTGCCTTTGTATCTCGGTATGAGTAATTCACACTTATCCTTAAATTCAGCAAGCGTAAGTACTTCGAAAGGCAATTTTGTCTCCAGATACTTTTCAATGATTTCGTGCTGGTAAGTGACAAGTTTCCTGCCCGCCAGGTTTAATTTGCCAAGGCAGGAATCAAGGACTTCCTCAATACTGCCCACCCGGCTGTTTTTGGCCAGCGATACGTTGAAGAATGTGGTGATGTTCGGATATTTCTCACGAAGTAAAACCTGGTTCAGCAGGCCCTCCCCTTTATCAATCTTGTTTTGAAGTAATAATACAGGGGCCGAGGTTGTCAGATCTGCTTTTACAACCGCTTCTTCGGAAACTATCGGGGCCTCGGGCCCGACAGCGACTTTTGAATTAGTGTTATCCGGCTCTACATTGATCGTTTTCTTTGCACCATTAAAAAGATACGGTTCTTTTCCATACAAAATGTACCTGATGGATTCGAGCCAATACTCAATGGGAAAGTCCTCATAGATCAATTCGCTCTTATCAGGTAGTTGCTCCTTACGTTCGGCATACAAATTAGTTGCCGTGTCCCATAAAAGCACATAGGCTGTATCGTGGGAATAATATAGCCTGTGAAGATCATGATAGTAATCCTGTCCCCCGAAATCAAAGATGTTGACGAGCATCATCTCGCCACTTTCAGATTTCAGGAAAGGAGCCTTCCAGCTTTGAATTTCAAGTGTGTCCGTAGAGACATGGCTCTCATTCAACTTTTGCTTCCGTAAAAACTGGCTGAAATTTGTCTTGCCCACTCCACTGTTACCCATCAGGATGAGCTTGAGCACTTCAAGTTTTTTTTCACCATGTCTTTTTCCCTTGGCAAAATGATCGACGATAGCGTTTGTACCGAGCGCAATTACTTCTAATGGAGGATCAGATATGGGATTGCCTCTTAAAAATAATCCGGTCTCATCCTTATTCAGTGCATACTTCAGGTGTACGGATAGTCCTTTACTTAATCGGGGCAATAAAGAACGGATCGATATAATCTGATTATCTGTTAGTACAATCCGCGTAAGATTTTTTAACCCTGCGAGAATTGAAATGTCGGCTATCCGGTTACGTGCCGCATAAAGAATCTTAAGGTTATCTAAATGCGCGATCCCGGATAACACTTCAATGTTGTTCGTTGAAAGACCAAGCAACTCAAGCTTTAAGCAATTTTCCAGACCAGTGATTTCAGTCAACCGGTTTCTTTCGAGGTCAAGGTAATCCAGGTTCGTTAACTGATCCAGCTTTTCAATCGTTCGGATTTCATTATCTGATAAATCCAGATATGTGAGATTAACAAGCCGCTCAAGACTATCAATTTTTCGTATTTTATTTTTTTGCAAGGCAAGGCTGGTGACCCATTTCATGTCAGCAATATCCCTCGGGATACTATACAAATTACAGTTCGACAGGTCTAAGCTTGTACTTTGCGTTTCCCTGGCCCTTTTTATAATATCAAGGGCTTTATGATTTTTGACCAGGTAGTATAACGAATCTAATGCCTCTGTTACCTCGGCGTAAGCGTCCTCCTTATTTTCGAAATCTGTGATTGGCCTGCCGAAGCCTGGTACAGCCTGCCATTTGGCAAATGGTTCCTGATCCCAGGAGCAATGGTCAAGAATAATTGGAATCACATAAGCCTCACGTGCGTCACCTCTTCTCATAATCTGGGGCATCTCATGGGAAGGAATCATTCTTGAATCAAGATAGAATTGAGATATCAGCAACAGAAAAACATCTGCCTCATCTCTCATGCGCATTAAAACTTCCCGCCAGTTATCACCCGGCTGTAGCAGAGTATCCGACAAAATCTCGAATCGGTTACCGGACTGGAGTAATAATCTTGTTATGACATCTTTCTCATTTGTATTACTGTGCGAATAGGAAATAAAGACCTTGAGCGGCCTGGAATATTGCTCCATGAAAACTTTTTTAGAAATACAAGTGGCGAAAAAGATGCCCGGTGCAACTGTTATACATCATCACCGGGAACTTCCTGTGGGTCTAAAAAGATTGGCTGATCATCATCGCCACGATCGCCGTCGCCCATGATCAGTACTTTCGATCCACCGAATATCTTCGATTTGATCCGGAATAAACCAAGACCGATAACGCCATTCTTACCATTGATCTTAAGGCCAAGTGCTTTGTTGGTGTCGACATTAACACCAACACCACCAAGTTTCATATCCCCGATCAACGAAGCTTCCCCGGTAAAATCGAGCTTCGTGCCTTTCTCAATAGTAGATACGATAATGGCATCGATCGCATTGTACACCTGGTGCACAACTTTCCATTGGCCGTCCCAAACTCCGGTTGCCTTTAAAAGCTTAGACACCGCATTCACATTTTCAATTGTTTTCACCGTGATCTTCGGCGACTTTACCAGGAAGGATTTCTCCTTTGAAAAGGTGATCTGCACACCGGCTTTAACCTGGCCCGCCGCCGCTACAGCAACGGTCGCGTTTCCACCCAACTTAACTACGGTTGCTCCTTCAGACGTAAAGTCGATATCAGCTTCTGAGCCAACACCCTCTTTAAACGTCACTTTAAAATCCTCCATGATATTCCCTAGTTTGGAAAACACTCCATCAGCGAATATGCCATAGTCACCGAGGTTGTATTGGTTAACAATTGGCACCCAGGCGGCAAAGACATTCAGATGTTTCTGAATAATGTCATTAAACATGTTAGGCACTCCCATGATCTTTCTTTATTTTAAGGTTAAAAATCTATTACAGACGCCATAGATCAAACACAATAGCCGAAGTCACTGTAAGCAGGCTCGGCAAACCCTTTGGCCAGCGACGGATAAAAAATCAAATCGGCGAAACCGCGATTTTGGATCGTCAATCTGCGTGTGGTGAAATGCTGAAAATCAGAGAGAGAGGTTTTCGGGGGGATCGGTATTGATAGCTTTATTTAAAGTAAAATAATAAATTTTCTTCACAACAGGCAATCAATTGCCATTTCCTAAAACCAGTAGGCATTCCTCGCGGCCAGTAGATCGGGAAACACTTTACAAACCCTGACCACTTCTATCACATCGAAGGTAGGATAACGATAAAATGGGGATGAGAAACAAAAGCCAACTAAGCTCACAAGAAAATTCTGAAAAAAAATATTCCCTGTTACCCCGCTGTGCAAACTTTACGTCTAACTTAAAATACAAAGATGCCGCGGGCTAACTATGCAGTATGCCCGGCTATGAATCCTCAAAAAAAGTAAGAATATATTATTCAACGTAAAACAAAACTATTTACCTTGGTGGCGGAAATACAACTTCTTCGTAAATCAAAACACCGCTTCACTAACCCATTTTATTCTAAAGGCATACGCTTTCACCGGTGAGACTTTCTGATTTTTGTAGCTGATCCGCACTTGATGTTGGTTTTATTGAATGGATTTTGATACCCGTCTGGTATACGGGAGACTTATGCCTGGTGTAATTCTACCGTCATCCAAACTCTGCTACGGTACTCTCCGAAGACTTAATTATATGCTACAGCCTGGCCTTGATTAGAATAAGATATCGATTGACTGTCATCGTGTTTTCCCATTGAAACGACTAACCTTCTAATTGCTTACCAAATCATAATCCTGCTACACCGCTGTAGATAACCACTGTGTTGCAGTGATTTTTTGTCATTTAATTTTTGTACTTAAAACAACGGAGGTTACCATGAAAGAAAATTCAAAAGAACAAGATGCTCTTAAAAAAATCGCAGAAATAGCTAAAGCCGCCTTGCAAAACGGCCATGCTACTGATGATACAGCGGGAGGAGGCGGCATGTCGGGCAACGTCGCTTCTGAAGAAATCGGCTGTAGTATAAAACAATTGCCTGAGCGTTTACTGCGAAGAGCAGCAGAAACTGCCATGCGGATCAACCCCACTAATGCGCCTGTTTTTGAAATGATGAGTGCCATGTCTTCAGAGATAGTGTCGGACCCGCAGTTCCTGACATTATTGGTTTCCAAATATTGGGGACCCGCTCCACGTCGGCTGGCAGTTAGTTTTATGCAAGCCACTTCGGCTAATCTTAAGAACCGTATCCTGACACACATGAATGCCTGGACCAGAACAGCAGGTATCTCGTTTTATCAAACAACCGGCACAGGTCATGTCAGGATTTCAACTGGTCCCGGTGGCTATTGGTCTTATCTCGGTACTGATATCCTGCTCATACCATCGAACCAGGCAACTATGAACCTGCAGGGATTCACCATGAACACCCCTGAAAGTGAATTCATACGGGTAATACGACATGAGACCGGACATACGCTCGGCTTTCCGCACGAACATATGCGCCAGGAACTGGTGAACCGGATAGATCCTCAGAAAGCATATGATTATTTCTGGAGAACCCAGGGATGGAACCAGGCAATGGTTAATCAGCAAGTGCTCACTCCATTATCAAACATGTCGATCTTTGGCACACCTGCTGATCAGACATCCATCATGTGTTATCAACTTCCGGGTTCTATCACACGTGATGGCCGTCCTATAACAGGTGGAGTGGACATCAATGCCACAGATTATGCTTTTGCCGGCCGGATCTATCCGAAACCTCCTTCATTTCAACCTGGCTCAGGATCAGCAGAGGGCCCATCAGCATCAGAGCAATGGCCTGAAACCGAAGATGTATCTGAAAAGGATATAGAAAGAGTGGCACAGGAAACAGTCGCAGAATCTAATGGACATTAACTGATGTTAAACTTTATTCATTCATGGCCCGTCTGATTAACATCGACGGGCCTATTGCAGCACTGATAAATCTGCAAACCGGCGACCTCATGGTTATTGCTGCCAGTGGCGGCCGGGTAATGTCAGGTTATGAGGTGGTTGAATTACTTGGTCCGTTCTATCCTGGAGTCTTATCTGCAACAGGCGAAATTATCGAACCGGCAGGATCACCGGGAACGGTAATGATTGTGGCCCGTCGGCCGGGTATGGCAACCATTGAAACTTTTTGGGGTGACTCATGGAGCAATCCAAAAATGATTAACTCAACGATTAAAGTCTCATAAGGATGAATAAACAAGAATGCTGATTTATGTAACCAAGGAATTATCTGACAATACAACTATTGCCTGAAGACTAGTTAAGAATAGGCGATTAAGTCTTTGGCCAGCCATCGAAATAACAACCCCATGACCAAACCTTCGTTTCGAAAACTCAGGGGTTATGCCTTTGACCCGTCGTTCGCGAGCACGATCGATCGCAGGCAGACCAATGAGGTCATTTATAGAATAAAATGGGAGGATACAAAGCCAGGGCCTTGCGGGGAATATATTGATGTGATTGACTATGATCCCACCAAGGCATGCTTTTATGAAGCATTGGACCTGCAGGATAGTTATGTACTCGCTGATCATGGATTGCCCTTGTCGGAGGGAGATCCGAGATTTCATCAGCAACAGGTTTATGCTGTTGCCATGAGTGTGATCGGTCAGTTTGAAAAAGCACTTGGACGAAAGATCATCTGGTCAAGACTCGTAGAGAATAGCGCTGAAGGCCGCCACCAGTATGAACATGAATATGTTCCAACACTTCGCATCTATCCCCACGCATTGAGGCAGCAGAACGCCTATTACTCGCCTGCAAAAATGGCGTTGTTATTCGGATATTTTAGATCAACGGCACATTGGAACGGATCCAACATTCCGGGCACTGCCATATTCACCTGCCTGTCACCTGATATCGTCGCGCACGAAATTACCCACGCTATCCTCGACAGTATTCATCCATACCTGAGAACAGGAACGAACGCCGACATGCCGGCGTTTCACGAGGGGTTCGCGGACATAATTGCGCTGCTGCAAAGGTTTACTTTTACCAGTTTTGTTGAGGAACAAATACAGAACTCCCGCGGCGATTTTCTATCATCACAGAATTTTCTTGGCGACCTCGCCGTTCAGTTCGGTCAGTCCGTTTCTTCGGGCCGCCGCGCGTTAAGAAGCTTCCTGGTAGATAAAGATGAACAGGGAAATTTCAGGCTCGTTACTCCCGATCCAAAAAAATACCAGACAGAAACTCAACCTCATAAACGGGGAGCAATTTTAGTTGCAGCGGTATTTGACGCATTTGCCCGGCTTTACAGGTATAAGGTAGCAGACCTCATCCGCCTTGCTTCCAATGGCTCTGGCATTCTTTCTCAGGGCGAAATTGATCCCGATCTCGTTAAACGTTTGTCGCAGGAAGCTTGTGAAATCGCAGGTAAACTTATGATGGTTTGTATACGTGCACTTGATTATTGCCCTCCTGTTGACCTTTACTTTGGCGACTACCTGCGGGCACTCATTACTTCCGATGTGGAATTGAATCCTGATGATGAAGATGGATTACGCTATGCTTTATTAGAGGCTTTCCGAAGTTGGGGCATCATACCGGCCAACACAAATACCTGGTCTGTTGATTCATTGATGTGGAAACCCATTGAAGAATATTTTGAGGACCCAGGACAGGCTGAGGATCTCAGGAAAGCTATACATTATATGTTCGACCCGGGAGATGAGAACGATTACACAACCAATGGCAGCACTAATCCTGATCATGATGCAGTAACCCGGAGTATGGAAAAGATTCTAAGAACAGAAGACAGGGAAAGTATTTTTCATGAGTCATTAAAACTTTCTGCCTGCGTGCACGATATGCTGACCAGCAACTTCGAAGGAATCAACACCAACCTTGAACAATTGCTGGGTATGTGCTTCCGGCAAATCACTTATTCGATAACTGATGAACTATCTGGTACGGAGATAAGCCTTAAAGCCTGGCCAGGCAAACGGTTCCAGGTATACAAGTGCAGGCCCGTATTACAGCATAACCCGCGTACCGGGGCAACGTCAAAGATGTTGATCATAACCTTCTTACAAAAAGTATATGTGGATCTGCGCAACAGCCCTTTTTCAGGAGAGTTTGCAAATGACCGGTATCTGCTTCGCGGTGGCTCAACACTTATCATTGACCTTGCCACGCTTGACATACGTTATGCAATTATAAAAAGAATATCGAGTGCTAACCGTCTCAAACAACAACTGGATTACGCAATGAACAGACTACCGGCAAGCGACTCAGCGCTGTTAATGCAGGAGGAAGAACCGTTTGCGGCAATACATACTCATTAATAATAGTCCTTGTCAAGATCAGCTTTATGACCACAAGAGTAACCATCCGAATGTATAATTTACTGGACCGGGGAAATTGCTTTCTGCTTAGGTTTGTATACGGTAATGCCCATTCCTTTGTGCTGGTTAATTTTGGATCTTATTCGGGAGCAAATGATTCGAGGGAATTGGAAATAGCTGAGGATATTTATAAAACTGTTGGGGACAAGCCACTAACTATAATATTGACAGGTGAGCACAGCGGATGTACATCGGGCCTCATATCTGCGGAATCGGTATTAAGAAAGTTAAACGTCGCGGCATTATGGCTTTCATCCCCGACGAACATGTATTTCAATGAAAACAAAACTGTTGAGAAGCATTTAAAGGCTATTCGGAAAAACAACAAATTATTAAAGGACGAAGCGCGCGCCAGGTTTAGTGAATCAGGAAACATTGAAAAGATGTTGGATGCGGTAGACCTCCTGGATCAGGGTGAGAAAGAAAATATTGCTATAGAAAACCTGGTCAGCTGGTGGGGTCTTAAAGCAAAATATCTATCGCCCGGGCAAACCTTGAAGCTTCCGGAATTTCCGGAAGATGCGCTTAATATCTATACATTAATTGAGGCTGGCTCTAAAGAAAGTTCAGATAGCGGTAATTCAGCAAATGGACATCCAGCGCCGCTAACAGAAAAGGTGATGAGTCTCGAAGCATCGTCCAGCCTGATGTTTGACGCGCTCCAAGTAAATTCTGCCGGACCTAATCAATCCGATTCAAAAGACTTCCCATTTAACAACAAGTTCGCCCGGCCAGTACTGCCTGGCGTAGATCCAGGGGTGCAGGATAAGCACACAAAATCAGTAATAGATCTCTATTGTAATACCCAGGACTGGAGGCGCATTGATCATGTATGGTTAAATGAAATGGGAAGAATAGCCCTGGAGATGAATAAACTCAGGAACAGCAATGGAAGTTTATTGGCTTTCGAACTTGGCAAGCAACAAAGGATCCTATTGTTTTCATCAGGCGCTTCAATAAATAAGTTGAGTTCACTGCAAGATGCCAGCTCTGAAACAAAGAACAAACCGCAGCTGCAAAACGGAACTATCCCTACCCTGCCGGATCTGCTAAGCCGGGTAGTGCTATACAAGGCTGATCATGATGCTGATGGCTATGAAGAAGTTGTGCCAGACACCGGGCTGATCAATGAAGAACTGGTTATCATGCTTCCTGTTCATGAACAACCTGGTAATGGAACAACAGACAAGCTTAATTCAAAGACGATGAAAGCATACAACCGCATCACACGCGGGCGGATCCTTCGTTCAGACACCATTTATCATACTGCCAAAAATGAGCAGTTATTCGAATATCGTTTTGCTTCAACCCAGTATGATTTTCCGTCAGCGGTGAAAATAGGATATGACCGGGTCAATGAAAGTCATCTGTATGTTGAATACACGATTCATTGATCATTATAAAGAACATCTCTAAACCCGATTCTATAACCAGTCAAAACTTATCAAATGATCTCCGAAATGCAATTTGAAAAAAGTGCCTTTGCACTTGGTGTTGAACCCGCAGTAATAAAAGCCGTAGCTGAAGTTGAAAGCAACGGTGAAGGGTTCCTGCAGAATGGCCAGTTAAAAATTTTGTTTGAACCTCATATTTTCTGGAAGCAATTAAGACTAAAGGGAATTAAGCCTGAGCTGCATGTGCAGGGAAATGAAGACATCCTGTATCCCACCTGGAAGCCAGGCAAATATGGCCCAGTAAGCAAACAACATGACAGGCTTAACAGGGCGGCTAAAATAGACAGGGAGGCGGCGCTGCTATCTGCCAGCTGGGGGAAATTTCAAATTATGGGCTTCAACTATAAAAGATGTGATTGTAATTCCGTGGAGGATTTTATCGCGCTACTTAGTTCCGGCGAAGACGAACATCTTACCACATTCATAAGCTATATCAGGAGCACGTTACTTGATGATGAACTCAAAGCTCATGACTGGAAATCTTTTGCAAGATCATACAACGGACCGCTCTACTGGAAAAACAATTACGATAAAAAACTGCAGCAGGCTTTTGAAAAATTCAGTAAGATCCAGGTTGCCCCGGTTGGAGTCTAGACCTTAACCGAACATCATCCAAAACTTTGTAAAGTCTTTTTTAGTAAATTAGGGATCTATACCCTGGTCTATATGTTCTCCGTAAGGTCATCGCTAAACGATGATACTCCCCTCCTGAAAGCAACTGTAAAGTGAAACCGTGCTGATTTGATTTCGCCGTCGATTTAAATCATAATCATATAAAGCTTCAATGCAAATCAAAACCCTAAGCGTTATTGGCCAAAAACAGCCGTTGCCCGTATCAGCCACCCCCTCCACACTTCAACCGGTTGCCAGTTATTCGTTATCCGGCATAAACAGGGATCAGCAAATCCCGCATGACATCGTCATAAACAACAATGACAAAGTCCTCGAATTCATTTTTGATGATAATACCACCTGGCTATGCGATGCAGGAACTTTACATGAATTGTTTCCTGAGATGGATAGTTCCTACCGGGATGGCAATGAGGCTTTTCAAATTCCTCCAACGCTGGAATCATCAGTCAGTGAACGGGGAATCTTCGGCGGCATTGCCTTAAAGATCCTGAATGTGTTTGTGAAGACAGATATTCCGGGTAGGGTAAATTCAATCGCAGATCGTTCCGAAGACAAACTAATGGCCGGAGGCGAAGGATTATTTTCGCTCGACAGGAACTTTCGCCTTGATAGTTACAACACTACTACGACTGGTCAGACATATCTACTCTTCCTGCACGGAACCAATTCCAACACCAGGGGCGCTTTTTCAAAACTGGCAGGTTCAGAAACCTGGAAGTATATACATGATACTTACGGTAAAAATGTACTTGCTTATGAACACAGGACGCTTACCCGTAGCCCGCTCAGAAATGTCCTGGACCTTGTTAAGTCGCTACCTCAATCAGCAAATCTGCATATCATCAGCCATTCACGGGGTGGGCTGCTGGGAGAGATCCTCTGCAGGTATTCAACAATGGAAGATAATCTTGTTCATGGCTTTTCAGGTGAGCACATAAAATTGCTTGAGAAATACAATAGAACTGATGACATTGCCTGCATCAAAGAACTGAATCAAATTTTTGAAACCAGGAAGTTAACCGTTGAAAAGTTTATCCGTATAGCTTGTCCCGCGGCTGGCACCCGACTCGCTTCAAAACGCCTCGATACTATCCTTAATGTGCTTTTCAACCTTCTGGGAGGAGAGATTAACCCGATCGCTGACATACTGAAGGAACTGATCGGTGAAACACTAAGAACAAAAGAAGACATTAGTGTACTGCCCGGACTTGAAGCGATGGGTCCCGAATCACCCATTATAAAAATATTGAATGACCGTGCTGACGCTGGTCTGCCGGGCACTCAACTCACCGTCATTTCCGGCAACGGCAAACTCAGTGCAACCCTCGCGGGGCTATTTTTTATCGCAGGTAAACTTTTCTATGGCCAGAGAAACGACCTGGTCGTAAACACAGACTCCATGTACCTTGGCAACAAAAGAAATGGCAATATTCAGTACTTTTTTGACCAGGGTCCGGAGGTGGACCATGTTAAATATTTTCAGAATGATAAAACCAGGCAAGCCATTACACTTGCCTTAAAAAGTTCGAACGGCAGTAATATTCCCGGTTTTACAAGTATCGGCCAATACGAAGTTCCTGCAAGCGACAGGGGTTTTTTAGGACTCGATTATGGAGAGCTTTTTCCATTTCCAGATCCACCTTCAGGCCAGAAACCAATACTTGTATTTCTTCCTGGCATTATGGGCTCCAACATTTCAGCGAAAGATACAAAGCTCTGGATCGCCTATTTCAAAATGATCTCCGGGGGCCTCTATGATCTGGCAGATCTAAACGATGACGGCATTACTGCTGACTCTATCATCAGCTCTTCCTATAGCCGTATCATTGACAGATTTTCTTACAATTATGACATTATTATCTACCCTTTCGATTGGCGGAAACAACTGAATGATTGCGCGAAAGACTTCAATGATACTATTATTAAGTTAATGGCGCATAACCAGCCCATTAAGATAATTGGACATTCAATGGGTGGTGTATTGGTCAGGGACTTTATCATCAATCATACCGCCACCTGGAACAAACTAAATGCAACAAAGGGTTTCAGGCTACTATTCCTCGGTTCGCCACTTGGCGGATCATTCCGTATTCTTACTGTGTTGTTTGGGTTTGATGCAATTATCAATGTTTTAAACATGCTCGACAGGAAGCACACGAAAAAGGAATTGATTGCCATGTTTGCAAATTTCCCCGGCATCTTGAGTTTGTTACCGTTAACAACCGACAGCGATAACGACTTCGCTAGCCGGGATACATGGCAAAAAATGGCAGCGGCTCATGGTGATGTCCAATGGCCGATTCCCGACGACGAACATTTGGATACTTTCAAATCATACAGGGATAATATTAACCTGAAGAGCCCGGATATCGATTATAGCAATATTGTTTATATAGCCGGCAAAGACAAGTTTACTCCATCTGGTTACTATAATGATATGATACCTCCAAGGACCGAACTGGTGTTTTTATGTACGAGCGAGGGTGATCAAAGCGTAACCTGGGAATCCGGGATTCCGAAAGAACTTGTCAAATCAGGATCTGTTTATTATGTGGACGTGACTCATGGCTCCCTTGCCGATGAGCCCGATATCTTTGATGGGATTGATGATATACTTAAGAAAGGATCAACTAATCTCTTAAGCAATTCTAAACCTATTACAAGAGGCGAAACTAAAACCTTCCGAATGCCTGAGGTGTATAATTTCGACTTCTCCGAAAGAGGTGTCGGAAACGCCATCTTCGGAAGAACCAAACCACCCGTTGAATCGGGAAATGAAATTCCCATTTCAGTTACGGTCAGTACCGGCGATCTTGCCTATGCGTCTTTTCCAATAGTCGCGGGTCACTTTCTGAACGATGGAATTTTATATGCCGAAAAGTCGATAGATAACATACTAGGTGGCCGGCTAAGTTTAAGACACCGCCTTTCACTTTATCCCGGTGACATAGGAACAAACACCGTGGTATCCCTCTCCGACAAAGAAGGACAATTTCCGGGAGCAATTATAGTTGGCCTGGGGGCGCCGGGCACACTTACAGCTTATCTACTGACAAAGTCTATCGCCCAGGGTGTGGCAAAATATCTGCTCAATGTGAACAGCGGATCACCCGTAAAAAAGGATGTCGGAATCTCGGCACTTATTATCGGGTGTGGCTATGGCGGGCTGACGTTAGAAAGCTCAATAAAAGCCGTTATTGAAGGAGTGAACATCGCTAATAAAAAAATACAAGCCCTCAATGCCGGTGAAATGAAACTGGCAAGGCACATTGAATTTGTAGAACGTCTTGAAGACAGGGCACTTGGTTGCCTTTATGTGCTGAGTAAAATAGAAGGAAAAGAAAACAATGTTTACAATATCAGGGTAGCCAACAAAAAGATCAGGAAACTCTTCGGCTCCAGGAGAAGACTGCCAATGAATATAACGGAAGAATGGTGGAACCGCATCACCGTAAGAAAAAAGAAAGAAGTCAATAATTCCAGGATCATTTCAAGTCTTGTGTTCAGCTCTTCAACCGGCGGGGCGCGGGAGGAACAACAGGAATTGTATACAAGTACCGGGCTTATCAACCTTTTCATAGAACAGATCTCTACTCAAAACCGGTGGACACCGGCATCAGCGAAAGCATTGTTTGAACTTATGATTCCGAATGAGTTTAAAGAAAGGCTCCGGAAAAAGGGAAGCATTAGCTGGATACTTGATGAAGATACCGCAGCATATCCGTGGGAACTGCTGCAGGAAAACGTTACAGATGCCAAACCTTTATGTATCGGCGCAGGTATGATAAGGCAACTGTCAACTACCAATTACACAGAGAATATAAGACAAGTGGCTACAGAACTTGCCCTGGTGGTTGGAGATCCTTTATTGGAGGGGTTTATAGGCCAGCTTGATGGCGCCAGGAATGAGGCCCTTGAAGTTCAAACTATGCTCACAAAAAATGAGTTTCCTAATATCACCCTTATCAATAAAAATGCTGGACAGCTGATTACCCATCTATTTAGTAATGACTTCAAAATAATTCACCTTGCAGGGCATGGAGTTTACAATCCTGACCAACCCGACAAATCGGGAATGGTCATCGGAAAAAATGTATTCCTGACAACTGCCGATATCAAACAACTAAGTACAGTTCCCGAATTAGTCTTTGTAAACTGTTGCCATCTTGGCAAGCAGCAGGTATTGGACAACACTTATTACCAGGACAGATTCAGGCTTGCCGCCAACATCGGTACACAGCTTATACAGGCTGGCGTTAAAGTAGTTGTTGCTGCAGGCTGGGCCGTCAATGACAAGGCTGCCACCGATTTCGCCCGGATTTTCTATTCACATATGTTTGAAGGCTATAATTTTGGTGACTCTGTAACAGCCGCCAGGAGATACCTGTATGAAAATCATTCTTCCAACAATACATGGGGTGCCTATCAATGCTATGGTGATCCGTTTTATAAGCTGACAAACAGAACTACAGCAAAAAAGGATAACGTTATTGAATATACGATTGAAGAAGAAGTGCTGGTTGATCTTTATAATCTTCAAAATAACCTGGATACCAGGAATGTTACATGCGAGGAGGGCAGGAACAGGTTAAATGAAATATCTGAAGCGATTTCAAAAGCCGAAATCCGAAGTGGAAGAATACTTGAGCTGGAGGCAACTATTCTTTCTGAGTTAGGCGACTATGATTCGGCTATAGAAAAATATGAATTACTCCGACGCGAAGAGACAGCAAACTTTTCCGTTTCTTCTTTGGAGAAGTTATGCAATATCACTGCAAAAAAATGTATGCGTGACTCCAGGAATGTCCCCGCACCCGGAGAACTACTACCGGTAATGGCGAGGGTAATCAGTGACCTGGATGATCTTGTGAAGATCAACAGAACGGCAGAACGCCTGAGCTTGTTAGGGAGTGCATATAAAAGGTTGGGGGTGATCAGTGACAGGGCGCAAAAAGCGGAATTATACAAAAAAGCGTCGGACTATTATAAGGAGGCCTATGAAATTAAGCAGGAAGCTTATGCATTGAATAACTGGATAGTGTTGCAAAGTATCCTGGATCTCATGCCGGCAGCAAGTGGTAACGCCTTCAATCCCGGGACACAGAAAGAACTTGCCGAGCTCGTAAAAAGCAAACAGTCCCGGTTACGGGTCGCTTACAGGAATATGGATTATTGGGAACTAACCGAAGACTTCTCTTATGAACTAAGTGCCATTGTTCTAAATCCCGAAGCGGCTTCAGCAAAGGTTTGGAGTGGCCTGGCAGACCGGCTTCGGAACATTTGGAAAGGCGCAGGATCAAAGTCAAAAAAGATGGCGGAGATGGAGAACCTGGAGATTATTTCAGATGCACTAACGCTTGCAGGAAATGATCGTGCTTTAGCATTGAAGGCCAGGTTCGACGAGTTAAGGGAAAATCTTATACAGTTGATTTAAATTTAAGCCGGCTCGCGCCAGGCCGGGTTCATCAGGTCGCCGCTTACCAACAATGATTTCCTGAGCCGCTCTATCTGGTCCTCAAAACTTTCCATCATCCACGGTTTATGCTTAATGGAAGCGGCAACAAGTTTGGCATTTTGATATTCTGTAAACATGCCTAATCCATAATAAGCCTCTGCCTTATTGAGAGCAATCCAGAATTTTTGCTCTGTATCAAGCGCATGCTGTTTTAAATACTCCTCGCCCTGCTGATGTTCCGAGGTTTCCCTGTTTTCCCTTTCCTGGATCGCAGCAAGATCCTTGTCACATAGGTACAACACTCTTCTCCTGGTGTGACTCGCATATACGAGATCAGCAATCTTCTCTTCTTTTGTATCGCAGATAGAAGAATTAACGCGACAGTTCAGCATGTAGGCGAGGTTAATGCCATTATACCGGTTGTTTAATAAATAATAACCTCTTTGAAAAAACAATATGGCGTTACTGAGGTGTTTTTCTTCACCCGTATATTCGAACCATTTTTTCTCAACAGCACCTGCAATGGTCACAGTTTCCGGATCATTGGTATGAGCCAGATCGAGCTGACTCAGTAAATTGAGCGCTTCCCGGAAAGCCGATACAGGATCAGGCTGCCGGCCTTTATAGATTGCAACCGCAAGCCGGTGTATAATAAAATCATACCCTGAAGCAGTATTGGTTGCTCCGCCTTTGCATATGTCAAGCGCAGACTCAAATAATATTCTTGCCCGGGCAAAATCCTTTTTATCCAGTGCTTCTTCGCCCTGGTCGTTCAACAGTGACAACGTTGCATCACTGGCTTTTCCTTTGCCTTTATCATTTGATCCGGACGAAACTGCAGCTGGCATAGAAGACCTATCCTGGTCCACCACGTTTTTTATCTGTTCTTCCAGCTTAGGAGGAATGAGCCCGCTTAGATATGTGTACACCGGACTATCTGCTGCCTCTCTATCGAGTACAGCTTGTAAAATCTCCCCAAGTAATTTCCTGAATCTTTCAACCTCTTCGTATTCGATACCCTCGCCCAGGTGAGTATAAGACGTGATGTTTATGTGATTAAGGTCGAAAGGATAGGCAAGTTTATCTTCCGAAATAACTATTGTTGTTCTTGGGCGAAGTGCATGCCTTATGCCCAATTCGTAAAACGCATTCATATTAGCCGTTGACAGATCCGCGATAACAACGTCTGCCTTTAGCAATTGCTGATACATTGAAATATCAATGGATCCCGAATGCCTGATCTCATCAGCGCGGATACATTCCAGGCCCTTTTGTTCAACTACCGGTTTAATGAGCAATCGGTATGACTTGTTGAGATCAAGTTTCCGCCCGGTAGCATAATCGGTTTTTGTTCCGAAGCCCATGACCACAAAACAACGCTTTCTTTCGGGGGAATCATTGGAAGAAGTTACTGCCATATAAAAACAATTGGTAGCTACGAGGAATGACTTGACTAAAGTTAAATTTTATAATCATGTCATTGACATAGACTGACAGAAATTTTCATATTGATTTCCTTCGGCCTTCTTGTCAACCTGATACACCCATGATAGTTAGCAATAAGGTTTCAGGTTGTTTGGACCGTCAAATGGCATTTCATCTTTCCAGGCGTTATGCTTGTCTTTATCCCGAAACAAATATCTTTATATCCGGCACCCTCAATCATATCAGGGCAAAGCATCCATTTTGACAGGATCCTTATGATTTTGGGACCGGTCTTTCCTGCCTTAATATTTAAACCTGTCGATATGAGATTGATACATTTTATACTGATGGCCTTGACCCTGGTTGAATTTTCCGCCTGTAAATCGAGCAACGATATGAACAACAACAAAAATGATTTGGCTGAAAAAGAATTATCCTTGATTGACTCACTATTAAGGGACCGCTCGTTCGCATTTAAGATTGCCGCTAAGCTTGATTCATCATATTATCTCGGAATCGGTGAAAAGCCGCAGGAATTTATCAGCCAGAAAGAGGACACCGGCTTCTTTCTGACGACTGAAAAAGAGCAGATGATTGCCACCAATATTGCAGCATTCTATGCCCTGGACTGTGGAATCAGTTATATAAGCTCCATTTCGAACCGCCCATTTGGACAGGTGTTGCGGTCATTACTGGACGATAAAATGGATTCGGGCGAAGTACTGATCTTAAATCGTTTTGCAAATGCTACCTGGAAAGCCGGTCAGCCTTTCAGGGACCTTGAACGGATCGGCCGATCCATTTTCATGGCAGCCAATTTTCTTCCGGAGGATGAGATAAGAAAAGATTTCGATCAGGTCAAAATTGCCGGAAAGAAATTATGGGAATCAATGAAACCGGTTGCCGATAGTTCCAATGATGTCCAGATGCAAAAGTTACGACAGTTGTTGCAGGATACAGGTTACGCTTTTGAGATGGCATCATACATTGCAGCTGCTTATGATTCAACACAGGGTAAACAACAGCAAAAGAACGAATGGACAAATGAACCCATCAGGAAAAAAACCAGGGATCAGAAAATCGCATCAAGCCTGGCGGGGTTCTATGCGCTGGAATGCGGAATCAATTACATTATCAAAACTAGTGACAGGGTTCCTTCAGATATTTTGAAAGCAATAGTCAACAATACAATCAGCCCCGAAGAATCGCAGGTTTTTGCGCGGTTTGCAAATGCAACCTGGAAAGCGGGTCAGCCATTCAAGGGACTAAACAGGATCACCAGGCGAACCTTCACTCCATTTTATTTCCTTACCAAAGAAGATATTGATAAAGATCTTGTACAGATAAAGGGAGCGGCTGAAATGCTTTTGAATTATTTGTGACCATAGAGGCGGGTCATAATGCTTTGCATCGTTATTGTTTCAGGGCCTTGATATCGTCCAATATGCTCTGCAGTTGATCTGCAATAACGGGATCCTTATGCAATTGTATGGCCAGTTCGAGGTCACCAACAACCGCATCTCTCTTAAACGGCTGAATGCCGGTGTCTGACATCTCATTGTAAAGTTCCATAGCCTTCTCGACATTACCCGAATCAAATGCCGCCGCCAGGAAAGTTGGCAACAACCATTCGTTAGAAGGATCAAGTTTGCGTGCCCTTTCGCAGGCTATCAAAGTCACCGTGGCTGCAGCCTTTGCTTTTTCAAAATCTCCTGTTCGATTGCGGGTCTGGTATAGTCTTGACAGGTTACTGGACGGATAGAAATCATTTAAGTCAAGCCTCATACCCTGGTCATATGCGTTGATAGCCTTGCTGAGATGAACGGGGTCTTTTGACTCTTTGTATAACTTCTTGTATCTCCCGCCGATCAGGCCCTGCCTTTCGGATGAGTCGCCAAAACGCTTTACCAGGTCTTCAAGAACTGCGATGGCCTGGAGATGGTCCCCGGACTTGGATCTTGCAAGGCTACGCTGCTCCTGCAACACCGGTGCGCTCTTCAAGGGTTCCGACAATGTATCAATAAAAGTTACGAGATTCTCCCAATCTGCATTATCCCTTAGGAGATAAATGATCTCCATACTGATTAAGGGCATAATAGCGGTAAGTTTTTTATACTTGTCGATAAGTTGTTGAGTGGATGTTGCACGTTTGTCCTGTGGCATCAAACGAATACTTTTCAACTCCGCGGAGAAAACAGAAAGATCATCCATCTGCTTTCTGAACGCCTCTATGTTTTCAATTCTCACCTGCCCGGGATAACCGGGAAGACATTCATAAACCGGGGATGTGCCATTGATCATGGGAACCACACCTGTCTTTAATGTATCCCTGGCTTGTTTCGCTGTACTGTCGCTTATATTCCCTTCGGGCAACGGATACCTGACCTGGGCGATCTGGTTAAGGTCGAAATTTTGTTTTGACCATTCCGCACTGATCAATACGCAGCCGGTGTTTTTTGCGGCATGTCTAACACCTATTTCATAATAGACATTGGCATTCGGAGTTGTTACCTCAGCTACAACAAGATCTGACAGGGCAAGTCGTTCAATCATTTTTTTAATGATCAATGCACCAAGATCCTGGTCAGCACGGATGGCCAGGTAGCCAAGATCCTCCTCGATGAGCGGTCTGAATGCTTTATCCCATAACGCATCATAATCAATGGTGGCGGGATTGCCCGGGACATCCGTCATTGTCGGCTTTACACCATAAGGCATAATCATAAAGCAGACGGGCTTCAGGGTTGGTTGCAAAGAATCGTTTTGAGGCATGGTTGGAGTTTTAGGAGAATTAACTAAGATACTCAATTCCCCGATGTTTGCCGATGACAACAGTTGCTGCAAACGCTTAAATAATAACATCGGCAAAACTTTTAAATTCATAAATTGTGTTATGCATTTTGAGTAAAATAAAAGGTGAAAACACGGTCTTAATCCCCTTGAATTTCTGATAGTTTCGTTCTGAAAGTAGCACGGTATAAATATCCTTTATCCCCGGACCACTATTCAAATCATCTCAGTATTATGCATAGGCTTCATTCAGGGCTTACTGTTGCGGTTGCTGTTAAAGCCGGCAAGACAGCCGAATTGCGGGCCGTTTTGAAAAGCTTGAATAATGCTTCCCGTACCGATGAAACCAGGACTAGCGCAAGCGACCCCGTTACGGATCCAGTTACTGGCCCGGCATGTGATTTCGCAAAATCAGAAACAACGCTGGTTGTTTCCGGTGTAATTCTTCCTTCACAAAATTATCATGGCGAAACGCTGCCTGAGACACTCATATTCGCAACAACGTATACCGGTCCGCTTAGCAGCCATCTTATAGATTTAGTGAAGTCCAGCAAAACCGGACTACAACAGATATTCAGTCACTGTGTTGGGTTCAATGGTGCCGGGACGGTAAATGATAAGGACATCATTTCCTTTATACGATCTCATAGAAGGCCAGGCGCCTTCGGATCAAGATATAGCTGCATTACAAAACAGGATATAAAAAAAGAGAAAGAGTTGAGACAGGAGATTGAAGAGTATCTCGACAGTGCTGAGCTAACTGCAGTGAAGGCTGACAAAAAAGCGCTGGAAATTAAAATGCTGATTCAACGCCATATTAAAAGCAAGGGTGAAAAATTCGAATGGGCAACAAAGCCAACAAAGGATAGTATCCTGGAACTTTCATCAAAAAATAAAGGGTATATACTGGTTTCTCTGCTGGCTCTTGCAATCATAATCACAACTGTAATTGTTGGCAGCAAAACACTGGGTTGGTTATTGTCATTAATATTAGGTATTGCAATTGTTATTGACCTGGTCCTGGTGATATTGTTGATCGTGTTTCTCCTGCTGTATTTCATATCCAGGTCGAAAAACATAACAGCAGCCCGGCCCCCGGATGATTATGTAAGACAAGTTACCGCTACACAACTCCGGCCTGTCATCAATGAGATGACTGCAGCGGCACCTTTGAAAAAAGGAACATTAAGAAGGATATTTTATTCGTCTGCATTATCAGTAATCAATCTGCACAGCTGGTATCTTATGAAAGTGCCAACTGTCAGCAGCCTTCGCTGGCTTTCGATTGACAAAAAGAAAAGACTGGTCTTTTTATCAAATTATTCGAATACCACAGACTTTTATGTACGTGAATTTTTAAACGGAAAAACGCCAAGGGGTGTGAACTTTATGTTCACGAACGGGGAAGGCTTTCCTGATGCGAAACTCCTGTTTAAAGGTGGGATAACTACCGATCCTGAAGGCTATATGAACGTTATCCATACGCACCAACACCCAACAGATTTGTGGTACATCCATGATTATGATCTCACCATCGATCAGATCTTAAGGAACCGGAAAATACGAAATGGCCTTTTCAAAGAAATGAACGAAGAAGAAGCCGCCAGATGGCTCAAACTATTATGATACCACCAATACGAAAACAGCAAATCAAGAACTATGGACCCGTCTAAATCGAGTAAGGATGATCTCAGTGATTTCTTTTCAGAAATGGATAAACAGATCAATGATGTACAGGGCCTGATCAGGCGGGGGTACCGATCGCTTCCTGCTGCCCAATTCCTGTTACTTAAAATTGACGATGCTGCTGAAGCAAAAAAATATTTCCAGCTACTGGCCAACTCATTTATCACCAGTTCGAATAAACCGGAGAGCGGGCAACCGCCTAATTCTTTCAATAAAAAGATAGCCGTGCAGATTGCTTTTACCAGTTCAGGCTTGAAGCAATTGGGACTGGCAGAAAATATTCTGTCCACCTTTTCACGGGAATTTATCGAAGGGATGAGTTTCAGTTATGCAGATCCACATAACCCGGAAGAAAAGATTTCTGAACGATCAACATTGCTTGGTGACGTCAACGCCAGTGATCCCCGGCACTGGCATTGGGGAAATGAAGCTAAGCCGGTCGACACCATCCTATTGTTGTATGCTGAGTCACGGGAGATGCTTGAACGGTTGAAAAGTGATTGTTTTGATAATTTGCAAAAAGGCGTTACCCCGGTATATACTGCGGATACTTTTCCATATAATCCGGATGAGGCGATCCGCGAGCATTTCGGATTCAGTGATGGGATTTCACAACCGATAATAAAAGGCTTCAAAAAATCGGCACGAGCAGCAAAAGATCAAATGGTTAATCCGGGTGAGATCATCCTTGGACATAAAAATGAATACAACAGCTATTCACCCAGTCCCTGGTTCGAAGAAAATGGTATGCAAACTGATCTCGATTATGTTCCAGGTTCCGATACGAGGAAAGATCTTGGCAAAAACGGATCATACCTCGTGTTCCGGCAAATGGAACAACACGTGGTGAATTTTTATCAGTTCGTCTACCTTTTTTCCAAAGAAGACGCGAATGATCAATCCGCTAAAGCCATTAAACTCGCTGCAAAAATGGTGGGCCGCTGGCCGGACGGTCAATCGCTGGCGGTGGCAAAATTGCCATCCGAGCCGATAAATGACCTGAACGACTTTATGTATTATAAGATTGACGAAGACGGGACCGGTTGCCCGTTTGGCGCTCATGTCAGGAGAACAAATCCCCGGGACCAGGTCCATGCGGGTCGCGACGGCAAGCCCGCACTTTCGCTGGATATGTCAAAAAAACACCGCATACTGCGTAGGGGCAGAATTTATGGAAAGCCGCTTGCGGCCGACCTCAAAGCTGAATCAATTCTTGATGCCGCAAAGAAGAACAATTTCGAAGGCAAGTGGCCCTCAAATCCAAATGTAAAAACAAAGATCAACAGGGGTATTCATTTTATGTGTCTTGTATCTGACATAAGCAGGCAATTCGAGTTTGTACAGAGTGTGTGGTCAAACACTCCCTCTTTCGCAGAACTGCATAACGAGGTTGATCCAATCATTTCATCCCGGTCGACAGCGCTGAAACAGAATTTTGAGGAATTTACAACTCCTCAAAATTTAGTCAGGAACCGGTACAAGAACGTACCTGAATTTACTACGGTGGTTGGTGGTGCCTACTTTTTTCTACCGGGCATAAGAGCACTGAAGTTTATTATAAAATGATGAACCCTGGCGATCTTATAAACAGCACGCTTTTATCAGGAAACAAAAATATGTAGTGGAGCACAGACAAGTATGAGAACAATCAAAACTTTGTTACTACTCGTTATCGTCAACCTAAGCCGGGACAGGTGTTCCGCCCAGGTAATTGATGCTGCAATCTGTGACAGCACAACGAGGTTTCCTGTCACCACTTATACGTGGTATTTACAGACTACAAAAGAGATATCCATTGACTCGGTTCTGAAGTCTGGATCAAATTTCAAGAAATCTCAAAAAACTGTACTGGCGTTTATGTATGATCCCTATTATTACTGGTTCAGGATCATTATCAAAAATGCACCCTCTTCCCGGAAGGATCTGATGTTGTTGATGGCACCCGTTGGAATGTATAAAGGCCAGCTATTTCAGAAGATAAATGGTAATTGGCGGGATGTTGCGCATACGGGGCTAAAATATCCGTTTAAGGAACGCGCATATCAATTCACGCATCATGTTTTTCCGTTCTCCCTTAATCCGAATAGTACTGACACACTTTACCTCAATATAGATGCAAGCAATGCGTACAAATCTTTTGGATTTGCGCTGCTTAAACCAAAGGAGCTGGCGATGTTCGCCAATAAAATATACTTTGTGTTTGGAATTATTGAGGGATTGCTGATACTTTTTTTCATTTTGAATATCGCATTGTTTTTCGCGTTAAAGGAAAGATTACACCTATGGTATGCACTGTACATTTCGCTGCTGTTTTTAGTTGTCCTGAAAAACGATCATCTTGAACAGCAGTTTCTTGGCCTGGACTCGGAGCTTTCGTTCAGGCTGACCCCTTATATGACAATCGGTGCCCTCGCGATTGCGGTTCTGATGCATGTTGCGCAAAGTTTTTTAAAAGGAACATTGATCCACAGTAAAGCGTTGTACCGGCTTACCGTGCTCATGAAATACAATGTATTAGTCGCAGCCATTGTGCATGCCTTTGTGTTTTTCTGGAGCCACGATTACAGGATACAATCCATTGTGTGGGACTGGGCAAGAATCAGTGTTTTTTTAGGTATTTGTTTGATAATCATCGATTGTATTTATTGCATCAGGCGGGGATTTCCAGGTGCTTATTTTATTTTCGCCGGGTCATCGGTGTTTATGATTGGCTCAATACAGCGACTCTATTTTCCGAGTACCCTATCATTTCTTTTTCCCCCCACCACCTTCCATATTGGTATTATGCTCGAAACATTAGTGATCAGTATTGCGCTGATTTACCGGTACTGGACAGAAAAAGAATTACAGAGAATCAAGGAAGAGCAGATACAGACTCAAACCCTGAATGATATTTCAGAGGAGATCCATGACAATATCGGTCAGACACTTGCTTTGGCTAATCTCAACCTGAGAACGATCAACTTTGAAAACAACAATTCAGTTCAACTTAAAACAGACGAAACAAAAGCACTCATCAGTAAAGCAATCACTGACCTGAGAGATTTGTCGCGCGCAATTAAAACTGAATCATTCGCCAGGGTCGATCTTATTCACCAGGTTAAACTGGAATGCGAGGAGCTTCAAAAACCCGGAACCTTTAAGATAGATTTTCAATCGAACGTGGAAACCTTACCGATTGAAAACAAGAAACAGGTTATTATTATGCGGATACTGAAAGGGATATTTCAGAATATCATCAAACATTCACAGGCCTCGAAAGTTGGTGTTGTTATTTTTTCGAAGCCGGGCCTTTTATCGATCCAGGTAAACGATAATGGCATCGGATTCAATTTATCAGATGACAACCTGAACAGCAACGGTCTCAAAAACATCCGCAACAGGTGTGTGTTGCTAAAGGCCGAATGCTCTATTGAAAGCGAAGTAAGCCTCGGCACCACAATTTCCATTGAGATGCCAGTTTGATTAATTCACCCTTACAATCCCATGCCTGATGGCGAATAACACGAGGCCCACGCGACTTTTTATGTTAAGTTTCTCGAACAGCGCATCCCTGTATCCATCAATGGTTCGCGCACTTAAGTTCATCTCAGAAGCAATTTCCTTATAAGTCATCTCAGAAGCGGCAAGTTTAAGGAAATGAATTTCCCTGTCGTTCAATTTGCTAAAAACATTATACTCGGATTTTTCAGAACCCTCCTGGTCCCAAAGCGAGTGAACTAATTTTCCGGTGACCAGGTCTGAATAGTAGAAACCCTTAGAGTATATAGCATCTATGGCATATTTTAAGTGCTGTGGTTCGATATCTTTCACAACATATCCCCTTGCTCCGTTTTTTATCATCCTGATCACTGAATCCTCATCCTCATACATTGTCAGCGCCAGTACACGCACCAGCGGATAAGTTTCTTTTAACCAGAGTGTAGATTCAAATCCATCCCTGGTTGGCATGTTTATGTCCATCAGGATGATATCGGGTTGGTTATCCTTGTCTAATTTTCCTACCAGGTCTAACCCGTTGTCAGCTTCGAACAATACTTCATAATCCAGTCCCCGGACCAGGTCGGCTAATCCCTTGCGAAGTAAAACATGGTCGTCAACGAGAGCTACTTTGATAGGCTGGTTCATACAAATTTTTTAAAGGTTATGGTCGGGATATGATAGGAAAATCAATCATTAGTTTGAATCGGGCGAAGGATCTATGCAAGGAAATGGGGCCGGGAACAGATTGGAAGAGCAATGGGATATGGGAATTATGACAGAATGAGACCGGGAACTGACTGAATCTTTTGCTTTAAATATACCACTGAACTTATCTCTCAAAAAGGAGGAAAACACCCTTTTGAGTTCATTGAATAGCGGAGGCTTTCACAGGCGCACCTAAGTCAGGATACTTACAGGTGCCTGTTAAATTTACCAAATCCGCCTTTAAGAAAAAAATTTCCTAAGGTGATTACACCCTTTACCGGGAAGAGAAACACTGCTACACATGAGCATATCACCCGCATACTTTGGGTCATATCAACGATAGGAAACCCTTCGAAGAGATGTGACATTTACACTGTAATCAAAAAACACTTAAACACTTAAAACAAAAAAAATGAAAAAGTTTATTGGTTCACTCACCGTCATGATCATCTTCAGCTTGCTGATCCACGCGATGGCAAATGCACAGCTGAATACCCTTTCCACCAGCCTGGCCAGTGAAAATATCAACTCGGCATCCGGCACAAATGCAAGTGCTAAGGCAGCCGCTTCAAAAGCAAAAGCGGAAAAAAACTTTAAAAAGAACTTCAAGACATCTTCGGAAGTTTTGTGGAGCAGCGAGGCGAAATCCATCCACGCTTATTACAAGGAAAATGGCGTCTCTACAAGGATCGCTTATGACAACAAAGGCAGGTGGTTTCGTACCATCAAAACTTATGAAGCCGACAAGCTCGACAAAAGGGTTACCGGGATTGTCAAAAGAGAATTCAGAGGATACACTGTTGCCGGCGTCAATGAAGTTAAGGAAGGTACCATGCATTGCTATTTCATAAACATCGTGAAAGACAAGGACTTCAAACAGGTCATCTTTTACGACGGCGAAGTAAGAATTCATAACCAATTCCAACTTCAGTGATGGCCCCTACACCCCGCGCGTGACGAAGCTGTTTCATAGTTGAAACAGCTTTTTTCGTTTAAGGTGTCAGTTAGACCTGGACGATTTCAAATTCCGGCATCAAAAGTTTTCCGCACCTTTTATGTAATCTGTCTGTCAAACGCATCATGTCCCAAACTGCCTTATGAGAATTACCTTGCTTGTAGTGATTTGCCTGCTATCCTGGCCGGCTTTTTCCCAAAACAACCTGTCGGGAAGCCCTAAATCCGGCCAATACACATATGCCTACCGGCTCAACCCGGATGAGGCTTTTGTATTTGCAAAACTAAGCAGCCGGAAACCAACTTCTAAGACAAGACGACTACAATCGGATTTTATAGAAAAAATTCTCGCTCGTACCGTCAAGACAGACTCTTTTCCTGTCGCAGATCCCAGGCATAAATTGGCTCCAGGCAACTACCTGTTCGTCACCGCGATAAAAAACAAACTTCATGGTGAACTTAAGACCTATGGCGACCTGGAGTTTAAGCTTGTCGAAAACAACCATGATCTTGCCATTTATCTTCATAAGAAAACAGGAGAGCCCATAATGGATGCAACAGTCCGGGTTGGCAATAAAATAGTGCCTTATAATGCCGGAGGACAATACTATTTGTTGAAAAACACCAGTAAAAAAGGAGTACTTCGGGTGCTGCATAATAAGATTTTGTATTGCGCTGATATAGGAATAGAGAATAAGGAGATTAACCGGCCAAATGAACTATCCTCAACGTGGACAAAAATCAAAAAATCAGGGTCGGTAAAATTCCTCAGCAACATTTTCAAGAAGGACCCGGACTATAACTATCAGACCTTTTTCAACGACCGAACTGATTACGAAGCAGGATTCAAGGGCTTTATGGTTTTCAACAAGCCGATTTATAAGCCGGGAGACACTGTACGTGTGAAAGCGTTCGTAACTACATCAAAAGGCAAACCCGTTAAACGAAAGATGATTCTCAGGTTGAGCGATGCCATGTTCAACACAGACACGATACTGTCTGTTATTGTCCCTTACACTAATGGCGGATATGATTATTCCTTCGTCCTGAATGAGGACCTGGACCTTACACTGGATGACAATTATCTCTTGACGCTGGAGGAAGTGAAAAGTGCCAGATATAATATCGATGAATATGACGGCAACCTTGACGAAGATGAATATGCCATGAAACGCAAGGTCGTAATGAGGAACACATTTTATCTGGAAGAATACGAATTAAAATCTATCACCTTCAAAATATGGTCCGACAAAAACAAAACCCACCGTGGTGAACAAAACTTTCTCTACCTGAAAGCCAGTGACGAGAACGGTTTGCCAGTGTTGGATGGAAGAGTGGAAGTACTGGTTGAATCAATCCATGATGACAACCTGGAGTTTCATGAGAGGTTAGTCTACCTGAAGGACACCCTCTTTTCACAAAACATCAAACTTGAGCCTGTGGGTGATACAAGAATAACTATCCCCGACTCTGTTTTTCCGGCTGTATCATTTAATTACAAAATCACGTGCAACTTTTTAAATCCTGATAATGAAATCAGAACCCAGACCATCATAAACAGGTTTGAAGGTTTAAATGAAAGAATTTCTTTTGAGCTATTACATGACAGCCTGGAGATAAAAAACAGCTCGCCAACCAAAAGGATGTTTTCGTTAATTGCTATCAACTTTGCAGGGGATACAGTCCTCGAACAAAGTATAACCCTCCCTGCAAAAATAAAATTGAATGCGTTTGTTTCCATGTACAAAGTATCCGACGGCTTGCGGATTGATTCCTTCGAGCTAAATAATAGCAGCCAGCTTGTTTCATGTGCAGTGCTCCGAACCCGGGACTCCTTAGCAATCACCTTTGTAAATCCTCACAGTTTGCCAGCCTGGTATACAATTTTCGCAGGCAAAAATCCGATACAACGTTCTATAGCCGGCGATACGACGATCTACCTGAAATCGGTTACAAAAAAGAATTATTTTATTTCGGTCCAGTACGTTTACGGAAACCAGGTTAACAAAAAAAATTATACCATTCCTTTTTACGACAAACAGCTGCAAGTTGATGTTGAGCAGCCTGCCTTCATTTATCCTGGTCAAACGGCTGAAATAAAAATAAACCTTAAGGATATTTCCGGTCAACCCGTTCGAAACGCTGATCTGACCGCCTGGGCATACACAAAGAAGTTTGAAAATGGCCTTATTCCACCAGTACCTTACTATGGAAAAATTCACAAGGCAAGGCAGGTTAAAAATGACTACCTCCCGGTAACTGAAAGAAGGAACGATTTCCTGGTACCATTGAACTGGGTAAAATGGAGCAAAGAAATGAAACTTGACTCCATAGAGTATTATAAATTTCTTTATCCTTCGGGCATTTATCACAATCATCAACCTGCACCGGGTCAGGTTACACAAATTGCTCCATTCGTAGTGAGCAATGGCCAATTACAACAGATTCATCTACTATACATTGATGAGCATCCAATTTTTTTTAGTAACTCACAAGATCTGTCAAGATATAGCTTCGTCGTTAATGCGGGGAAACATTCGATTCGTATCCGTACAAATACAGCCATAATTTCGGTTGACAGTATCCATGCCTTTTTTGGGATGAAGAACGTTTTGAGTATCTCGCTTGACAGCGTCTCCTCCCGGGTGCGCATTGAAAAGATGCCTTCAAAACTAACCCCTCATGAAACCGCATTGTGGAGTAGGTACATGATACTCATTGAAAGTAATTTCGGCGAGAACATGGCTTACATCAAACAACAGAACCGGGTGTTTGCGCTGAATCAGCTCAACAGTAATTTTGCCATAAACAAAACTAACCTGCTGGTTGGGCCGTTAAAAAATAACGAGGCGCAATTGGTTGTGAAGACAGAATTCGATCAGTCCTTCGAAGTAGAAGGTACATACCATTATATTATACGAAAAGGTCTCATTAAGCAAAAACAGCTTCCCACTACCCTCTCTCCAACGACTTTGACTTCATTCAAAAATATGGACAAGGAGTTCAGCGACCTGGCGATGACTGAAAAAGAAATAGACAGTTTATGGCGGGCATACCTTGATGAGCGTAGCCAAAACGAAAATCTGTTTTGGAACAGGAGTTTTAGCACATATAATGGCGCCAGGTTACAGATAGCAATTAGTCATGATCCCCGCCTGAAGCCACCATTTGTACGGCAGGTAATAGTGTTCAAAAAAGACAATGCTGACTTTATCAGGATGTTCAAGGGAAATGCCCGCGACCTTGGGTATTTTGATCCTGGGGTATACAGGATCTTCTTGCTGCTGAGAGATGATGAATATTTCATTAAAGAAGAGGTTGTAATAAAACCAAACGGACTCAACTACTACCTGGTAAATGTGGACCGCCTGAGAAGAAAAGACAGCCTGAGCACAACCATATCAAATACTATTGATGAAAAAGGCTGGAACCGACAATTTGAATCAGGCACCGACTTTGAAGTCATAAAACGATCATTCAACACTGTTTACCTCGATCCCAAGACCTTTTCAAGGACAATAAGCGGGAAGATCCTTGACGACAAAAAGAAGCCAGTGTCAGGAGCGGTGGTAACGATAAAGGGATCGCTATTTTCCACGACATCAGATGACCAGGGGTTCTTCTCACTAGCAACCCCCAATGAATGCACAATTCTGATTGGAGCAGTCGGCTACACCGCTATCGAATTAAACGCAGCTAGTATGGCCGAAACCGTTATTCTGAAACCGACGATCAATGCCCTGAGTGAAGTTGTGGTGGTCGGCTACGGCACATCGAAAAAAAAGGAACTGACCGGGTCTATCACCACCCTGGAGGGGATGTCTCTCCAGGGCCGCGTAAGTGGAATAGTGGTTAGTGGTATCTCATCGAATTCTTCCGGCAATGCACCACTAATCATACTTGACGGACTTCCTTATTCCGGAAAACTGGAAGGCCTTGACAAATCGCTCATAAAAGATATCAATATTCTCAATGGAGTAGCTGCTACTTCTCTATATGGCCAGGCAGGGGCCAATGGGGTGATAGTGGTCACCTCGATAACATCAGCAACTAAAGATCTGAACGATGAGGGAACTCCGCAATCACCAAACAGCATACGGAAGAATTTCAGAGATCACGCATATTGGGAACCCAGGCTAAGGACAGACGCAAATGGCAATGCGGGTTTTATCACAACATTCCCTGATGATATCACAAACTGGAAAACATTCGTAGTTGCAATGGCAGACAAAAAAAGAACAGGCTTTGCGACTGGAAACATCAGATCGTTCAAAACAGTCAGCGCAGGTTTGGGCCTGCCCGCGTTCCTGGTTGCCGGCGACTCAATCAAGATCTTAGGTAAAGCCCAAAACTACCAGGCTGATACCATAACGGTCAACCGGGTATTTAAGATAAATGACAGCATCATTGATAAAAATCGCTATACTATTACAAGTTCCAGGATCGACACTTTTGCAGTAGGCATTCCTGACACCGACTCAATATCATTCACATATTCACTGCAAAGACCGAATGGCTATACCGATGGCGAACATCGGAAGCTTGAAGTAGTAAAGGCTGGCGTAGTTGAAACAACGGGAATGTTTGCTGCCTTAGACAGAGACACATCATTTCTTTTGTCAACCAGCACATCTGGAGGTGAAGTAACCATTCATGCTGAAGCGGGTATTTTGCCAATTCTGCTTGATGAGGCAGAGCAAATCCGTAGCTACGCATATTTTTGTAACGAGCAGATGGCTTCAAAACTCAAAGCCTTGATTCAACTTAAAATTATCTATAAACATCTCGGCAAGGAATTCAGGTCAGAAAGCGATATCACCGAACTTATCAGCCGTATAACGAAAACAGCGTCCGCTAATAATCTATGGGGATGGTGGAAAAATGACCAACCGCAACTTTGGATAAGCAGACATGTGCTGGAAGCACTATTGCTGGCCGATCAGAACGGCTATCGCATTTTATTAAATAAACCTGCAATCATTAGTCACCTCGTTTACATACTTGACAGAAGTGATAGTTTGTCCAGGATCACATCGCTCGGTTTACTACATATGCTTGCCGCTAAAGTTGACTACAAATCTTACCTGGATACGCTTAATAAATACAGGCATAAAATTCCGAGGCAATCAGCATTAGAACTAATGGCACTGCGCCAAAAGCTGGGTTATCACATTGAGTTAGATTCCATAGTTCGTAGATCCGGCAGAACTATGATGGGCAATTTATATTGGGGAGATGACGGGTATAATTTATTAAACAATTCCATAATCAACACGATCACCATCTATAAAATGATGCGCGTGGCCGGGGGATACGACACAGAGCTCGCTAAGGTGAGAAATTATTTCTTTGAAAAACGTCGCGATGGCAAATGGCGAAACACTTATGAGTCTTCCTTAATACTTGAAACAATACTGCCTGACCTGCTCAAAGAAGGATCTCTTGATTCCAAACCTCATCTTCAACTTTCAGGAGCTACTACTACAATCATAACTGACTTTCCGTTTACCCACAGGTTTCCAGCCTCCGATAGTATTAAAGTTACCAAAACAGGGAAGCGACCGGTCTATTTTACCAGTTACCAGCAAAAATGGAACGACCGCCCCGTACGGGTTGAAAGCGATTTCGTAGTGACCAGTACTTTTGAAAAAAATGGAGTAAAATTGAATAAGCTCACTGCAGGCAAGACAGTGGAATTGAAAGTGCGAGTGAATGTTAAAGCGGATGGCAACTATGTAATGGTTGAGATCCCTATCCCATCAGGCTGTTCATATGAAAGTAAACCGCAGCCTATCAGCAATAACGAAGTCCATCGGGAATACTTTAAAAACAAGGTGAGTATATTCTGTTCTTATTTAAAAAAGGGTTCATATACATTTACCATTCCGCTAATGCCAAGATATACCGGCAAGTTTATCCTCAACCCGGCAAAAGCAGAATTGATGTACTTCCCTATTTTCTATGGGAGGGAAGAAATGAAGAAGATTGAAATCAATTAGCGCCTGGAAACAATACCATCGTTCAGGTGAAATAATATTTTCCTGATCAACGTGCACCAAAACCGAATTTGCAGATCGAAAATCTGTAATTATCTTGCAGTACCACATATCCCAACGAAACTCCTCATCATTATCTCCATTAATTTCCTAAGATACCAGCCGACCGCAAAAGTGTTTTTAACACCCGTGTAAACATTGAGTTTAACGACCCGGTGACGATCAACATCTGGCCGGTCATCTGTTATGACGTTGCGTAACCCTGACGACGAACCAAAATGAAAAAACTGCTTGCAGCAATAATATTGATCGTAACAACTTCATCCTTCTGTTACGCTCAGATCATTGATCATTTTGCGGGAAGTACCAAACCGGGTTGGACCGGGGATGGTGGCCCCGCGTCTTCTGCAGAAATTTTCTATCCGTTTAACATGGAATCTGATGCCGCAGGAAACCTTTATTTTTCCGAGGTCGGCAATCATATCATTCGAAAGGTTGATTCCAGGGGCATCATCTCAACAGTTGTGGGAACCAGCCAGAATGCGGGTTTTGCCGGAGACGGGGGTCCTGCCACGTCAGCAAAACTGAACAATCCTACGGGGATCGCTGTGGATAAAAACGGGATCATATATATTGCTGACTGGCTGAATCACCGCATCAGGAAAACAGATGCGGCAGGAAGAATCACAACGATTGCAGGTACAGGAGTCATTGGATACTCTGGTGATGGCGGACCGGCAATCAATGCAAAACTTAACCTTGACGGTGCAGTGGATCTCGCACTTGACTCCAGGGGCAATCTTTATATCACCCAACCGGCATTGTTTGTTGTAAGAAAAATCGATCCTGCGGGAATCATTACCACCGTAATCGGGAACGGAACAAAAGGATATAGCGGAGATAACGGAAATGCCCTCAATGCCCAACTGAGTTTGCCCAATGGGATCGCCATCGATAAAAATGATAATATTTATGTTGCCGATGCCGGATCAAATACCGTTCGAAAAATTACTCCGGCCGGAATCATCACCACATTTGCAGGTGGCGCCGGCACCGGATACGCTGGTGATGGTGGTCCTGCAACAAGCGCAAAGTTCCAGATAGGTTCACCCACCGGTGTTGCCACTGATGGATGCGGCAACCTTTATATTGCTGATTATTCAAATCATGTGATCAGGAAGATAGACGCAGCAGGTATCATTACCACTGTGGCTGGCAACAATGTTGGGAATGTCACAGGTAATGGCGGGCCAGCCACTGCGGCGAGCATCTGGTTTCCTGCGAATGTTGCGGTTGATCCGGCAAACAACTTTTATATACCCGACGCATTTAACAATACCATCCGCAAGGTTACCATCGCTGGCGACGCATCAATCAGTAACATCACCTTGACTTCGGATAATCCTGGATTATGTGAAGGGTCAAAACTAACGTTCAAGGCAACAATTGTAAACGAAGCAGCTGTTTCACGTTATGAATGGTTTGTAAATGGAGCCTTAACTAACGTAACATCCAAACAATTCGAATCTACAGCTTTGAAAAACGGGGACAAGGTGAAATTGATCATAGTCCCAAATGGTAGCGCATGTACGGCCGGGCCAAATCCGAAAAGTATGGAGATGGTAGTGGGGCTAAAAATAAGTCCAAAACCGTTGCTGGCAGATCGTGAGACAATTTGTTCCCGCGAGGGGCATATTTTAGATCCGGGTGAATTCAAATCATATCTATGGCATGATGGCAGTACAGGTAGAACATTCGAAGCGAGAGACAAGGGATTATATTTTGTAACGGTAACAAATGAATCCGGATGCACCGGATCCGATACGGCAGAAATCAGATCTCTTGTAGCTAGCCCTACAGTTGCACTTCCTGCTGATACATTGGTTTGCGAAGGGACAATCTTAACCATCAGGCCCGACAGAACCTTTAGTTCATATCTATGGTCGGATGGCAGTACAAACAATACGCTCAAAGTGAACCGCGCCGGTACCTATTCGGTCGAGGTAAGCGATGCAAACAATTGCAAAGCCAGGGACAGTATGGTACTGAACTACAAAACCTGCGTTTTCGCTGACCAGGTGCTGGCGGCACCTAATGCATTTACGCCAAATAGTGACGGGTTAAACGATTTCTTCAGACCAAAGATACCCGGAGTAATAAGCGGGTACCAGTTCTCCGTCTATAACCGTTGGGGACAAATGGTGTTTGAGACGCGCGATAGAAATAAGGCCTGGAATGGTGGAATATCAACATCAGATACATCGTCTGATATTTCTTCGAACACATTCACCTGGGTGTGCGTCTATATAGATGAGGCAGGAAAAAAGATTGTCAGCAAAGGAACTGTAATCCTGATCAGGTGACCCGTTCGAATCAGCTGACCCATTCGAATCAGGTGACCCATTTTCATCAGCTGACCGCCATCATGATATTGCATTCTGGAAATGACAATTCCTTGATGTACCTATACAAAGCTTTTTAAGACAATTATGATAATTAATATCCTGCTGCTATTGCATTTTTAAGTTGTGTATTGGTGATATGAACATACCTTATCTTTTTCCTGTTCCAGGTATACGTGATATGAATGGACCCGTCTTTGGATTCTATTACTGCAGGGTATGAAAATTCTCCGGGCTCCTTCTCAAGCACAATGATATCCGTCCATTTTAATCCGTCTTTTGACACTGCAACATTCAACGGGCTCCGCAGACCGCCCCATTGACCCGCCGTTTTTTCTGTAGGATTATAGACCAAAACATGTAAGCTGCTTTTCGTGCTTACCGCGTCTGTTCCTGAATTTGGATTTGGCCTGTCAGTGAGCGCCGGAGCCAGCCAGGTTTTCCCATTATCGTTTGACCAGTTCGTCACGATGCGGTTTTGTTGACTTCTGCTTAACAACTGTAGTTTGTTTCCGGGATGAACCAGGATGCTTGGTTGGATGATGTTATAATCTTTGCCGTCGTTAATTGGTGAACTTTTTGTCCAGGTTTTTCCTTTATCAACAGACGTTTCAACATGGGCGAGCCAGCGTCCGTCCGGGTATTCAATGCTGCTTGGACTTAACAGCCGGCCATCCGCCAATAACACCGGTTTGTTTTTCACGGGCCCCATAATGCCATATGGCAGCCTTTCAGGTTTCGACCAGGTTTTGCCATTGTCCTGCGAACGAATGATTTCGCCCCACCACTCTACCGGGTTTGGCCCGACTTTATAAAATAAAAGCAATGGCCCACCGGGCAATTGGAACAGCACCGGGTTCCATGTCGGATACCTGGTGGTGGCGGACTGGATACCATTTGCAACTGATACCGGCGATTCCCATTTGCCATTAATTTTCCGGCTCAGCCAGATTTCAACGTCAGGGTTTTTTTCGTGTTTGCCACCAAACCAGGCCGCAATCAATCCCGCAGGAGTTTCAACAATCGTCGATGCATGACAACTTGGAAAAGGCGCAGTGTCATAAATAAATTCTTTGGTATACAGGTTATTCAATTCTTTGGTTTGAGCGGTCAGTACTTGCGTCGTCGTTAAAAAAGAAACAGTGAGAATCCTGATGTATTTAAGCATTATCATTTTTTTATACGCTAATTATTATTGTAAACTCATGGCAGACCGATTTGGTTTAAGATCTCATGCCACGATTTCAAACAGCGGCAAGATCTTCGGTTTACTCCTTAAACTTCAACTTCTAAATTCCTCCTGAAGTTAATTTATTTTAGTGTTGAGAGATAACAACCAGGGGTCATCATACCAATACAAACATGAAATATCTTCACTACGGCCGCTTGCTTAGTTTACACTATTTGATGTAGTGCCAGAGGATAACATCCATCAACTTCATCCCGGGAACTTTTTGATTTATTAATACACTCTTAAACTCCCCATTAAACAATCAAATCTTGATTCTAAGATCCAGCTTATTTATCAGACCGGTGTATTCCAGGTGAAGCCTGTCTATATCGTGTATCTCTGCTGAAGATAGTTCGCCAGTTCTTTGCCTGGTGAAAGTTGTTATCGGCATGCCCCTTTTCTGCCAGTAATATTTGGCCGTGGCCGGATACCCTTCATGCATCACTTGCATATTGGTTTTGAGAAAATCCATGACCTGCCCCCGCTCAGTCGCAACTTTTGCGTTATCATAATTTGCACAAATCCAGCAAATGAGTTCCGGCCAGTAATTGCCCTGGATACAGGACAAGCCTGCAGATCCTGCTGTCAGCGACTCAATGGCATGAACCATATAAGCATCGTACAGCCCAAACTGGCTGCAGTCCCTGGTAACATCGAGTTTTTGCTTCACCTGGTTAATATCGAGGCAGGTGTCTTTGAGATAGGTAAGCCGGCCGGTATCCGCAAATATTTTCAGCTGTCCGGCACTAATCGTTCTTTTATACGGACTTGGGCATTCATATAAGCCCATTGGAATGTCCGGTGCGAGGTCAAACAATTTTAATACCCTTTCATTAAGCACAACATCAGGCTCATGTTCTGAGGCCATCATGTTTGTAATGGCGATCACTGCATCCACACCACAATCAAAGATTTCTTTCACAAAATCAGCCTGTTCAGTTATCGGTCCCCCAATGCTCCCCGTAGCAACAACAGGAACGCTGCCATTCACAACTTTCATCACATGTTTCACAATCAGTAGCTTTTCCCCCATGCTCAAATGAAATATTTCACTTGAGAGGCAATTAGCGAACAGCCCCGCGGCACCGGCTTCGAGGTATCTCTCGGTAAGATGGGTCAATCCATTAAGATCAATCTCTCCTGAATCAGTAAACGGAGTGATCATTACCGGAATAAACCCTTTGTTGATAAACTTCATTGTGGTTGATTTACTGAATCCAGTTCCCCTGTAACTTTTCCTTTGATCACTGTTAATAACAGCCCCGATAAAAAGATTGATAAGGTTCCGACCACTATAGCCATATTAACATGAAGTGTGTTGCGCAATACACCAAAGCTTGCAGGGAGACGTGGTGAGAATGTAAGCCAGAGGATCACCAGCACACCAATGATCGTAGCTGTCAATGCCGCGGCGTTTTTTGTATTTCTGCTGATGATTCCCAACAGGAATAGCCCCAACACGCCGCCGGCAAATATTCCGGATAACTGCCACCAGATATCGAGGAGACTTTTCACGCCTATCATCATGATTCCGGCCCCCATGCCCAAAAGTCCGAAGCAAACGGTACCCAGGTGTAAGATCCGCAGGTTTTGTTTATCATCCATTCCCGGCCTGAAATATCTTTTATAAATGTCAACCGCAAATACTGTTGCAGAGGCATTCATACCGGAGCTGATGGTACTCATTGCCGCAGAGAGTACCGCGGCAATGATGATTCCCATGAGACCAGTCGGAATTCTGGTCACAATAAAGTAGGGAATGATCTTGTCGCCATAGTCGGCCGGTGTTAATGTTGCAGCATAAGCCAACAGATCACTCGTTGTTGAGCCTGAACCAAGTCTTTCACGGGCCACCTGCATCCTGATAACATCGATCGCTTCCGGGTGAACCTGGTAATAAGCATACAAACAGCTTCCTATCACAAAAAATAAAAATGATACCGGAACATACATCCAGACACTAAACCATACAGAACGCGATGCTTCCTTTGAGGAACCCACCGTATGATAACGCTGAACATAATTCTGATCCATGCCAAAGTTATTAAGGTTGATGAAGAACCCATATAAAAGCACCATCCAGAAGGTCGACTGCGTGAAGTCGGGTGAAAAACTGCCCAGGTTGAATTTATTATCCTGTTTCCCTATGTCTATTATTTTTGATACACCGCCCGGCATGTCAGCAATTACAAGATAAAGAATCAGGATCGCACCGGCAGTTTTAATGATACCCTGCACCACTTCTGTCCAGATCACCGCCTCGATGCCACCCATAACCGTATAGAAAATTATGCAAAGACCCATTATGATCATGATCACCGACATCTCATATCCTGTCAGGGCCTGCAGGGCCAGCGCAATGCCAAAAAAGATGGAACCCATCCTGGCCAACTGTGTGAGTAAAAAACAAATAACGGCATAGGTTCTTGCCCATGGACCGAACCGATGTTCAAGATGTGAATATGCAGATACACCACCATTTTTCCGGTAGAAGGGTACGAAGTATTTAGAGGCCACCCAGGCAGCAAGAGGTAATGACAGGCTGAATACAAACGCATTCCAGTTGCTTCCAAATGCTTTGCCTGGCACGCCTATAAAAGTGTTGCTGCTTAAGAAGGTTGCATAAATAGAAAGTCCTATTGCCCATGAGGGGATTTTGCCTGAAGCTTTTGTAAACTGATCCGAGCTTTTTTTCTTCCTGGAAAAATGATATCCCACTATCAACATCCCCGTCATGTACAAAATGACTATTGAAATATCGATGATGGATAGTTTGCTCATACCGGCAGGTTACATTATATCAGTTCTTGAACATTCCGAAACTATTTATAAATTTTCGACTTTGATAATTTCTTTGTTTGCCGCTCAACTGGACACTTGTTACGGCTGCTGCCGGTCAACGTTTATCTCAGGGCACCTGTTGGATTTGTACGACTACACTCGGATGCGACTGGCTCAATCTCATGTTGATCCCGACATTCATCAGGAAATCGCCTGATAAAACCTTATTCTCGCTGATCACTGGTTTCTGCCCCGGGTACAGATTTATTTCTTTTACCTGGTAATTTTTCGAGGCATCCAGCCCTTTTAATTTTACGGGCTCAGTACTAGGATTATTATTATATCTGCGGTTAGTCAGATAATTGAATACAACTGCCGACTTAGCGTCGGCTGAAGCGTACATAAGTGATGCTGAATTGTTTTTCCACGGATTCACGAGGCGATACATATCACCGTGCCAGATCGTATTGCTCACGGTTTTGTAATCTTTCAGTGCATTAACCGCAAAACGCTTGTCGTTTTCTGAAAGTTTATCAACAACAACATCGAAACCCGCTTTGCCCATCATTGCGACATCAGTTCTGAATTTCATAGACGCCCTGGACCAATCAGTAACATGATTGCAGGAAGTAATGGCAGGAAAGAAAAACGAATTCTCCCATTGAATGAAGATACGTTCGTACGGATCAGTATTATCGCTGGGCCAGTATTCAGTAAAATAAGACAAAGCTTTATAATCGGCCCTCCCGCCGCCCCCGCTGCAAAGCATCATGTGAATAGCAGGATATTTTTTTCTGAATCTTGCAAGCACTTCATACAGACCTTTTACATATTCAACATACAAGTGCGATTGAGGGATATTTTTCTTTTGCAGGTAAGCAGAATGCGCATTATATATAACGGCGTTACAATCCCATTTTATAAAAGCCAGGTTTGGGTTTTTTGTCAATAACGTATCAAGCACGCTAAAAACGAATTGCTGAACTTCGGGATTAGCGAGATCGAGTACAAGCTGGTTTCTGAAATAATATTCTTTCCTGTTTGGCTGACGGATCACCCAGTCACGATGTTTTTCATACAACTCGCTTTTAGGATTCACCATTTCCGGCTCGACCCAGATTCCGAATTTAATTCCCTGCTTCTCAGCTTCACTTACCAGGAAGGGAACGCCTTGTGGAAGTTTCTTACGGTTTTCCTGCCAGTCGCCCAGGCCGGCCCGATCGTCGTTCCTCGGATACTTATTACCGAACCATCCATCATCCAGTAAAAACAAATCGACTCCCAGTTCCTTTGCTCCTTTGAACAGGCTTGTCAGCTTGTTTTCATCAAAATCAAAATATGTAGCTTCCCAGTTGTTGAGTAATGTTTGTCTTGATCCGTTACCATCTGGTATGCGATAGTTTCTTGCCCAGTTATGAAGGTTGCGGCTCGCTGTGCCAACCCCTTTGTTGGAATAACTATATATGAATGCCGGAGTTTCAAAACTGGTGTTACCAGCCAGGTGATATTGAGATGCATAAGGATTGATGCCGGCAATCAGCCTCAGGTTATTGAAACCATCTTTTTCAAAATCGATCCTGAAATTCCCGGTCCAGGCCAGCGTTCCAAGCAAAACTTCACCATCTTCTTCATCGGTTGGTTTGTTAATTCCCAATACAAAGGATGGTGGTTGAAAAAGATTCGCCCGGGTACCCAGTTTAGAATCCAGTGTTTTAATGCCCGCGGTCAGCTCATGTTCTTCGGGTTTCATTTCTTCCGCCCACCCACCATGATATTGTCTCAGGAAAAACCGGTCGCCGGTAAAATACAAATTGGCAGAGGCATATTTTTCGAGTTTGATTGTTTTTTTAGGGTTGTTGTTTTTTATGACTGACCATTGTTCAACTATATTTTCTTTGAAGAAAACCCTGTAGTGCAGGGTTACTTCCACCGGGTATACCGGGTCTCTTAAAATAATAGAGGTCAGGAATACATTTTCTTTTTCCTTCTTTTCTTCGTGGCTCACGTATTTTAATTCTACAGAATGATTACCGTCGGCCTGTTCGATCTGCAGCGCAGGCTCAAGAAGGTTCCATGTGCCGGCTGGCGTGTAAGCATTGTTTGTCATCGAGTTGTTATCATCTGTCAGGCGATACTCATCGTTTATCCGACGGTAAGCACTGTCATTTTTGAGTGCAGCCCCGAAATAGCTTATATAGAGCAGGCTGTCCTTGTCCGTTTTGAAAGCGATGGCGTTGTCCTTCGATTTGATGACAATATTAACCTGGGCTGTAGTTTGGACCGAAGTCAAAAGACATACCAGCAGGGCAGTCGAAAATATTTTAGCGGGGAATGAATTTGATTTCACGATAGTCGGAATTAGTGCTGCTGTTAAAGTTGAGTTCATTGTTATAGGGTTGAATTCACTGGTGTGAAAGTCCGGTCTACTGTTGTCAGATTCACCTTACCTGTTTTGAAAGTCGGGTTTACTGCAGGGAATGCTGCATCCAATCGTGTGAACACTGTGTTCACTTTTGTGAATACTATTCCTGCTTTCTCGTTCATTCTTGTAAGTAGTATCATTAAGTCGGTTAACATATTTGATTTGATCTTACGGTACATCTTCCGCAATCTATCGTCTTCAGACCCGGGAAGGTATTTAAAATCCACTGTTTTAGGAATGGACGCTATTTCAGGCAAAGCAAGGAGAGTTGCCTAAAATAGCGTCCACTTCAAAAAACGCAAAATCGAAGCCCGTGAAAGTATGCGATACAGTCATACAAGTAAATTTCTATCCAAACCGGGAGGATCATCTTTGCACTTTAAATAATATGTTTGAAGCGAAGCCTTGTCTGTTCCCTGAATTTTTTCTCGGGAGTATACAAGGTAGAAGGAAAATTTTTTTGATTCGGGGAATCAGGCAGATATTGAGTTTCGAGACAGATGCCCTGCTTCGGATAAAATGGCGGACCCAGGAATTGACCCGAATAAAAAATAATCGCCGGACATGTTGTTGACAGCTCCATAGTCAGACCACGCCCACCCGACGAACTATCTGCGAGAATAGCATCAACCATTAACGTTGATTGGGCAACTTCCGTTCCTCTGGAGGTTTCACTACCCTCTACGAGCAATTCAACAACTTCTCTCCTTCCTCTCAGTGCTTCATCACTTTCCATTTCTTTTTTCAAGGCTTCAACACTTTCTCTCCCTTCTCTCATTGCTTCCAAGGTTTTGCTCTCTTCTTTAATTCCTTCAGCAATTTCCTCCCCTACTTTTTCTCCCTCAACATTTTCTCTCCCTTCTCTCATTGCTTCAGAATTTTCCACCCGGACTTTCACTCCTTCAGCAGTTTCTCTTCCCTCTTTCATCACGTCGGCGCCTTGCCTCTCTTTCAAAACATAATATTCACTATAGTTTATGTTCCTCGATATAGGTCGGCTTGTCGAAAAATCTGCATATTCAGGAACGGCAATGATCCTGCCCGTTGGGATATAATCCTCACCAGTCTCCGCAATCAAATCAGCATTAATGGTAAGCTCCTGCGCCGTGCCCGGCTTCGGGTCACAAAGATTATAATATAAATGATGCGTAAGATTGATATGCGTCGGCCGGTCCGGAACGGCTAAATAATCAAGAAGGATTTCATTGTCATCAGTCAGGGTAAGGGTGAATGTTATATCAACATTTCCCGGGTATCCCTGGTCCAGGTGTTCACTCAAACCTGCAAATGCAACCGAAGCAGCATGATCCCCTGGCTTCACTGCGACCTCACGGAACATCATCCTGTTAAACCCTTTGACACCACCATGAAGGTGATTTCCGCTGGTCCCATCATTAGCAGGTAAACGATAGTCATCACCGCCAATCACAAATGATGACCCTGAAATACGACCCGCAAACCGGCCAACAATACACCCTACATAATACTTGTCGGCGCTCAGTTCGGCAAAGCCGGAGTAGCCCAGTATCACATTTCGGCCATTAACCCGGATAGCAACGATTGTGCAACCATAATTGGTAACATCAATCTCGATGCGCTCGCTTTTTATGGTGTACAACCAGGCCGTACCGTTGGAATTTTCACCCCAACATATCTTTTCTATTTCCATAGCAGTTTGAAATTGAGATGACCGTCTCTTCTCTATTTCCATAAGAGTTTCCAATTGAGATGAACCATTCTTCTCTATTTCCATAGGAGTTTGCAATTGAGATGAACCATTCTTCTCTATTTCCATAGGAGTTTGCAATTGAGATGTATGCTTGCTCCTATATGGTTAACATCCCGCTGCAAAACTTCATCAAAACATTCCCTGGCTCGCGCGGGATCCTTCTGCCCCAGGTAGCCTAAGCCCATTATATACAAGCAATGGATGGCATTCTTATTGTCGAGATCCTGGTCAAACACCATAAGTTCTGGTAGTGACACCGCAAAATAATCGATCCGGATATGATCATTCATATGTTCCTTTCCAAACTCCACGAGGTTGTTAAAAATCGAATTTGCGTGATGCACTTCCCCGGTCTTTTCCCACGCCTTTGCCTGGTAAAATATGTTTTCCGGTTGCGGATCATTGTAAAATATCGCCTGTTTCGGCACAATGTCACCCTTCTTTGCCTTATTAAATAAAATAAGCGCTTCCGCAAGCATGTTCATCATTTCATAGGCAATACCCTTCCAGTAATAGATATCGTTTTCCGGTTTGCCCGGTAACTTGCCTTCGCCAAGATTCTCAGGGTATACATCTAATTCATCCAAAAACCGTAGAGCAGTTTCGGGATCGTTTTCTTCCAGCGCCTGTTTTGCCAGCTCAATATTACAGGTGCAAAACTGCAGCACTATCTTTCCTTCTCCACCTTCCCATGGTTGAAATTTCCTTTCATGGATCAATGCCTTCGCAGTTTCGTAATCACCCAGCAAATTGTACAGTGTCAGCCTTTCCATATACAGATCATGCCGCTGTTCCACCAGGGCGATATGATCTTCGAGCAACTGCAATCTTTTCCAGGGAGAGAAATTACATAGTTTATGCAACAGGTCAAGTTCCATCAATAACCTGGAATCCGATGTATCCAGTTCAAAAGCTTTTTCCATTGCCTCCAGCGCGCGGCTCGTTTCATTCAACTTGTTGAAATAAGCCAGGGAAAGATTCCTGAACACTGTCGGAAACGTATCACCAATCGCCGCTGAACGCTCCCAGGCCGGGATGGCTTCCGCATACACCCCGTTAGCAAACCCGTAATTCCCCAGATAATAAAAAGCTTTTGCATCCTGCTTGTTCTGCTGCAAGACCGCCTTCAATATTTCAACCTCCTCAACTTTTGAAGGAAAACAATAATCAGCCGGTGCAGCGGCACCTTTATCAAAGTATGATTTAGCCTCAGCTGCTGATCCAGCCTTTAAGCTGAACCATCCAAGATAATAGTTCAACAAAGGCTCATCCTTTGCGGGTTTATACTTCTTCAGTAGATCACAAGCTTCAGCATACATCCCGGCATCAGAATAATCAAGAGCGTATTCCGCATAATTATTAAAATTATTTCTCACGGCCTGATCGAAGTAATCTGCTGGCAACGTCCCGTCGGTTATTGGATCATGATCACCCGGTTCGTACTTTCCACCGCCAGGAAAATTATCTGAAGTGCTCAATGACTCAAGAATATCCTTCTCAAACAGGCAACCAAGGTTAAATGCATCAACATGCAATGAAGCATTAATCCAGTCAAGCGCCTCGTCGTTACGCCCAAGCTTCCGGAGCAATACCGCCCTGAGATGTCTCGCCGAAGGAGATGAATAATTCCGGTTTAATGATTTACCGACCAGCTCAATCGCCTCTTCAAACTCCCCTTTTCTTGCAGCAAGTCTTGCCAGTTGCAAAAACCCATTGTGCTGCCAGGCATCGTTCCAGGTAGCCTTATAAAAGAAATTAAAAGCCTCATCGTCGCGCCCCTGCATCTTCAAACAAAGGCCAAGGTTGTATAATGGTTCTCCATCATAAGGGTTTGGATTCCTCAGCAGGATGGACTTCACTGCATTTCTCAGATAACTTTCTGCGATTTCCGGTTGCGCCCTTCTCAGATGCCACAGGCCCATTGCATTATTGTTACGGATATCTGAAGCATCCCGCCGAAGCGCCTCGAGGTAATAACTGCAGGGATCATATGTTGCATGACGATATTGCTCAAGGTGTAATCCGTGCAAAAACAATTGCTCATTGTTTTCTACATTAATTGGATCCGGAGCCGCGACCGCGGCCAATGGCATCTCCCGTGTTTTTTGTTGCCGGTGTTTATAGTCAATCAAAATGCGGCCTTTTGCAGACACTACCACTTCAAACTCCATCATCTCATAAGATCCGGCCGTCTCCAGGTGATGCTCATAAATACCTCCGGGTTCAAATGCAAGCTGATCTGAAAACAAAGACTGCCCGCCTTCATAAACATTGATTTGAGCTTCTGCAAAATAAGAGGTTGAATACACCTTGATCAGAATGGCATCGCTGCTTATGATGCAATTGATTGCCGCATGTTTTGATGCGTTTTTTACCTCGCCAATCCCGGCATAGGGCATAAAATATTGCTCGAAGGTTTTCTCTTCATTTGGCTGCAACCAACTAAAGTCGGGTTGGTTATCGGTGAAAACACCGCACATCAACTCGATATATGGTCCATCTTCATCCGTTAAATTTTTATCCCAGGCACGGCCGAAATCACCTGCCCCCCAGGTCCATTGCTTTTTACCGGGACTGATATGATGATTTGCTACGTGCAGCATCCCGGCCTGGGTGTCATGCTCGTAACCGCCAATAAAATTAAACTCAGATTCGACCGCCATAAAAGAAGTGGGAACCGGTATATTCTTATAGCGGGAAATATCCGTACCTGGCGAATAATCAACCTTATAGTAAGTACCCGTTGCTATCGGAAAGCCGCTCACATCACGCTTTCCATGATCGAACACCGCATGTACATCAGGCGGAAATATAGATTGATAATGATCATTAACCTTAACTGCAGGATTTGCCCACCAAAGAAATGTTTGCGGAAAGGGTGTCCGGTTGAAAAGCTTCCCCCTTATTTCAAGATAAGCTTTGTCGGGATATAGCGTAAATCCCGCCATCCCCTTCGTGCGGGTCATCAGTTCAACTTCGTTCACCCATACCGTCTTACTCCCATCTTTATTTTCAATAATGGTGCAATCAACCGGGTCAAATGTTGAAGGCCTGTGATGTTGCGGCCAGTTGAATTCAATACCTCCACTGATCCAGGGACCAGTGAGCCCAACCAGTGCCGGTTTGATCACCCGGTTGTAGTACACAAAATCACGTTGTCTTATTTTATCATATGCACGTTGAATTCTCCCGCCCAGCGAAGGAAGAATCATGATCCTGAGAAATTCATTTTCTATAAATACTGCCTGGTATTCCCTGTCAATCTTTTGTTCCGCAATTGTCTCGATAACAGGGTGTGGGTAAACGGCACCACGGCTACCCTGGTAAATCCTTTTTTCAAGAAAAATCGGATTTTTCTCCGGCTTACCAACTTCATAAGTCGGTATTATTACAGTCTCCCTCCAGGCCCTTACCTGTTGCATAATTGATCAATTATAATCGGGCAGCTAAAATATCAACGTTGAACCCCTGCCCTCAATGATGAAATACCGAATCCATATTCTCCAGTTCAACGCCCCTGGTTTCTTTTATTCTCAACCAGATAAAAACCGCCCCCGCCGCACAGATTGCCGCATAGAGGTAAAAAGTGTTAGATACACCACCGAACAGTTCACTAAGTATTGGAAAAGTAAACGTGAGCACAAAGTAGGCGCCCCAGAGGCATAGAACAGAAAATGAAGTTGCAGCGCTCCGGACTTTGCCTGGGAATATTTCGCTTATTAAAACCCAGGTCACCGGTGCCAGTGTAGACGCATAAACTGCGATGGAACCAAGCAGCGGTATGGTGGTATAAGGGGATTTTGATTGAAGCAGACCCGCAATCACCAGGTGTAATACAGCCAGTAAACCCGCACCTGCCAACATCAGCGGCTTTCGTCCGATCTTATCTACCAGCGAAATGGCAACCAGTGTAAAGGTAAAATTGATGGCACCGATAAAAACGGTTTGCATCAACTGGTCGTCCTTATCAAAACCAATACTTTCAAAAATAGAAGGTGTATAATTAAAGACTACATTGATGCCGCAGAACTGCTGAAACACCGCAAGCACCACTCCCGCTATCACTGGCCTGGCATAAGGCTCCCGGAATAGTTTGCCGAAAGAAACCTTTTCAGTTGAAATAGTTGAATGCTGTATAGAGGTTATCACCTGCTCAGCATAAGAAGCGTCCCCGATCTTTTGTAGAATGCGCCTCGAAGCCTCCTGCCGGCCTTTCCGGTATAGCCATGACGGGCTTTCGGGTAACAAGAGTATTCCACCTAAAAAACAAATAGATGGTATTGCGCCAGCACCAAACATCCATCTCCACGAATCTTCTCCCCGGGCACTTAAGAAATAATTCACGATGTTAGTGACCAGTATCCCAATCACCACGGCAAGCTGATTCAGACTAACCATCCTACCTCTCAGCTTTGCCGGCGAAATCTCGGCTATATACATCGGCGATAGCAGCGAAGCCATGCCCACAGCGAATCCTGCGAAAAACCGGGCTGTTATAAAAAATGTGATAGACGTTGCTGCGGCCATCAGCAGAGATGAGACGGTAAACACCAGTGCGGCAATCATCAATGAAACCCTCCTGCCTAAACTCTCCGAAGACCTCCCGGCATACACACAACCTGCCATGCAGCCCAGCGCTAACGAAGCTGTTGTAAATCCTTCCTGATATGCATTAAGATTGAAATGTGATTTTAGAAATGGAAGTGCTCCGGCTATCACGGCGAAGTCGAAACCAAATAAGTATCCACCCAGCGCAGAGATAAAAGATATCAGGTAGATATAAGCGGTGTTATACTTTTGGTTCATCTGCAAGCCTTTAACTAATCGTATTCAAAAGTTGAACTTTATATCCAATATGATGATAGCTTTTTTTATGGTTATGATGGACAATCTTATTATTTTTAACTGCCACCACGTGTATGAGAAAGAAAGAAGGATTCAACGGTCAACGCGCAATCATGATTCCACGCAAGGTATTATCACTTCAGTGCGCAAAAAATGATGTGATCAATGAGTGCTATATAACCGACATAGGCTACTATCCCAAAGCTTCTCATCACTACAGGAAACGCAATCCCGGGATAGATCAGAACATTCTCATCTACTGCGTCGAAGGCAAAGGCTGGGTGCAGTATGAAGATGGCCAACAAAATATCAGTGCCGGGAATTTCTTTATCGTTCCCGCCCATCAGCCCCATGCCTACGGGGCGGACAACAATAATCCATGGACAATTTATTGGCTTCATTTCAAGGGGAAAATTGCCAACGCCATGTGTTTATCGCTGATCAGCAAATTGAACAGTAAGAAGGGGATGGTCAAATATTCAGAGCAGCGGATCGCCTTTTTTGATGAGATGTACACCAACCTGCAAAGAGGATACAGCCACGATCATATTGTTTATGCCAATCTTTGTCTCCCGCATTTTTTTGCATCTTTCCGCTTTGATGAGAAATTTGACTTCTCAAAAACTGAAACACGGAAAGACAAGGCTGGCATCGCCATCGACTATATGCAGCAGCACGTGAGTGGCAAACTTACCTTGTCTGATCTGGCTACCCATGTAAACCTGTCTGCTTCGCACTTTGCAGCGGTCTTTCAAAAAAGCACGGGCTTTGCCCCCATTGAATATTTCAATCACCTGAAAATTCAGCGTGCCTGCCAGCATTTACAATTTACTAATGAACGTATCAAGGAAATTTCTGCTGCATTAGGAATAGAAGACACCTATTACTTTTCCAGGCTCTTCAAAAAGATGATCGGAATTTCGCCTGCGCAGTACCGACAGCGACTGATCAACACCAATAATTAATATTCATTATTACATATTTGCACTCCGCCTTCATGATATTTTTATTAAGTTTTTTTTGGTAAGAACTTAAAAATAAATCTAGCTTTATGTACCAGTACATACTGGTACATAATTCTTCACTTCATTTAACCTCACTGTTTATGAGAAAAAACGCAACGCGTGTTTTGCTTGTCTGCATGCTCGTATTGTTCACTGTTGCCGGTATCGGTCAGCAAAGAAGAACTGTAACCGGGGTCGTGCAGGACGACAAAGGTGTTCCGGTTGCCGGGGCATCAATTGTAGAAAAATCTACGCCTAACGGTACTTCGACAAGTACGGACGGCACCTTTTCGATTTCCGTTCTTCCCAATGCAGTGTTACAGATTTCAGCTGTCGGCTTCGAAACACAGGATGTGAATTCAGGATCTGAGACAAGGATCACGGTTATCCTTAACCCGGCAACGACTGAATTAGGCGGTGTGGTTGTTACGGCCCTCGGTGTTACCAAGCAAAGAAGACAGCTGGGATTTTCGGTTACTGAACTGAAGGGTTCCGAAGTAGCAAGAACAAATGAAATAAATCCCATCAATGCATTGCAGGGAAAAGTAGCTGGCGTTCAGATAGACCAGGGTGCAGGTGGATTATTTGGAAATACAAAAATTGTTATCCGTGGTAATTCAACACTGGGTACCAATAACCAACCAATATTTGTTGTGGATGGTGTTATCATGGATAACGGAACTTTCAGTGGAACAGGAAGAGATTTCGGCAACGACTTTAAAAATCTGAACCCTGAAGACTTTGCCTCGGTATCAGTATTAAAAGGATCAGCCGCAGCGGCTTTGTATGGCAGCCGTGCCATAAATGGAGTGGTCCTGATCACAACCAAAAAAGGCTCTTCCGGGAAAGGCATAGGCGTTTCAATTGCCCAGACAGTAAGTGTAAACAATCCCTATGCTGGTCCTGACTTTCAGAATGAATTTGGGGGTGGTACCGTGGGTGCATTTTTTACCGATAACCGGGATCCAAACTACAAACCTGATGAAGCCTGGACAACAAAAGTTTTCCCCGTTGATCCTTTAACAGGCGAACAATACATCGACAGGCAGATCTATCGCGAGTTGGAAAACTGGGGACCGCGGATGCTTGGCCAGGATGTAAGAAATTATGACGGCACGCCAACAAAATACCTTCCCCAGCCAAACAATTTCCTCGATGCGTTCCAGACCGGAATAGGCTCAAACACAAACATTGCTCTTGATGGAGCAACGGAGAAGTCAACCTTCCGGTTATCATACAATCACAACCAGGGGGAAGGCATTGTACCCACGAATAAATTTACGAAGGATGCTTTTGATATAAGAGCGACACACCAGCTTACAAAGGCTATCCTGGTTGATGTTGGCACCTATTACAGCAATTTTGACGGTGAAAATCCACCACGCCTTGGCGGCCTCGATGCATTTGCATCATATAATTTTGGCAAGCTATTCTCATGGATGCTGCCACGGAATTATGATACCAAATACTGGATGCAAAAGGATAAGTACACCAGTATACATGGTGGAACCCCGCAGTTGAATGATGCGGACGAACCAAATAAAGCCCCTGAATCAAGGTTCTGGTTTAATCTTTTCGAGAACAAATATTTACAGAACGAACAGTTGATACGTGGCAGAATCACAGTTACAGCGAATCTGACTTCATGGGCCAAGTTACTTGTTGAAGGAAACATCAATAACGTTAATATCAAAAAGGAAAACAAGGAACTGGGCGAACAAAGGAATTTTGCAGGCGGTCTTTATGGCATCGGCTATGAACAAAAAAGGAGCAAGTTCCTCAAAGCTATGCTGATGATGAATAAAGAATTCAATTCAGACTTCGCAGTATCAGGATATATTGGTGCTGAAACGCAACGATTTGAAAACTCTTATTCTTACAATGAAACGAGAGGAGGCCTAAACTATCCCGGAAATTATTTTATTACTAATTCAAGAAACCCGGGATACGTTGATGCCGGGATCAGCAGTTCGAAGAAATTTAATTCTCTTTATGCAAGTGCTGACCTTGCCTGGAAGAACATGGTCTTTTTACAGGCAACCTGGAGAGGTGACTGGTCTTCGGCACTTACCTACTCTGATGGTACAGGCAACAACTTTTACAACTATCCTGCTTTAAGCGCCTCATGGATATTTACTGATGCCTTCAAGGCATTACCTGCCTTCATCAGTTATGGTAAGCTTCGCGCAAACGTAGCCTGGTTGGGTTCTGACACTGATCCTTTCCTGATTAACCCTGGTTTCTCATTCAATGGATTCAGCAATGCAAACGGCTCAACCGTTCCTACTTCTACTTATAATTCCGCATTTGTGTTGCAGGAAAACCTTCAGCCTTCAAGGAAGTTTTCAAGGGAACTTGGTCTTGAAATGAGGTTCGCTAAAAGCAGGATCGGGTTTGATCTTACATTATACCAGGATAACACAAAAAACCAGATATTACCTATTGAGGCTCCATTCGAATCAGGAGCCACTTCAATCCTGATCAATGCCGGTAACATCCAGAACAAAGGCATTGAAATCACGATTGATGGAACTCCTGTATCAACTGCCGATTTTAAATGGAACACAGCGCTGAATTATTCAAGGAACAGGAACAAGATCATAGAACTTTATCCCGGTCGCACTGAATACCAGTTGCCAGGTACAGATGTTGGTGAAATCAGTTCATGGGCAGTTGTCGGAGGATCATATGGCACACTAAGAACCCTCATCCATTCATCCCCTTACCAGGCAAAAGATGCGAGTGGCAACCCGGTATCTGATCCAAAAAATGGCTTACCGATACTTACCTGGAGATCTGATGCAAGAGCAGCCTTCCCCGCACGCAGTAATGTGTGGCAGGATGTGGGTGACATGAATGCAGACTTCAGGGCTGGCTGGGATAACACATTCACCTACAAAAGTTTTAGCCTGAATGTTTTGTTTGATGCTAAGATTGGGGGCGACTTTGCACTGATGAGTTACCGCCAGGGAACACACTCAGGCGTATTTCCAAACTCAATCTTTGGCAGGGATGCGCAAAGCGGCGGCATCACATTCACCAGTAAATATGATAACAAACAATATGATGATGGACGCATAGTCGAGGGTGTATTTGCTCCCGGCCAGATGATTACCCAACCCAACGGAACACAGGTCAACGTGGGCGGAATGAGTTTCAAAGAAGCCTATGATGCCGGCTACGTTGAACCGACACACACACCACAGTTTTTCTACCGTTATGGTTCTTCTTCAACCGGTGTGGCCGACTTCTGGGTCCTCGAAAATTCTTGGATATCATTGCGCCAGGTAGCATTGACATATAACTTTTCCAAGGATCTTGTTCAAAAACTAAAATTGAATAACCTGTCATTCTCAGTGATCGGACGTGACCTGTTTTATGTTTATCAGACCTTGCCTCACAACTGGAACCCGGCTTCAAACAGTTCAAACAATACCGCTTTTTCCGGTGAGAATGGCTTCTTGCCGAAAACCAGAAATATCAATTTTACACTGAGAGCAGCATTCTAAACGGTAACCGAATAATTATTAAACTATGACCAGTCTAAAAAAATATATCTCTGCAACGCTGATTATTGCTGTCCTCTTTGGAGCCGTTGGCTGCAGAAAAAACTTCGGTGAGATCAATACAAATCCGAGTGTTGTTATTACTCCGGATATCGGCTTCCTGCTTACTTATTCGGAAGACAAAATGATCACTTATCAATATACTGAGTGGATCTGGGAAAGTATGGAACAGCTAATGCGCTTCACGCAGCATCTCACAACTGATCCATATGAGCTTACCAGTAATGTCAACCTCCGTTATCCTACCTTATACAAAGATGTATTACCGAACCTGGTTGAAATAAGAACACAGATATCTAAAAAGGAAGATAGCAGCAGTTACCGGAAAGCAAAAGCACTCACTTATGTAGCCGGTATCCTGCACGCTTTGAAAGCAACAGATATGAATGGATCAATTCCTTATATCAATGCAATCAAAGCAAGAACCGAAAACAAATTCGATCCTGAATACGATAGCCAGGAAACGTTGTTTGCGCTTTGGCTGAATGAACTTAATGATGCTATTGCAACTATGGGCGACAACTCACTAACCGGTCAATACTCATTCGGGACAGCTGATGTTTTCTACAAGGGCGACTATACCAAGTGGATAAAACTTGCAAACTCACTAAAATTAAGGATTGCCGCAAGACTCGAAAATGTTGATAATGCAAGGACCAGGACCATCTTTCAGCAGGTGCTTTCAGATACAAGGGGACCTATCACCGACATCGCAGACCAGCTCACTTACCAGAGCGTAGATTATCTTCCATTCGGACAGGGGGGAGAGATTGTATACCGGAGCCAGCGTTTCGGAACTACTTCTATCATTGATTTTATGAAGAGGGTAAATGACCCGAGACTGCCAATCTACTTTGAGAAGAATAGCCTTACCGGAAGTTTTAAAGATACATTGGCCAAGTATGGTGCAACACTCCCTTCATTTATAAACATCAATGATCCGTTGATAGCATACCAGGGAGGGCCGGCTGATTTTACAACAAATCCTTCCCGCGCCGCCTATATGAAAAATGCCTTCCCGGTAGGTAACAATAATCCGGGTAACGCTGTAACCAATTATTTCCTCATTTCACCGGTTAACAGGTTTTTCTTTTCGCCTAAGTATAACAAGCCCGATGGAGGCCAGTACAAAGAAGTTGCCGTAAGTGCTGCAGAAGGTTGTTTACAGATTGCTGAATTTATTCAAAAGGGATATGCCGGAACGGTTAACACGAAAGGCTCGTTAAAGGAGTGGTATGAAAAAGGCATCCGGGCTTCTATCTTAACCATGAACGATATTGCCGTTGTTGCCCAGTCAACCACCGGGTTTTCAGGAACTGGTTTATCTGAGATCAATACTTATCTGAATAGCAGTAACGTGGCGCTTAATGGAACAAACGACAAAGAAAGAATTTATATCCAGCAATACCTGAACTTCTATCGGAATCCTAATGAGGCTTATGTGTTTTCAAGAAGAACGGGTTATCCAAGAACGGGCTCTGCTTATTATGGAAGAGAAACATTCAATGAGCTGATCCCAAGAAGATTCTGGCTTCTGGATCCGGGAGAGACAAACAGGGCGAACTGGCAGAAAGCGATGACAGACCAGGGCTTCACGCCAAATGCACAGGATCTGCCAACGTTAAGTACCCAGAGAATCTGGTACGATAAACCGGCGCCGGCATTTGGAGCGGGAAACTGATTCTGAATTAAAGTCATTCAGCCGGGGACTATCATCGGCAGGTTGCCCCGGAGCGACGGCATGATGGTATCACGCAATACCATCACCGGAAATTCCGTTAGTTCCCGGGCAGCCTGGCCGGTAGCCACATACCTTAACTCCATGAAGAAAATTTTGCCTGATCTTATCACTATTGACAGTTCCTCAGCCATACCGATCTACAAACAAATCGTGGAATGTATTTTTAAGGCGATAGAAAACGGGCTGCTGATTCAGAATGACATACTGCCATCTGTAAACAGCATAGCCGGGCGTTTCGGGCTGGCCAGGGGTTCAGTATTTTCGGCTTATAATGAACTGCGTGCAGCCGGGATCATTGATTCGATTCCTGGCAAAGGATACTATATTACCAGTACGCGGGTAAGACAGATACAAAACATTTTTTTGCTGTTTAATACCTTTACTCCTTATAAGGACACTTTATACAATTCAATTGTTCAGCATCTTCCGCCCGGCAGCAGGATCGACATCTATTTTCATCATCACAACAAGGTTCTTTTCGAAGGCCTCATACGTGAAGAGGCGTCTTACTACAACCATTTTATAATAATGCCTGAGATCTATGAGCATACCCTATCGGTGCTCTCTGAGTTGGATTCGAAGCAGGTGTATTTACTTGATGTAGGTTATAAGGAATACAAAAAGCACTACCCTGGTATATTCCAGAATTTTGATAAGGATATATTCACTGTCCTTACAAAAATGAAGCAGCTGGTTTCGAAGTATAAAAGGTTGTTTCTTGTGGTGCCGCGGAATTTTTATAATAAAGAAATTGTTTCCGGATTTAACAGGTTCGGCAAAACTGATGTTATTGAAACATCTGTTATCCATGATTTAGGGTCAGTTAATATTCAGAAGAGAGATGCATTTATCATTGTTGAAGATAATCACCTCGTGGAATTAGTTAAGTGCCTAAAATCACAAAACTGGACAGCCGGTAAAGACATCGGTTTGCTTTCTTATAATGAGACAAACCTGAAAAGCGTAGTGGGGGATGGGATTTCAACAATAACATCTGATTATGTTGCCATGGGTAAGTCTGTCGCAGAAATGCTGTTAAGCAATGAAAGGCGGGTGATAGAAAATCCCTTTATGATGATTGACAGGCAATCATTCTGACCATCAAATAGTAACACCATGCAGGTAAAAAGAGTTCTCGAGGTTTGCGCATTTAATATACAATCATGCCTGGTTGCTGAGAAAGCCGGGGCCGTAAGGGTAGAACTTTGCGACAACCCTGTTGAGGGCGGAACCACTCCCAGTTACGGAACCATAAAACAGGCACGCGAAAAAATATCAATATTGTTATACCCGATTATACGCCCGCGGTCGGGGAATTATTATTACGATAAAGATGAATACGATATTATCAAACATGACATCCTCATTTGTCGTGAACTCGGCTGCAACGGCATCTCTGTAGGGGCGCAGAATATCGACGCGACAATTAATGTGGAGATGTTGAAAAGAATTGTAGAATGGGCAGGGCCAATGGGCGTAACATGTAACCGTGCGTTTGATGGCACACCCGATCCATTCCAGGCACTTGAAGACATCATTGAGGCCGGATGCGAACGCGTGCTTACTTCCGGGCAAGCTTCTGCCGCGCCTGAAGCAGCGGAACTGCTTGGAAGGCTGGTTAAACAGGCGGCCGGGCGTATCATCATTATGCCAGGAGCAGGTGTTAAATCATCGAATATTACGAGACTGGCAGAAGAGTCAAATGCGACGGAATTTCATTCTTCAGCCAGGGCAATCGCCAAAAACCCGCAGACCTATGTGAATAAACGCGTTACCGATTATGGCAATGTGTACATTTCCGATGAAACAGAGGTAAGGGCAATGGTTGCTAATCTTAACTTCTAAATCAAATCCCAGTGCCCGTGACGACGACCTTCTTTCTTTTGATCAGCCTGATGAGGAGATAAATAATAGAGAACATCAGAATAAAAGCCGCAATACCTATAAGCTCGGCCCGGGTTAATTTTGACAGCAAGCCTAAAATCCCTGCTGCTGCCAACAGCGGAACAAGCATACCTCCGGGCAGATGGAAAGTTTTTGCAGTTGCAGTCTGGATCTTCCTGAGCCTGATAGTTGCTAATACTACACCCAGGTAGATAATCAACATATCAGCGCTCGCAATTGTAGCCAGTTGCCTGAAGCCTCCCGAAACAGCCAATATAAATCCAGTAGATGCGTAGGCTGAAATGGCGACATACGGTGTTTTGAACAACGGATGCACCTTAGCCAGGGCACCGGGTATCAGCCCATCTCTTGCACCTGCAAATAAGATCCGCTCCAAGACCATCCGCAATCAGCGCGGGGATCACAAAAATGCCTGAACCTGCGGTTATGTTTATGATCGCCAGGCCGAGGGATCTGGGACCCATTGCCCGCTTTAAATTTTCCCGGGTGTTTACTGTCGCCATTTAAATTTTGGTTTAGATATCAGGGTTCGGTTTTCGACCGGTTATTAATACAGGATTAATGCATTGCCAGGCTTATTCAAATTAACTTTGACTTCCTTGGACAGATTTTTGAAGCACTCGTTGAACATGGCAAACTTTTTTCTCATACAGGGACTCCTGAACATAACTGCTTTGATCTTTTGGCTGTCACCTGCGAGTGCACAACAAAAATTTGAACGTGAGTATTCTATCAAGGGAGCTCAGATACATCCTGACGCACTGAGCTTTGTGAATGAATGCTTCAAAAATGTGAAAATACGCTGGTATGGAGAGGAAAGCTTAAACGGAACGACTATTGAAGCTAAACTAAAATCTGCGGGGAAACAATACAGCATCGAATTTCATAATTCAGGTGAGATTCTCGACGTGGAGATATTGACTCAGTTTAAATCTCTTCCCAACGACACAAAAGAGGCATTATTGAAGCAGCTTAAGAAAGAATTCCGCAGTTATAAAGTTGTCAAAACCCAGGAGCAATGGAGCGGAGACAAGGTTCTATTGAAAACTGCGTTAACAGAAAGTAAATTGCCCTCGGGTATACTGATACAATATGAGCTGATTGTAAGAGCAAAAAAATCAGATTTATCGAAATACTACGAGGTGGTTTGCGAAAAAGGCGGCAAGGTCAAAACCATAAAGGAAATTATTCAACGAAACGTCGACAACCTGATTTACTGATGCGGTGCTTTATCATCTTTTGCTTACTAATCGGCACCCGCGGCCTTCATTCCCAGGAAAATTATCTTGCGGGATTGCTTACGCAGCTGAACGTCAACTACTCATTACCGCGAGACCTCAAACTGAATATGAAGCTCGAGTCAAGGCAGATATTTTCAGAGAAAGAAACATTCAAGGAAGCCAGTAACAATTACAGGTACGAAAGAACTGATCTGCATTTTGTACTTACAAAGAAAATTTCGGCAGACAATTCGATTGGTGGTGGTTATTTGATCCGCATGCAGGAGGGCCTGTTCATCCATCGTTTTATTCAACAGTTTACCAGTGCCCGGAAGCTTGATTTTTTTACCCTCGCTCACCGGGTGGTATTGGATGAAACATTTGAGAAAGATCTTCCAACCCAGGTGCGGCTACGTTACAGGCTTGGACTTGAAAAGGCGCTTAATGGAAGATCAATCGATCCCAAAGAGTTTTATCTGAAGATCAATAATGAATACCTGGGAATCTGGACCAACGCCGTTACTGATCTCGAGATCCGCGCATCGGGAGCCTTAGGTTATAGTTTCAGGGACAATAACAAACTCGAACTAGGATTTGAATATCGGATCAATGAGTTTTACACGGCAGCGAAAGAGCAACAATTCTGGATTACCCTTGCCTGGTACATCAGTATCTGATAAGAATCAGCGATTTTAAAAACTACTTGTCTGATGCAATAAACACCTTCGGGAAATGATGTTATAGATCATAGCGCAGTAATACCAAACCACCTGGATATTTTTTTACATCGGTGGTTTTGAAATTGATCTCACGGCCAAAATCACGGAAAAAAGGTTTACCATTTCCCAATACAACGGGCACTATCCGAAGCTCCAATACGTCTACCAATCCTGCACTGATCAGTGTGCCTGACAAAGCTATGCTGCCCCAGATCACAATGTCTTTACCCGGTTCAGCTTTGAGACTTTTAACTTTCTCCACCGCATCAGATCGTATAAGTTTCGCTTCCGGCCACTTGCCCCAGGGAGCGCTGCTGAGTGTTTTCGAAAAAACAATTTTAGGAGTAAGATTAATTTTCTCTGTCATCACTTCTGTCTCTAAATCCGCCTCCGGCCAGAAGCCCGCAAACAACCGGTATGTATTTGCACCTAAAAAAATGGTGTCGATGGAATCCATTTGATGATAGATGTCTTCCTCGGAATGTTTGTGTAGATCCGGTGACTCAAAAAAGCTGGTGGAACCCTGGGAATCCGCCGCAAATCCATCAAGTGATAGCCATTCCTGTACGATAAGCTTTCTCATATAATTTTCTTTAAAGACCAAATGTTTACACAAGGGTCAGCGGTCCCGGAGCTTAGCTATGAAAGTCATGACTTATCCCGGATCCTGGTTCGGCCGCCTATTTCGGCTGACTGTATTCAGTCTTTAGTTTCATACGGTGCCTGGTTCCCCATTTCCTCAGGGATTCAATCACTTCATTTAATGACTTGCTGTAAGGAGTGAGGGAATATGTTACCCGCACGGGGTAGCTGTCTTCTACCTTCCGTTGTATCAATCCGTTCAACTCCAGGTCCCTTAGTTCGCGCGACAACATCCTGTCTGTTATACCTTCAACTTCCTTTGATATTTCGGTGAAACGTTTCTCACCAAACATCAGTGCGATAATGATAGGTAGCTTCCATTTGCCGTTGAGCATATCGAGCGCATCACGTACCGGTCTCAATATCTTCCTGCAAGCGGTTTTATCATGACCCGGCTTAATCATATAACTCATGAAAGGTTAAATTTAAACAACACTATACAAAAGGATAGTGCTTACAAAAGTATAGTAATATTTGGTAAATTTGTGGTTGAAAATTTTAAACATTTTACCATGTCAATAAGTAGAAAATTAATTACAAAACAAACACCCAGCGGAGAACCTGGCTTTCTTGGACGAGGACATACTGCGCGCGCCGTCATAAATACCGACTTTAAGGACAGCGATCCCTTCATCCTGATGATGGATGATATGCTCGACAAAAAAGATGGGGAACCGGTGGGCGGACCTCATCCGCATGCGGGATTTGAAACGGTTACTTTACTGCTGGAAGGAGAGATCGGAGACGAAGCGCATATGATGAAACCCGGTGACCTTCAGCTGATGACGGCTGGCTCGGGTATCATACATACCGAAACAATTGACACCAAATTAAAGATGCGCCTTTTGCAGCTTTGGCTCAACCTGCCCCGGAAAGACAGGTGGGCACAACCGAGGGTGCAGGATATATCGGCGAAACATGTCCCAGCCAGTTCGGGTGAAGGTTGGAATGTGAAAGTTTACAGTGGATCGCTGGCAGGCGTTACATCCCCCGTTCTGAATCATGCACCGGTTATTATTGCCGATGTGAATATCGAACAAGGAGCGAAGTTGACGCTGGAAATCCCTGCTTCATATTCAACCTTTCTTTACGTGTTAGCAGGTGAGGTGAAAATTGGCGATGATGAAAGCGCACTGAACCAGGACCAGGTAGGCTGGCTGGACAGGTTCGATGAAAACGCAAACAGCCTTTTGAAACTGAGTGCGGGTAACACTGCATCCAGGTTTGTTATTTATTCCGGACAGCCGCAGGGGGATCCGATTGTATCCCATGGACCATTCATTGCGGATAGTAAAGATGACATTCAGCGCCTTTTCAGGGAATACCGCGAAGGCAGGATGAAACATATTTCAACCGTTCCGGCAGCCCAGAGGTACGTTTGGTAACTGAACAGTTACCATCCCTTGCGGTATGTCCGCCTGAGGTATTTTTCTGCTTCGGGGTGATTTGGGAACTTCATTTTTTTTGCATCCCAATCCAACCTGGTTCCTGCAACCCGGATCGCGATCGTACCCAATAATATTGCCTCAGTCATCGGGCCGCTTTGTGCAAAATGCGATTCTGTTTTGGCTGCGCCGAGACAGGCGTCGGCAAAGTGATGATAATGGTTTCTTTTCCCGAGCGCCGGGGTAGCAACCGTGCTAAAGTCAGCCTGGGGCAATAGAACAGGCATTTCCGTATGTGGAATTAACAATGCACCCTTCGTACCAATCAGCATAGCCGATTCTGCCGGATACTTTTCAATAGAATATAATGCGCGGATTTTTTCGGGCGGATAGAATTCACCATCAAACCATTCAACGGTGAGTGATCCCGATTCCGTCATAGCATTGCCCGGGAACTGCCAGGTGATGTGATCTCCCTGTGGCCATGTATCAGCCCTGCGAACGGGTGAGTCTTTCCATGATTGCTGAACCTCCGCGACTACCGACGTTGGTGCCGTTAATCCGAGGCCTTTCCAGACAGCATCAAAAATATGACACCCGATATCGCCCGACCAACCGGTTCCGAAGTCGAGCCAGCTTCGCCAGATGGCGGGATGGTAGATCTCCGGTACGTATAGACGCATTGGTGCAGTTCCGATCCAGAGATCCCAGTTGATATGGGGCGGGGGTTCCATGCCTGTTGCCGGCCTTGGACCGACCTTACGATAAGTAGCCACGGCACCGGGGCGATTTGAACATAGATAAACATGTTTGATCTTGCCGATCGTTCCCTGTTTTATCCACTGAACCGCAGTGCGGTCACCAACACCCGAAGCATGATGCGTTCCAAGCTGTGTGATAACATTGTTTTTGACTGAAGCCTCTGTCAGTGCGCGTACTTCTGCAACATCATGACACATCGGCTTTTGAAGGTAAACGTGTTTGCCCGATTCAATAGCCTTCATGGCAATCACAAAATGGTTGTGATCAGGAACAGTGACATTTACGGAGTCTATATTATTTTTCTCTTTCTCAAGTAATTCCCGCCAGTCTGTGTAGGTGCGGGCAGCCGGAACAAGGGCAGCGGCTTTGCGAAGATTATTTTCATCTATATCGCATAATGCGACGATCTCAGTCTGCTGATGCTGAAGAAAATTCTGAAGATCGTGTCCACCCATGCCGCCGACACCTATACAAGCGTGTCGTAACTTTTTGAGAGGGACAGGATGGTTGAGGAATTCAGCAGCTTCACCGGATGTTGAAACTGAGCTTAAGATTGCCGGACCTGCGATCGCGGCACAGGCGGCATTTTTCAAAAATCTGCGCCGGCTAACTGAGCGGTTGTTTTTTTTCATATTGACAAAATCGTAAAGTAAATTATGAAATTCAGATGTCAATCAGCCTTTTTCATTATGGAATTACTTCACTGCTACCTTATGGACTTACTACAATGCTAATTCATAGAATTACTTCAATGCCGCCTCAGGTAATTGCGACAATCTGCTTCATAGAATTACTTCAGTGCTAATTCATGGAATTCCTACTGTACAATTTCAATCAAATCACTTAGAAGCTAGTTAAGCAGTGAGGTAGTGGTGGCCTCCTTTTTCTTCTCCTGGGCTCCCGAACCAAAATAAGGAAACAGGGTAATGATCTTATGTTCGAGGATCACACTAAAACTCTTATTGTAATCTGAACTTGCATAGATCCATTCCGTTTTACCTGAATGGTAAATACGCATCAGCGCAGTATTTGGTGGCATCTTCCCAAGATTTTCAGCATACATGATGATCTGATTGCGCTGACCTTTAACCATGCCAATCCAGAAATGTTTCAGGTTTGCATTCAGCCCCACATTGGCATGAGCTACTTTGCCGTTTACAATAAGCGATATGGTATCCTCGTCTATAGTACCGTTATCGATAAGGGTGACCAGTACGGTATCTGTTATTGTTTCAACTACCAGTTGAGTATCAACATCCCGGTTACGATAGGCAGACAGAATTGATGGCAACACAACTTTTTTGGAAAGTGAATCCGCTGGCTTCAGCGTTGTTGGCAACGATACCCCGGGAACAGGCTGCGCGTTCAGGTTGGGTTGAAGAATTGCAATTGCAATAAAACAGAACAGGCGAAATAATATATTGTGCTTTCTTGTCAAACCAGTGGAATCTTCCACAAGTTAATCAAATTAGAAGCCACAATAACGTTTGCATGCGTATTTCCGACCGGTTATTGCTTCACCAGGCTCAATGTTCAGCTACATCCCCATGCTCTTATTCCTTTATATCGATTACCCTTAACAATGGCTGTTGTTTGCTGAAAAGATTCCAATCAGTGATTTGGCTTTTTAACATTTCATTGAAATAAACAACCAGAACTTTTGAGATGAGCTGAAGACAAGTCTTACCATCCACCGGGCCAAGCCTTGTTTTGCGGAGATTTTCAGGGATCATATCAACTGGCAACAAAGCATAATCCTGGAAGTTTGAATGATACATGCCAGCTATTGAAATGTACCTGCCATTGGGTGAGTTAGTCGCCGCTTTCGCCATGGATTGATAGCGCCAGCCAACAGAGGTATCATTTTTCATCTCCCCAAAATTTTTGTGAGCTATAGCCTGCGGAAGCTGGTTAAGAAACAAAACAGCTGAGCCTGGCGCGGCTTGCTGACTTGCGTTCATAAGATCCCCATCCATATTGACCGCTGCTTTTACCTGGAAATTCTGCAACCCTTTGGAGACATCACCCGAGCCATTTTTATTTTCATTATGGTTATTATTTTTAGCCTGGTTAATGTCAGCTGCGGCCAATAAAGCCGCAGCTCCGCCAAGTGAATGCCCTGCAATGGCAACCCGGGTAAGATCAGCCTGTTTCAGGATTTTATGTACATTGCTTTTGCCTGTTGAAATCTCTTTCAACACAAAACTAAGATCATCCGCTACTAATCTGTAGATATCCGCAGGCTTTTCTGAACTTAGAAAAGCACCTGTAGGTGACTGCAATACCGGTGAAGCAGGAGATGAATTCACGGCAACTACTATATAACCTGCGCTTACAATTTCCTGGATGATGAAACTATACTCAAGCGTTGACCAGTTCATTCCAGCCGAAAATAAAATTAGTGGAAGTTTGCCCTTAAAGGTGGGCTCCGCATCCTGTTTCATCTCAGCTTTTCCGGATGTGATCGCCGAAGCAGCCTTCGCACCAAGTCTCTTTTCCAGCACAGGCAAATATTGCTTTCTCCATTCCTCCGATGGCAGAATAAATGTTGCAGCATTTTTTTGTTGAACCGGATAATATATAAATACAGGGATCTCCCGGTTATTTCTTGACGGGTCATAGATACTTGTCCAATGCCTGCCAACACCAAACTCGCCTGACGGAGAAAACAACTGCAACGCGCTACCAGGCTGGGAAATCGCGTCCGTGTTTTGGGACCAGGATGTATTCACGATAAGTGTGAAGATGAATAAGACAAACCAATGTTGGGATCCGATTTTCAAGTTTTTGATTTTTATTATTTTGTAAATCAGATGAAGATAAGTGGTGAGTGCTGAACTCAAGACCACATGTTCATGTGGCGTGATAAGTTGATCACCCGCCTTTTAATTTACAAGATTGGATTTATTATGATTAATTTGTAATAACGATTGTTGCCAAAATCAACCTTATGCAAAGAAGAAACTTTGTAAGATCAATTGGTCTTGCTATACCTGAACAGGATCAGACAAGCAGGGAACCGTTTGAGAACCTTGCGATGAGCCGGGATCATGTGTTGAAAAAGAAATGGTAACTATACCGTCAAATAGTATTACCCGAACTCTTCAAGCTTAGTATGCGTAAAATGATCACTACCATCCTTGTCATTGCTGCGTTGCTTTGCCTTATATCCCTGCTGTTGTATTTCAGCCAGGAACGCTTGATGTTTTTCCCTGAAAAACTTCCGGACAATCACGAGTTCAGTTTCAACAGCTCATTCGAGGAGATAACGGTTACAACCGCTGATGATAAAAAACTGCATGCGGTTCTTTTCAAAACCGACAGCACTTCAAAAGGAGTGATCTTTTATCTGCATGGCAATGCCGGCTCCGTAGAGTCGTGGGGCTCGCTGGCTGCTTACTACAATAACCTAGGATATGATGTGATGATGCCCGATTACCGTGGCTACGGAAAAAGTGAGGGTTCGATCAGGAGCCAGAAACAGTTTTTTGATGACGTTGGCTTGTTATATACACAGCTGATGAAAAGATATACGGAGGATAAGATTGTGGTGCTTGGTTATTCAATTGGTACCGGCGCTGCGGCTTACATAGCATCTGTGAATCGTCCCCGTCTGCTTATTTTGCAGGCACCCTATTATACCATGCAGGACCTAGTGAAAAATATCTATCCTGTTGTTCCTTCCTTCTTACTAAAATACAAATTTGAGACGGCTGAATACATCAAGCGGTGCACCATGCCCATTGTTATTTTTCATGGTGACAGTGACGAGGTGATTTATCATGGTTCTTCGCTAAAGTTAAAAACCCATCTCAAGCCTTCTGATACGCTTATTACCTTGGAGAATCAGTCGCACAACGGCATAACAGAACACCCGGCTTACCAGCAAAACATGAAGCGCATTTTAGACTCGCTGCCTTGAGCCGGTTCATTACCTTGTAAGTTGTTCAAAATTCATGCTGTTCTTTTGCGCAGTTTGGAAGAACTTTGCTCCAAATTTCGGGTATGGATGATCTGATCGCAGCCAGGATGCAAATGGCTGTTTCGCTGGGTTTCCACATTGTATTTGCCTGCATTGGCATGACCATGCCCATTTTGATGGCTTTCAGTGAATGGAAGTGGTTACGTACCGGCAGACAGGAATTTATGGATGTGGCGAAGGCCTGGTCAAAAGGTGTCGCCATTTTTTTTGCCGTCGGCGCCGTTTCGGGAACGGTTTTATCATTCGAACTGGGACTGCTTTTCCCGGGCTTTATGGAACACGCGGGTCCTATCATCGGGATGCCCTTTTCATGGGAAGGAACCGCTTTTTTTGTGGAAGCCATAGCGCTTGGCGTTTTTCTTTATGGCTGGAACCGTCTTAATAAATGGGTGCATTGGATCTCTGGCGTTGTCGTTGGAATCTCCGGAGTGTTGTCTGGTATCTTTGTGGTATCTGCAAATGCCTGGATGAATAGCCCTGCCGGCTTTACCTGGAAAGATGGTAAAGCCACAAACATTGACCCGGTGAAGGCCATGTTTAACGATGCCTGGTTGTCGCAGGCATTACACATGACATTGGCGGCGTTTGTAGCGACTGCATTTGCGGTGGCTGGCGTTCATGCCTTTTTGCTGATAAGAAACAGGAACAACCTTTTTCACCGGACGGCAGTCAGAATGGCTTTGTCTTTCGGTGCTGTAGCTGCTTTACTGCAACCCATTAGTGGTGACTTCTCAGCAAAGGATATAGCCAGGCGGCAACCTGCAAAACTTGCAGCCCTTGAGGCACTATATAAAACGAGCAAACCCGCTGCCCTGGTTATCGGTGGATTACCAAACGACAAGGAGGAAAGAGTTGAGTATGCTCTCCATGTACCGGGCTTTCTGAGTTTCCTTGCACATGGCGACTTCAAATCAGAGGTAACAGGGTTGGATAAATTTCCAAAAGACGAAAGGCCACCGGTGATGATCACTCATATTGCATTCCAGGTGATGGTAGGCAGTGGGATGTTACTCGCATTTGCAGGCGTGCTGTTCCTGTTGTTCAGCGCAAAGTGGAAGCACCTGCTATATAGAAAGGGTTGGCTGATGTTTATAGCCGCACTTACGCCGATTGGATTTATTGCCGTTGAAGCGGGATGGACGGTAACCGAGGTTGGTCGTCAGCCCTGGATCATTTACGGAATAATGAAAACGAAAGATGCCGTATCCCCGATGCCGGGTTTACAATATTCATTTTATACGATATCCACCGTTTATTTGCTTCTGACCGGGCTGCTCATCTGGCTTATGCGCCGGCAGATAGCCACTGTTCCCGACATATATCCATCTGCCGGTTCTGAATCTGACCTGAGACCTGACCCTAAATCGTCCAGGAAACAAAATGCAGTTCCATAAATAAATCCATTCAATGCTGTTAATCATCATCATCATACTGGGCGTTTCATTCATCCTTTACACATTGCTGGGAGGTGCGGATTTTGGAGCTGGCATTGTTGAAACGTTTGCCGGACCCCGCAGCACCAAAGAGATTTCCAGGGCGATAGCTCCGGTCTGGGAAGCAAATCACGTCTGGCTCATCCTGGCCATCGTGATCTTGTTTTCAGCCTTTCCATTGGTGTACTCAACGATAAGCACAGCACTGCATATTCCACTTATGATTGTATTACTGGGGATTGTAATCCGTGGTTCATCTTTTACTTTCCGCCATTATGATGTTACGCATGATAACACGCACACCTATTATACCTGGGCATTTAAGATCTCAAGCTTTATCACACCTTTTTTCCTGGGAATAACCCTGGGCGCGATGATTTTCGGAGATATTCAATTGGGACCACCGACAGGGTTCTATGAAGGATTTATCAAGCCCTGGCTGAACGTTTTTTGTATCACGATGGGGTTGTTTTCCACCGCGCTGTTCGGATATATAGCCGCTGTTTTTATGATTGGTGAAACGGGTTATCCACTGGAACAGAAACGTTATAAAAGATATTCAAGGATGTTCCTGCTTGCTACGATTGTGACTGGCATACTTGTTTTCGTTTCTGCAGAACTCCGGGGTCATCATCTTGTTTCAGCGTTTTTCAGGTCGTGGCTAAGTATTACGGCCATGGGAACTGTAGTGTTGATTACTCCACTGGTATTCTATCTTTTCAATCATCCGGTGATCCGCCTGTTGCGTATAACCGTAGCTATCCAGGTATCTTTAATAATGCTGGGCTGGTTTGCTATTCAGTTCCCGGTTTTGGTCTTTGAGAAGAATGGTAACCATCTTACTTTTTACAACACCCAGGCTCCATACGCAACCTTATATCAACTGGTTATTGCGCTGTTTGTTGGCCTGATCCTTATCATCCCTTCCTTTTACTTCCTTTTCAAAGTTTTCAAAAGGCCAAAAGAATAAAACGAGTTGCCGGGATGGCAACATGCCGACCCACCTGGCTTTGTTTATATGACAATACACCGTTCATATAACAATACACCGTGACATTTCAGGTGTTTTGACCCGAGTTTCAGTTAATTGTTCTTTTGAGGTATAAACTATTATACCTTTATACCATCGATATCAATAACCCGTTACCAGTTCACTTTTCCATCGCTTGTGCGACTAATCCTTTCCCTATTTTTACCAAAACTTCGCAGGATCATCCATCCCTGCCATCTGATTTGTATACGTCCCTTGTGAGATCTATCCATCCCCTACCATTTGATTCGAAGCCAACCCTTGTGAAATTATCAATAGCCAAAAAATCGATTTGTAGCCACCCTTGCAAGATATATCCATCCCCTATCTCCTGATTGGTAGCCAACCGTGTTTTTCTTCCTGTAAAATATCTACAGTTGTTCTCTGTGTCTCTTAGCGCATCCTGCCTTATGCCGGTCCATTCCTGCGAAACCGCTGCCTTTTGATTCTTGTACAATTATGTTACAGATTTTACAGACCATAACGTCAAACCATTAAGCGTTCGGCCGCATTGGACCATGCGCCGGACGGGCCTGTGCATCTTATCAACCTCAATCCTTAGCATATGAGTGTAAAGGAAACCGCAAACCGATTGACCAGCGCTGTCGCAAAGCTCAGTAACCGCTATGCGCCTGCCATAATCACGATCATCATACTTGCCTGCGCCTTTTATTACTACTTCAGGGTCGTTGTAACTACCAATGAAACCAATCTGAAAGAACGAAAATTCAGGGGCCTCCACCAGGTGGCAACAAATATCAAAAACAAGCTCGACACCTACGCAGAGAAAAACGCAAAAAATTTTATTGAGAGTGTAAACAAACCGGGAAGTATTGTTGACACGTTGACTCTCCAAAAAGAGTTCGGGCTCACTTTTCATGGGGATAAAGGGGCTGCCATCCCTAACGGACTGGAGAAATTCAGGTATGAGCCAGTCAAGAAAGAATTTGAGTTTTATCCGCTGGATACGGGGTATGCATCTGTGGCATTAAACCTTTTTATACAACCACTTCTTCGTCGGGACATTTTTAATCATTACATGCTCGCGGACAATGGTTCGATTATTTACGACGAATTAAATATCTCCCAGCAATCACTCCATGATCTTATTTCCACAACACTAAAAGATGATACTATCGCGAAAATAGAAATCTCGGAATCGGGCAATCTTGTGAAGAAGAGCATTGGCGGAAAAGATTACAGGTTGTTCACCATAGCATTCTCCTCAGGAGGGAAAAGCAAGTTCACGATTGGCGGTTACATCACCGATGATCAGTATGAGGCCGAACGGAGATATATACCCCCCTACGGCATCCTCTGCCTGGTTATCGGCGTGATCTTCGTAATAGTACTGATACCGCTGCTCAAGATTTTTCTTATGCACAGGTCCGAGCAACTTGTTACAATGACCGCCAGTTCCGCCTTTGCGGGTGTTCACCTGATGGCATCGATATTTGTACTTTCTGTGTTAACGCTGTACATCAATTTTCATATTGTCCGCAAACAGAATGATGAAAATTTAATGTCACTTGCCAGCGACATCAACCGTACGCTGACAGAAGAGATAAGGGCCGACATAGCAACGCTTAACCTGGCAACGGCAGACCTGAAAATTCATAACAAGAAACGGACGGATACTTCTGGTAAAGCCGACTCCACGTCAATTACGAAATCTTTAAGCACCACTGCCGATACGACAAGGAAGGGGCCATCAGTTGATACACTTTTTGATGTGCTGGTACGAAAGGACCGTTATGTCAGACTGCACCATAATGGCCGCAGGGATACAATTAAAACGAAGCTGAGATCATCAGACAGCATTACCAGGAATCTTGTACACATATACTGGACCGATTCAGCGGGACTCCAAAGAATAAGATGGACAAAAGAAAAAATGGTGCCGCAAAGGATCAACATTAATGATCGTGACTACTTTAAGGCGGTAGCTGATAACAAACTGTTTTATGATGACAGCCTGAAATACCATTTCACCGATGTCTCATCATGGGTATCAAACAATAATTTCGCGGTGATCTCGGTGCCTGTAGCGATAAAGGTCAAACAAAAAGATAGCACCCCGTTGATCATGGTAAGCGGTGGCACCAGGCTCAAATCACTGTTCAACCCCATACTTCCAACCGGATATAGTTTTTGCATTCTCGATGCAAGCGGGAAGGTTTTGTTTCACAAAGAAACTATCAGGAACCTTAATGAAAATTTCTTACTGGAATGCAGCAATAACGATGTAATAGAACCAATCCTCACGCTGCGTAAACCAGATTTTTTCGAATCAAGATATGCCGGGTCCAATCACCGGTTCTTTTGTAAACCGTTAAACGGAACTCCTTATTCCCTGCTTACCTTTCGTGACTTGCAACAGGGGTGGGCCGAAGATCTGGACATCGTCAGTGCTACCTCTATATTGATCCTCTTTAACCTTGGCATTATCTTAATGACCATCCTGGCGATAAAGGCATTCTCTTATTCAAAAGGAAAAAGAAAAACCCAAAATCTTGCCCTGACCTGGTTACGGCCTTCAGGTGGTCTGCGACGCGAGTATGTTTCCATTACCTGCTTTTTTGCCATCGCCATGTTGATCCAGATGTTGATGATCTACTGGTTACGCCGGGTTGATAATCTCGCTTTGATTGCATCTACGTTTTTGTTTACTTACCTGATGCTGGTTGCCACCTTTCACCAGTTTTCCATGCACAGGGATCCGCTAAAACGAATATACCAGCGGCCAGAAAAGATACTTATCGGACTGTCTAGTGTGTTGGGTATCTGTATTTTTTTATATTGGAACAAACATGGCAATGTAGCGTTGTGGCTGGTTGTGGAAACGATACTGTACCTGCTGATTTATATGTTATTCACTTACCGCTGGAATCAAATAGCACTAACTGCCAGAACGGTACTTGAACAAACTAAAACCACCTGGCTCAAGCCTGGTTTCCGGCACTCATATACCTGGTTTGTCTGGGCATTGATTACCTCAACATCCATAGTTCCGTTGTTGATCTTTTACATGCTTTGCCACGAAGAACAGACAAAGATGTCCCGCCGTTACGCCCAGTGGGATTTCGCAAAGCAATTGTCAGCTCTCCCCGCCAGGATGCTTAACGACGTTAAAGGCAGATTGGAAACATCCTATATTCAGCCTTTCCACCATAAGCTCATAGCAACGGATGTAAAGCCATATACAAGTGTTCTCCAGGCATCGGATACATCCGGGTTGGTGACACCTTCAAATACGTTCGAGCGCTTTTACAGGGCGATCAAACCTTCCTTTTTGAACCACAACCGAAATCTCGAACTATTGAACTCACAGGATGAAAAGGATCCGGAATATATATGGCGATACGACGCGGCATCAGGCCGCCCGAGTTTATTTTTCAAACAAAACTTTATCGCCGGGGATAAAACGAACTATGCGGGATGGCAACTTTCCGAGCCAGCGAAAAATTCCTCTAAAACCTATCTGCTCAGTTTGCTCAATCCCTGGAACATCTTGCTGGTGATAGCATTGCTGACTGGCCTTTACTTTTTGTTACGGCTGCTCGTTGGAAAAATATTTTTTAACGGCGCCATGGAACAATCCTATAGCATAGATCTTGAAACGCTGACCAGTGAAACGGCCGGCGTAAAAGGAAATCTCTTTATTTATGGGCCTCCGGGCATTCAAAAACTTAATGCTGTAAAAAAAGAAATTCAAAAGCACGGCACCTTTGTGCATATAGATTTCAGTGATCTTTCGGACCACTCGGCCGAAACCCTGATACGTAAGACCGAATCAGACCTGAGAAAGATATCGCAGCATTCGACAATACTTTTGATAACCAACATCAACATTAATGCAGATGACGCAGAGATTACCGGGAAGAAATTAGCCGTCATCGAACACTTTCTAAAAGTAAAAAGAAGAATGTTCATTATTTCTTCCAAATATTTTGAATCACTCGGCATGTTCGGTTACAACGCCGGCCAGCCAAACGAATTAAACTACGCAGCCCGTTGGGAACACCTGATGAAGTCGTTCTACATTGTTTATCATCGATGGCATAAAAAACAATCTGATCGTCTTTTGCATAAGTACGCGAAGGTATTCGGGGACCTCGTCAAACAGCCAGATAACATTTTTGCGCGTGCTTCAGCGGGAGGAAGTTCGGCAAGAGATAGCATACATCTTCCCCTGCCAGATGGCGTAGGTGATCATATACATGAAGAAATTTATAAATTAATAAAGAAGATCATTGAAGAATGTGGTCATAGTGCCTTCCTGTCGGAACTGACTGAACCCATGATTGCATATGCTTCGAAACTGGCATCACCGGAAATGCATAAGATCCTCAGTGACGCATCCTGGCCCGCAAACCGGATCATAAGCAGGCATTTTATATTCGTCTTTGATAAGGTGTGTGAGCGAATTGAATCACTTGCACAAAATCATTACCTGTCCGTCTGGAATGCGGTCATCCTTGAAGAGCAAAGAACCCTTTATGACATTTCGATAGATGAACTTGTCAATCCGCTGAACAGGAAAACCGCTGCAAGACTATGTGAGATAGGTCTTGTAAATCCAATCGATGGCCTGGCCTGTTATCAAATAATGAATGTGAGCTTCCGTAACTATATCCAAAAACATGTTGCCAACAATGAAATAAGTTTGTTTAAGAAAGAGATTGCGGCAAAAGGATTTGGATCCAGCATACAATTACCATTGGTAATAGTCGCTATATCTGCCTTCGTATTTATTGCATTTACGCAGAAAGAAGCATTTACCAATTTCATTTCCTACCTGGGTGCCGCGTTCGCCGGAGTAACAGGACTTGTAAAAATGATATCCTCGATCCCCGCATCAAGGGCAGAAGGAAAAGCGTGAAGCAAGGATTATGATATCCGTTTTCACTAAGCGTTCTTTATTCAGTCCTTATGCTCTTTACGGGATTTTCCAGTGCTGCTTTGAATGCCTGGAAACTTACTGTCACTATGGCAATGATCAATGAAATGCAACCGGCCAACAGGAATATCCAGGGGCCGATCGAAATGCGATAATCGTATTTCTGTAACCAGTTATGCAGAAAATAATATGCTATGGGTGAAGCGATGATGCAACTCAGTATAACCAGCCCAATGAAATCACGAGACAACATCATCCAGAGTTGCGGTACACTTGCACCTAATACTTTCCTGATCCCTATCTCCTTCGTTTTATTGCTGACTATATAGGCTGATAGTCCAAACAATCCAAGGCAGGAGATGAAGATTGCCAATGAAGCAAAGATGCCTGATAGTTTCCCGATCAATAATTCAATCTTAAATTTAGCAGCATAACTTTCATCCTGGAATTCATAAATATATGGAAAGGCAGGATTATACTTGTTAAATATGGTATTGAGTTCTGCCAATACTTTTTGTGCATCCTGGCCCGGCTTCAAACGATACATCATATTGCTTGACGGGTTGGGCGAGCAGAAAAACATAGTTGGGTCAGCGCCGGCAAAGGGCGAAATTACCAACGCGTCCTTAACCACACCAGCTATTTGAAATTCCTTGTTATCCCATCTTATCACCTGGTTCAGCGGGTTTTTGAGCCGTAAAATGCTGACCGCGGCTTCATTTAATATGACGGATGTGGTGTCGAGTCCCGATGTGAAATCGCGACCCTCTTTGAAACGCATGCCAAGGGTTTTGAAATAATCTTCTGTAACGATCAAGGTTCCCATTTCCACTGTTTCATTACCCACTTTGCCAGGAAAATAATCAAGATCAGAATGCCATGAAACATTTGTTGCAACACTACTTGCTGATGTTACGAAACTAACGAGACCCTTCTGCAACAGTTCGTTTTTCAAAGCAGGAAAATTCTTACGGAGATCCTGCGACAAATCCGTCATCATCACGTTGCTCAGGTCAAAACCGGTATCGCGGCTTTTCGCATGATGAATCTGCTGGTAAATAATAAAAGTAGAAATGATCAGCGCAATCGATGCGGTGAACTGAAACACAAACATCACCTTGCGCGGTAAAGAACCTTTGGTTCCCATAGAGCTTATCCCTTTCAACACTTTTATAGGTTTGAAAGATGCGAGCACAAACGCAGGACGGCTCCCTGCAATTAAAGCAGTAAACGAAACAAACGCCAGGAGCAGGATCCAGAAATACACATTGCCAGCGGGGATCTGAACCGTTGTTTCCGCAAGTTCATTAAAAGGTTGCAGCACAAGTTGAACGATAACTAAAGCCAAACCAAATGCAATCAGGGTCTGAACAAAAGACTCAAAGAGGAACTGCAGAACAAGGTCGCTTTTCCTGGAACCCATCACCTTTCTTACACCAACTTCCCGGGCTCTCTCGCCTGATCTGGCAGTAGTTAAATTGATAAAGTTGATACAAGCGATGATTAAGACGAGAGCGCCGATTAAGCCGAACATCCGGACATATTCCACGAAGCCTTCTGTATCCTGACCGTTTACAAAGTTCGAATAAAGGTGCCATCTGTCGATTGGCTGAAGCTTTACAAATGAATTCATTGCATTGGTATTCCCCGTCTCAGTATGTTCTATGTTGACGATTTTAGGAGCCACCATTGCAAGTGAAACACCAGGTTTCAGCTTTACGAAGATCTGGTTTGCATTGTTGCTATAGCTGCCCGTTCTTCTTGCTTTAATAAAAGGTTTGGTCTGGTCGAGATACGTAAACGGTACCAGGAATGTGAAGTTGAAGTTTGAATTGGCAGGCAGATCCTTCATAATTCCAGTCACTCTCAGATTATCGATGTTGTCGTAACGAACCATCTTGCCCATTGGATCTTCATCACCAAAAAGTGCTTTGGCCGTGGATTCGGCCAAAACTATAGAATAGGCATCTTGAAACACGGTGGTGGCTGTTCCCTTGATCATTGGAAACTGGAACATCTTCAGAAAATCAGTACCAACTTGTCCGCCGCGCAGATAAACTTTCTTATCTCCAACCATCAATCCGTGGGGTCCCATCCAATCGCTTTCAGCAACGTACTCTATGTCTGGAATCGTGTTTCTTAATTCCTCCGCGAGACGAAGCGAAGTTGTCCTGAATGTGAGCGTATCCCCGTTATTCGAAAAGTTTCGCTGTACGCGGTAAAGCCTGTCTGTATCCGGAAGAAACCTGTCATAACTAAACTGGTGATAAACCCAAAGCCCGATCAGGAGGGCAACCGACATCCCGATGGCGAGGCCCAGTATATTAAGCACACTGTATCCAAGTGTACGAGCGAGATGTCTCCAGGCGATTTTTATGTAATTCCGGAACATAACGGTGGTTTCGAATATTACAACATAGCCCAGGCCAAAAGATAAAGGCATTCAACGTCAACCAGTTCGCCCCTCGCCCTGGTTGACTACTGTCCAGAAACGGACAATCAATGTGCGGTATTAAAAAAAACGAGAGCCGCTCTTCCTTTGAAAAACGACTCTCATGTTTTATAGATACGAAACTAATCAGAGTATCTTGAAGCAAGCCCTGTTATTGATCAGCATTTTGTATTCGCCGACAATATATCCCGGGCAGCTATTTTTTTCCGGTCTCTTTTTGTTCTTCCTGCTGTTTTATCTTCTCGGCATCTTCTTTGCCACCTTGTTCGGCTTCGTGTTTGATACCCTGCATCAGGGATGAAAGCGGACCCTTCATATTCTCCTGTGGATCGGTTGTATGAAGCGTTTCTTCGTCAGGTTTTGCCAGCGGTTTTTTATTATCTTCCATAAAAAGCGTTTTAATTATTGACTATAATAGCTACAATCAAATACCGGGCCGCCCGGCAGCACGCTATCCAAATCCTTAATAAACATGAAATTAGGTATCCTTACAGGCTTGCTTAACCGCAGCACAATATGACCGTTTAAATGCAACCTAATGCATATAGCCGTTGTGTATTTTGAACGTAAACCTGAAAAGCTCTATGCCTTAAACAATTTTGATGCTTACCTGTTTATAGTCAATCTCAATTAACTATGATGGGAAAAAAGATAGTAGTGGCAGGTGCAACTGGCAACCTGGGTGGAAAAATCGTGGATGCACTCATTAAAAGTGGCGCTGCTGTCGGGGCAATTGTTCGTCATGAATCCGATGCTGAAAAGGTTAAAGCGCTGCAACAAAACGGTGTTGAAGTGATCAGCCTGGACATGAACGACAAAGCCGCTGTAACCGCAGCCTGCTCAAACGGTGATTGCGTAGTGTCTGCGTTGTCGGGACTTGCAGATGTCATTATTGATGCCCAGAGAATATTATTGGATGGCGCAATAGCCGCCGGCGTGCCAAGATTTATTCCGAGTGATTTTTCGCTCGACTTTACAAATCTCGAACCCGGGGAAAACAGGAACCTCGATCTCCGACGGGCTTTCCATGAATACCTGGATAAAACACCGATAAAGGCTACAACCATTTTCAACGGCGCGTTCATGGACCTGGTAAAGCAAGACATGCCGCTCATTCTCCACAAGTTTAAAAGAATTTTGTCGTGGGGAGAACCTTCAGTTAAAATGGATCTTACCACTATGGACGATGTTGCTGAATATACTGCGCTCGTTGCTATGGATCATGATACACCAAGATACCTGCGAATTGCCGGCGATACGGTCAATGTGATTGATGTAAGAAATATAATGACGGAGATTACCGGTAAAGAGCACAGCGTTTTCAAGGCAGGCAATATCTCAAGGCTAAACTCTTTTATCGGGCTTGCCAGGTTTTTCTCGAAAAGTACCCGTGAGCTATACCCGGCATGGCAGGGAATGCAGTATATGCGGGATATGATGGAAGGAAAGGCGGTTATTACAACTCATGACAACACGCGTTATCCAGGCATGCAATGGACCGACCTGAAGACCTTTCTATCATAAAAGGCATTTTCCATAGCAGTGAACCTCCATATAATTCAATTTCCTGAGCCGGTTTTTTTTATAACCATAGCGAGGTTCTGACTATACGCTTCGCTCAGGGGAATCTTTGTTTTGTTAATGGTAAGCTGATGTCTTTCGATCTTGTCTATCTTATTTATGGCAACTACAAATGAGCGATGCACCCGGACAAATTTCTCCGCAGGCAGCATACTGCTCGCTTCTGCAAAGGTGCTTCTGGAAAGAATGTTTTTATCTTTCAACACAAAAGTTACATAGTTGCCCGCTGCCTCCAGGTACAGTATATCATCATACATTACCCTTATCTGTTCATACCCGGTTTTTAGATACATGTGATCATTGCCCGGTGCATTCGTCCTGAAATTGAAAAGCTCCAGGGCCTTATTACAACTCTTTACAAACCGGGGGAGAGAAAATGGCTTAAGCAGGTAATCCACAGCATCCAGTTCAAAGCTGGTAACCGCATGTTCTGAATAGGCTGTGGTGAAGATGACCAGAGGCTTCCGGTTAAGGCTCCGGAAAAACTCAATGCCTGAGATATCCGGCATCTTGATATCCAGGAAGATCAAATCTATTTTCTCTTTCTGCAGGTATTCAAGTGCCTGGAATGCATCTGTAAATACGGCGACTAATTCAATGAATGGAACCTTTGCAGCATGCGCCTTTACTACTTCCAGCGCGATTGGTTCATCATCTATGGCGATTGCTTTCATCCCTGGATTTTATTTTTCTTCTCCTTCATCTGCAACATGCAACTTACACAAAACCTGGTAATCGTTTAGACGAAAACCGGCTTTGTTCCGTTTTACATCTCATAGCGACATTACTTCGATAGCCTGATCGTGAGATGCACAAAAAATTCTTTTGTTGTTTCACGTATGATCAGTTCATGCTTCCCGGGATACATGTGCTGCAGTCTTTGCTTCACATTGATAAGACCTATGCCACTTTTATTTTTTTCCGGATCCCCATCGGTCCGGGGATGTTTATTATTGGCAACATCAAAGTACAGCGTATTATCCTTCACCTCCAGGCTGATTTTTATATGTGAGGACTCACGAAAGCTGATGCCATGCTTGAAAGCGTTTTCAACGAATGGGATCAGCAACATGGGCGCAATCTGCACCGGCCTCACGGTATCTTCAATCCTTGCGTCGATCTTTACCTGTGGTATGGCGTCCGTTCTAAGTCTCTGTAAACTAATATAATTATTCAAATATTCGGTTTCTCTTGCCAGCGGGATTTTGTCCTGGAGATTTTCCTGCAACATAAATCGCATCATATCTCCCAATTGTTGAATACCCTCACTTGTTCTTTCAGCCTTTTCCTGGATCGCGGTCCCATAAATAGTATTCAACGCGTTAAACAGGAAGTGAGGATTGATCTGTGACCGGAGGAAATCGAGGCTGGCGTTAGACTGCCCCAGTTCCTGCTTCAGCGCATATAACTCTTCATTACCTTTTAAGTGCCTCTTAAAGAGTACCCACGTCAGCGGTACGGTAATAAAGGTTTGAATCAGGAAGCTTATTCCACCCAGACTGAATGCAAAATCCTCGTTGAGTATGAAGAGCATTAACAAAAATGCTATGGCGAATGATGTTACGGCTAAAATTCCTATCGCCTTAATTACATACATCAGGAATGGTCTTTTACCAGACAGCGAAGAGGAAATGAGCGTATGAAATGAATACCAGTATAACAAAATGCCCACAGGAATAGTGATCGCCCACAGGAAGATCACCGGGCGATCAGCTTCACCGACCGCAAGCAGAAAAAGTATTATCGCCCATACTATAAAGGCAATGAGTCCGCCCCTCGTAACAGCAGGATACCTTGCCTTTATCTTATCAGCATTGATCAGCAGGTACACGCTGACATACTTCAACATGCTATAGAACGCCAGGAGGAGGAGCAGGCGACAGGCGGTAAGGAATGCATCGAGGAAGATCCGGTTATATGCTTCCTGCCTTGACTCATATTCTGCAAACAGATATGCCCTGGAATAAGTACCGGTAATACCAAATATGATGGTAGTGAGGGTAAAGATCACAGCAATTATAAAGGTATTTTTATAGATGTTCTCTCTTCTGAAAACTTGCGGGACTATAACAAAATTAAGATAGGTGAAGGCGCCAAACAGCGTGATATACCGGATAAGCTGTGGAAAAAAGTAGTTGCGAAAATAATCGAACTGCATATTTGCTTCACTAAAAAGCGTTTTGATTGGCAGATTGATCTCATACCTGTCAAACCTGACGCTTTCTGTAATGAAGAAAAAGATGACAAAAACAAAAAGCGTCGTTGTGGCCCAAAACTCAACCTTCCTGAAGTTTTCTACTTTGTTTGATGACTCGTTCATGGTTAGCATATTCTGTTTGCAATACTAACACGGCAAAAGCGTCGCATTTAATAAAAGTGATGAAACCATGATAAATTGGTTTGAAATCCCCTTCCATTAATGTGGCGCGGTTGCCATGAATATGCGTATCACGGCCATTAATTTACGCACCATGGCATCACGTGTGTTTATGAGGCATAAAAATTCTTATCCAGGAATTCGTTTCGGAATTTTCCTTTGGGATCATAAGAGGCAACAAGTTTTTTGAAGTCCTCCAACTTAGGGTATCTTTTACGTAACAAAGCCGGGGATATCGAAAATAATTTACCCCAGTGTGGCCGGGCATCAAAAGGTTCCAGCGCCGCCTCGATCACGGGCAGCAGCTTACTTACAGCCGGCCAATCCTGCTTCCAGGTGAAATGTATAGTTGTACAGGGCTGTTTGTAACATGGACTCATCCATAAATCATCTTCATCGATAGTCCGTATCTCTGAAATAAAAAGATGTGGACCGATCTGCTTACCAAGTTTTGAAATAGCAAGAAAGGCATTGAGTCCGTGTTGACGGGGAACAAAATATTCAGACTGAAGTTCCACTCCGCTGCTAGGCGTAAATCCCATTTTAAAATGAGGCAACCTTTCGAACCATGGTCCTGGCACTCCCATTTGTTCGGTACAGTTTTCAGCGGATAAGGTGGCGATGGGATGCATATTTTTTGTAGCGGCCCTCGCGCCATAAAAACTTTTCACCTTAGAAAAGTCAAGCTTGTCTTTTTCATGCGCTTTCACCCAAACCTCATTTACTTTGTCCGATTGCCAGTCTGTAAACAGGCTTACGCTATAAGCCACAGCAAGAATGGCGTCGAAATGTTTTTGCAACTCAGCCACCGGAAGACCGAGGTAAACATACTGGCGCATTTTAAAGGTCGGCCTTATATCAAGGGTAACTTTTGTTATTGCACCGGCGGCTCCCATCCCCACAACCATCGCCTTGAACTTGTCGCCATCGCTTTGCCTGCTAAGTTGTATGAGTTCCCCTTCGGCATTAATAAATTCGATTGCTGATACACCGGTTGCAAGATTGCCGTTCTTAACACCCGAACCATGGGTAGCAGTCGCGCAAGAACCTGCTACGGAGATGTGCGGCAATGAAGCGAGATTGTGCAAAGCATAACCCTTGCTTTCAAGAAAAGGACAAAGATCGCCATACCTCATTCCGCCTTCGACGGTAACCGTATTTGCTCCGGTATCCAGTTTAACCACTTTGTTCATGTCCCTTAACGAAACAAAATAATCAACACTATCGGCTATCCGGTTGAAACAATGACGTGTGCCAAGAACCTTCAACTTCGGACGGCCGGTTATCAGCTTCCTGAGTTCTTCTACCGTTTTTGGGTAAGCTATTTTATTAGTGCTGTACTTTAGGTTGCCGGCCCAGTTCTTTAATTCTTCCTGGGGTATCCAGGTCTCAATAGGAGCAATCAGTGGAGAAGCCATAGCTGCGGTAGTTAATTTAAGAAAGGTTCTTTTTTCCATAACAGCATCGTTAAGTTTTCTTATCTGAATATAGGAAGAATAGCCGGTTTGAAAAGGCTCACTTTTTCGCTTCATAATTCAGCATCACGACTCCACCCTTCGAAGATGCCAAGCCGGTTAATTTCAAGTCCTTTCTTTCTGCAATGTTTTCAAACAGAGGCTTGCCACCACCAAGGATAACCGGGTGGACAGCCAGCCGGTAAACATCTACAAGATCCAGGTTCACGAAAGTGGTTATAAGCTTTGCCCCGCCATACAGCCAGATATCCTTACCGTTCTGCTTTTTGATCTTTTGAACATGTTCATTCAGTGTAGTATCGCTGTTTGTATGAATATAATTGGTTCTCTCATTACCCGGGTAATTGGTTCCTGAGAAAACGTATTTCATCTTACTGTGTACCAATGCGAAGATTGATTTCATTGCGGCTCCGGCATTTACACCCGGCTGATAGTTTCCCCACAGATCGTAACTTGTTTTACCATAAAAAATAGTGTCTACGCCGTTAAGGAATTGCGCGAAATCAGATTTTTCGAATTCTGATTCATCATCCAATATGCACCAATCAGTTTCACCATTTGGGCCTTCAATAAAGCCGTCAAGAGTTACTGCAAGATCCAGGATAATTTTTTTCATGAGCTAATTTATTTTGTTTGCTCTGCCGGAAAATTAAGTGATTTGGACAGGTATATGCTGAAGTGAATGCACTGACGAATCAGCAGTGGCGACTTATACGAAAAAAGAAGCCGGCTTCATTTCGAAGACGGCCTCTTTGCCAGTTTCAATCGGGAATTTTTTAACGGATGAAATAACGCTGAAGGGGTGATGAACGTGGCAGAGCGATTATTACTACCCCGTAGCGATAAGATTAATTTTTGCTGCTACCAGCTGGAATCAGCTATTGAAGATCAAACTGCTTGCGAACCATCAGCTCGCCTTCATACACTACCACTTCTTTAAATTTTCTGCGGCTTTCTATGTTCACAAAATAAACTGTGTCCAAATCGGAAGTCAGTTCTGTCACACCTGTGATATCATATCCATCATAAGCTTCTTCTACCTGGCTTCTGATATCTTTGTTGAGCTTTTCGGCTGCATAAGTCTTCAGGGTCTGCACCATCTTGCCATTTTTCCGATAAGTTATCCTGTGCTGAACGCCATCGTTCACGAAGTACGCCAGGTAGAACTGATCATCTGTAGACCACTGAACCGGAGCAGGTGCCTTGAAATTGCGGTAAAATGATTTCAAAACTCTCGAATTTACTGCCGACTCTTCTGTGAGCGTTGCTTTGCGTACCAGGGTATGGCTGCTTACATTAAGTATACTGCTGACCGGTGCGACCAATTGTGCCTGTACTGAACTGAATACTGCCAGGGATGTTGCGAGCATGAATGCCGCGATTGAAATTGACTTTTTCATTGCCTGATGTTTTACTGAGTGTTTATTTGTTTTTTGTATGATGCAAAGAAACCTCAGATCAAACCCGAAAAAAATCCCCACTCCTGTCAATTCATCTCACCACTTATGGGAGTCAGATAAAGTTCTTCGATCTTCCTGATTAGTTAGTATCCCAGAAAGCAGGAGGTTCGATGCCTAAAGAGCGTAAGTACACGTAGCCCTGTGCACGATGATGAATTTCATTATCGACAAAGTAGAAAAGGGTTGAGTAGTTTTCTCCTTCATACATTCCGAAAGCATTATCAACTTCCTTGAATCTTTCAATGGATATTTGTGGCCACAAGTCATTGATGTGTTCGGTCAGCTCATCCCATATTGTGAGCAGATCATTTTTATTCATCGCTTTTTGAGGCACTCCGTGATTGTCTAAGGAGTCCAGGCTTTGCCATTTTCCTGACACTATACCATTGATGCCATGATGAGCAAGACCCACCAGCTCAGCGACCATCTCTGCAAAGGGACGCATGCCACCAATGGAATAATTGAGAAGCGCATCCTCGGGGAAAGCCATGATAACTTTACGGGTGAGGCGCCGTTGACTTTGCCAATGTTCGAGAAGAACTGCAGGCGTAAATACAGCCGAATCTGTTGTCGGATGATCCATAACGTTTTGCATATAGTGAAGTTTTAATGATGGCATGAAGTTAAAATCACGTGGTGACAACCCTATGTCAGCAGGATTTACCGATCCGTAGATTTTTATTTTTTACAGGGAAGGGTTCGAAAGCGCGGTAGTTACATAACACCGGATTCGGTGATGCATACTGAGGCTTTTGGTTATTGAAATACCTGGCGGGAAGACGCAGATTTGCAAAAAAAATTATTATGCATTACCGTCGCTTATTACCAATCGCTATGTTTTTCCTGTTAGGAGGGAACGGGACAACTGCACAGACCATCAGATCATTTGAAGTCAGTGAATACCCCGGGTTGCACGAAAGCAATACAAACCCGGGACTACCTGATCCTGGAGGTCCATTTGTTGGGAGAATATCACTTCGCACCGGCGTTACCCTGGAGTATTCAGAGTCGGGTAATCCCGACGGCACGCCCGTGATCTTTCTACATGGCTTTACTGACTCCAGGCATTCCTTCAACTATGTGGTTCCGGAACTGACCGGCAATATCAGGTCACTCGTGATAACCCACAGGGGGCACGGCGAGTCAGACAAGCCCTTGTCTACCTATCGTCCCGAAGATTTTAGCGCTGACCTGGACGCCTTTATGGCTGCCAAGGGTCTTGACAAAGCAATTATTGTGGGACACTCCCTTGGATCAACAATAGCTCAATCCTTTGCTATCAGGAATCCCTCAAAAGTGGCGGGGCTCGTATTGATGGCAACCATTCCAAATTCTAAAAAGAATCAGGCAATAATTGAGTTTAACTCGCAGGTTGCGCAGCTCAAAGACCCGGTTGATCGTGCATTCGCGAGCGATTTTCAAAAAAGCACGCTTTATGTGCCTATACCTGAAACTTATCTTGACTCAGTTATCAGTGAATCAATGAAGGTGCCTTCCATGGTATGGAAGGAGGTGCTGAAAGGGCTATTGGAAGTCGATTTCTCGGCAAGCCTGAAAAAAATAGATGCGCCTGTCCTTATTATCTATGGCGACAAGGATACTTACTCTTCCATCGCCGAACAGGAACAGTTCAAAAGCTTAATTCCGGGCTCCCGGTTGCTGGTGTACAAAGACCTCTGTCACGCATTCCACTGGGAAGCTCCCCGGCAAACAGCAACAGATATTTCCGCTTTTGTAAAAGAGATAGCAACAAAATAATCATCAACCTAAACTCAATTTCCGGAGAATAATATGAATAATTACCTTTATGACATCTGCGATTTCTCCGCAACTGCTGTCATCCAACCCAGGTAAACAGGCTATTATCTTCGGACCACGATACTTAAAACAACACAGACATGAAAACCCTTATTCTCTTTTTTGTTGTAGGATCGGCTACGCTGATGTTAACTTCGTCACAGCCTGAAAAACAAGCCGCGGTTCCCAATCGTGCTAGGAACCAAACCTATTGTGCCCCGTCATTTGATCCGTCAAAACTGGATGCGGCCAACGCGCCGATTTTCAAGGGACTGGGAAATCTTCATTATCCCATCACGACCAGGTCAGCAAAGGCGCAGCAATATTTTGACCAGGGCCTCACTCTTATATATGCATTCAATCATGGTGAAGCGGGCCGGTCGTTCAAGGCTGCGATCCGGCTCGACTCAACTTCTGCTATGCCTTATTGGGGCTTAGCAATGGTTCTCGGCCCGAATTATAATGCTGCATTAAACCCGACCAGCCTTGAAGAAATTAACGATGCAATCAACAAAGCAGTAAAATATTCCGCCTCTGCCAAACCTTCAGCCAAAGCGCTGATTGCAGCACTGCGTCAACGTTTTCCCGAAAAAGAAGTAAAGGACATGACGCCATATAATGAGGCATATTCAGCGGCAATGAAAAAGGCGCATGAGCAATTTCCGGACGACATAAATATTGCTGCCTTGTATGTTGATGCAATGATGAACGAACATCCGTGGGATCTATGGTTCCGCAATGGCACGCCAAAACCATGGACACCAGCAATAGTGGAAACATTGGAGAAATTATTGGCCACTGCCCCGGACCATGTTGGTGCAAATCATATGTACATCCACCTGATGGAGGCTTCTCCAAGAGTAGCGGACGCGGTACCAGCGGCTAACCGTCTGCGTAATATGTTGCCATCCGCGGGACATATCCTGCACATGCCATCCCATATCGATATACGCACGGGTGAATATCACAAAGGGGTTGTCGTAAATGAAAGAGCCAGCGCGGCCGATAGTAGTTATATTGCCCAGTGTAAAGTACAGGGCGTTTATCCGATGATGTATTATCCGCACAATATACATTTCCTTGCGGCCTGTGCATTCCTTGAAGGCAACAGTAAAAAGGCGATCGACGCTGCATGGAGTATAGCAAGACATTCCGACAAGACATATATATATGAGAATCCGGCGATCCAACATTATTCTATCATTCCATTTTACGTGCTTACACAATTGGGTAAATGGGATGATGTACTAACACTTCAACAACCGGATACTGCACTCATATATCCATTGGCGATATGGCATTATGCACGCGGCATGGCGTTCAATGCTAAAAATGATGCTGAAAACGCAGCTAAAGAATTGCAGGCGATAAGAGAAGTTGCAAAGGATACCCGATTAGCCACCCAGTTTATCTGGGGCGTCAACAGTGCTGCCCAGCTCACTACGATCGCAACAAACGTTCTGAATGGTGAGATAAATGCAAAAAAAGGTTTGTTCGATGAAGCCATAGCTTCTTTGGAACAGGCAAGGGATATTGAAGATTCACTGATGTACCAGGAACCGCCTGATTGGTTTTTTTCAACAAGGCACACACTGGGTCATATCTTATTACAGGCAAAAAAATTCGAAGAAGCAGAAAAGGTTTATCTCCAGGATATGGTGACCTATCCCGAAAACGGCTGGGCCTTGATGGGGCTATACAAAAGCCTGATGGGACAGGGAAAAATACGAGAAGCAAAGTTAGTAAAAACACGATTTGATAAGGCCTGGAAGTGGTCCGACCTCACCATAAGTTCTTCGCGTGTTTGATCCTGATCAAATTGCTGATTAGAATTCCCTTTTTCCAATATTTGGAATGGATTTACGTTACTTAGTTCCATACTGAATGTATGGTTGGTTTTGACTGGTTTTTTATTTCGATCCAATAACTAAGATAACGTCGTCCGATGCCCACACTGAAGCAGTTCCTGTCAGGGAGGTTCACAATGCTGTGGATACTTATATGTATTCTATCTATCCAATCCTATGCACAACCAGGCTTGCCTGCTTATTCTACGGATTGCTACCCGAGCTATTATAAGAAGTTCAGGTCTGACAAGGATCATGAATATCCGACGAACTTTGCCCTGATGGGTAATAACATGCAGATTCTCGCAACCAACCGTTATAGCACGCTTCCGGATGGAAGCACTGAAGGTTTCAGCGGGTTGAAGCTCATTGACGGACAGGGTAACCTGCTGGGATCGGCCGACTTCTTTCATGGAGGCACAAACGCAGACTTCAGCATGTTCAGGCTTGATGACGATCATGTTATGCTTGTTTATACCGGGGATGAAGCAGGGCAAAAGGCGATGAGCTTCAGCCTTGTTAACACGAATCTTCAAAAGCTTTGGACCAGGCGCATATACACACAGGATGATTTTTATTCTGCCGGCGATGGCGTAGCCGACATTCACAAGGACCAGGATGGAAACATTGTCATTCTCGGTACTGCTGGTGATGGCGGCCCTAATGCCGGCAGTTTTTCGCTTTATAAAATGGACATGTCTGGCAATGAGATCTGGACGAGTGTACATAAACTGAATAACTCGGGCGCGATGAGTGGTAGTATCACCTCTTCTCCTGCCGGTTATATAGTAGTAACCGAAGGTTACCAGGGAAATTCATTTCTTATTAATAGGAACTCCGGTGATGTGATCCAGTCTTATTCCTTCCCAGAAAACTGGAGCGGTTCAGTATTTCAACGTTTCCTTGAATACGATAATGGTCTCGCGTTCTATGCAGGTACTGATAAAGATAATCAGTTGATGATTGGTCGTTTCGACAGCCTGGCAAAACCGTTGGGATTTAAATATCTTCCAGGTATAGTTTCCATTCCTTATGCAGATGTAAAAGATGGATTTTTCTATCTGAATTTTTCCGTCGCTGATTTCTCGCTGAACAGTCATGTCATCATGAAGCTTGATTCAGAACTTGACCCCGTATTTATGAATGAATACCTGCAGGATCATGAAACCCAGATACGCGGCCTCGGTGTTGGCGATAACGGCAAAATCTATACTGCCGGGGGATGGGGAGCGATGGGCGGTTCTACTACCCATACCTACCTTATGAAGTTTGGCACTGCAGGCGAAATCGGTTTCTGCGGTTATCAACCCTACCTGGCAACCTTCCAGGGATTTAATCCAACACCAGGTACTGTGGATCTGGAGAGAGTGCCCAGGTCATATATCCAGGCTTCGATAGACGAAAATCTTTTTCCTTCTATTACCACATTTGATATAGATGAGGTGATTTGTGGTGAGATTGATCTCTGTACGGAAGTGCGTATACAGGATCCGGGTCCGATCTGTACTTTGAATGCAGATAAAATGATTCAATACTTCACAAACGCGGATTGTGATAAAAACCCGGAATGGAGCTATGATTCAACCCGGGTTAAATTCATCAGTGCTTCCGCCGGTGAAGCCGTATTCCAATTTCTGAAATCTGGTCCAACCTGGCTCTATGCGACGATCAAAACTGATTGTAATATTTTCCAGGATAGCTTAAGGGTACAGGTGGATGAACAACCCTCCTCACTTTCACTGGGTAATGATACCTTGATTTGCCCGGGTGATTCTGTTCTTCTTAATGCCGGTGACAATTATGTGCAATATATATGGCAGGATGGATCATATGAGGTAACCTACCAGGCAAAAACAGCGGGCGTTTATGTAGTATATGTCTCAAACACATGTGGTGAACTTTCGTCGGATGAAATAACCATTACCACGGCAGTTCTGCCCCCGCTATTTAATGTTGCTTCTATGGCTCCATGCGTCAACGACACATTCAGCATAACAGCGGAACCTTCTTACCTGAGTTATGCCTGGGGAGCGGCGGAAAATCTTTCAGCAACCGGCAACAAGGCGAACGCAAAATTTTCATCAAGTGCTTTAATTACATTGGCTGCGGTTTCCGACTACGGGTGCACCGCAAAAGACACCATGGCAATTAATTTGCTTTTCCCGAGGCCGGTAAGGCTAGGAGCAGATACCACCCTGTGTTTTACCGATTCGATTACCTTTCTGACCGACGGTGGCTACAATAATTATAAATGGTCAACGGGATCAACCAATAGCATTTTGAAGGTGACCACTCCGGGGCAGTATGATGTAGTTGCACAGGATGTGAATGGTTGCTTTACCCGCGATACCGTTGTAGTAAAAAAGTTTAACCCGATCATATTTTCGCTGGGTGAAGACAGGGATCTGTGTACGAATCAGCCTGTGAAACTGGATGCGGGCCAGTTCAGCGCTTACCAATGGCAAGATGGCAGCAGTGGCCGTAGTATTAGCATACAGGACGCGGGCACTTACTGGGTACACGTCAGGGACCAGAACAATTGCTTTGCTTCCGATTCAATGAGGGTCAGAACAGTTTTTGAAACACCGCGTTCCTTTCTCAAACCGACCGATACCATCTGCCGTTTCAGAAATCTTGAGTTGTTCCCTACCGGTAATTATAAATCATATCAGTGGAACATGGGTGCCACAACACCCCGCATATCGATAACCAACGGCGGAAGATATAGCCTGAAAGTAACATCCAAAGATGGCTGCGCGGCGACAGAGACGATTACAGTGACAGAAAAAGACTGTCTGAACGGGGTCTTCATGGCAAACGCATTCACACCAAATCATGATGGCAAGAACGATCTGTTCAAGGCGATGGTTTATGGACCGGTCACGAAATACTCTATCATCATCTTCAACCGGTATGGCCAGGTTGTTTTCTCAACCGATGATCATCTGAAGGGATGGGATGGCTTTTTCAAAGGTATGCCGGCAGAAATAGGCAACTATGTTTGGAAATGCGTATACCAGATGCAGGGCGGGCAGGTTACTGAACTAAAAGGCCAGGTCCTCCTAATCCGCTAACACTCATAACTCACTCATAACTCATAACTCTCCATTCATCACTCTCTTCACGTCCCTTAAAATACCGGCCATCGCTTGCCGAACACCCAGGCGGGAGTAAGCTGATCAGCGGATGGCTTTCCCGGGGCATTGTTCAGGTTATCAAAATGCCAGGTATAATCTCCGCCTGCTCTTCTACAGTTGTAATAATACACTCTTCGTCCCCATTTTATTTCATTCGCTGTGGGAACAAGATATATATCTGCATCCGCCATGTTTTCAGGGAAGCGGCAGTTGACAAGATAGAACTGTGCATCCCGGTGGTACCGTCCGAGCCGGAAGCCGTCATAACCGGTGAAACTGCAGTCTTTCAATACTGTCTTTGAATCTTCATGACGTGAGCCATCATGCCAGATCGCGGCTGTCCCGCTTTGGACGATGAATTCACAGTTCTCTGCATATGCCCATCCGCGGGGACAATAAAAATCAACGCCTCCTTCCATTATGCAATTCTTAAAATAAAACAAACCACCGTCAACGTTCCATGGGCTCACGGTGTCGCCCCCATAAGCAGTGAAGCGGCAATTTATTGCCTTCAGTCTTGTTGCATTCATGGTTCGGAGGGCCATCTGATGACTTTGATTTGTAATGGATCTTGGTTTGCCGGATGTGTCAGTACCACAGGCTATCAATCTTGGTGTTTTAAAATCTCTTCCATAAGAATTGATAATTGTGAGGTTCTCCAGCGTAACATCATTTGCATCCAGGTTCAGGGTAGCCACGCCCCAGTCATCGTTGTGTTTACATCTCCATTCATCCCTTGCAATTGCCTGGGCAATGATAGTC